>CAZOWW010000122.1:0-16484 GCA_964583765.1 uncultured Kineosporiaceae bacterium
ACACCACCGACATGTCACGCTGGCGACCTGACCGCATGCACAGCGTTCGCTCGACGCCTACTCTCGTCCCACCACGTCAGATGATCACTCTTGCTCCTGGGGGCATCGTGATCTCCCTACTTGCCGAAGATTCGATTCATGGCGATAGCGCCGGTTTGTACGACCGGGCGAATCTGCTTGCGGTAGACAAGTTCCGTGACAGCCGTGCTGCTGTGGCCTACTAGGCGGGAGATCTCCTCTAACGAGACACCGCCGTCCGAGAGCAGCGAGACGAAGCTGTGACGCAGCTCTCTCGGAGTCCACTCCTCCGGGTCGAGTCCTTCGATGTCCTTGATTGCGACCCGGACGTCGCGTCTGACATGCGAGGGATCGAGCGGAGTACCCACTTTCGAGGTGAACACCAATCCATGCTCCTTCCACCTGTCTCCCGCAATCTCACGTTCCTCCACTTGGCTCTGGCGCTGCCATTCCAGCGCATCGATGCATCGCCGTGGCAGCGCCAGCGTCCGACGCGACTTCTTGGTCTTGGTGTCCCCTCCCGCTCGCACTGAGCGCCACACGGCCACATGCGGGGGCACGGGTGGATCAGCGTCAGCGTTCCCTGTCAGGAATACGTCGTCCCACGTGAGCGCGCGCAGTTCCTCGGTTCGCGCTCCCGTCAGTAGGGACATGACGATATAGGCACGCATTCTGTTGGCTTCTGCGCCGACGAGCACAGCTTCAGCCTGGGCAAGTGTGAGCGCCTTGGATGGCCTGCCCGGTTGTCCCTGCGGCACGGCGCATAGTGTCACCACGTTGCGCTTGACTTTGTCACGGGCCATGGCCCGCCTGATTGCACGGTTGAGACAAGAGTGAAGACTTTGGAGGGTACGGGTACTCAAGGTCTTCGCCTTCTCGGCCAACCACTTGTCCACGTCATCTGCGCTGAGATCCCGGAGCTTCCTCGCCCCAAGACCTGGAATCACATGAATTCGACAGAGAATTTCGTTAGTGGTGACAGTGGACGCGCTCCGACTGTTCAACCCGTAGTTTAGCCAGTCACTCACGGCGTGAGCCACAGTGTATCCGTCCGGAGCAATGGCAAGCCCGTCCCCGTAGTCACGCAGGATTTCCTTGAGCTTGCCCTTGGCCTCCGTCTTGGTCCTGCCACTGCCTCGCTTGACGATCCGCTTTCCTGCCGGATCGAACCCCAGGCTGGCAGTGGCTATCCAACGTTGACGGCGCTCGTCCCAATGCAGGCCGCCGTCTCCTCGACTGCGTCTCTTCGTCATCAGGCGGCCTCCCGCTCCAGCAGGGCGATGTAATCCCTGATGGCGGAAACCGGAATGAGTCTGGTTCGACCTTCCTTCACAGAGTGAAGCCGTCCGGTTCGCATGAGATCGAATACGACGCTGCGGCTCAGACTCAACACCTGAGCGGCGTCCGCAACTCGATACAGCAGCGGAGCGTCGGCACGGTGGTTCGAGATCCGGGTGAGTGGACTTGACAGATTCTCGGATGGGTGGCGGGCAGCCAAGGGGCGGTTCCTCCGGTAGTCGGTGACTGGCGAGCGATCGTGGCTCCGCTCGTCGCGGTGAGTGACAGTCGTAGAATCCTGGGAGTTTCCTGGGCATTGGTTCGTGGGTGGAGCCGTACCAGCCGTACCAGCCGTACCGTTCGGGCGTTTCTGCTGTTCAGGGGCATAGTCGGCTGGGACGGCTTGAATGGGTGGGACGGCTTGAGCCGTCCCGGGGCAACAAGCCGTCCCAGCCATTCGGCCGATTGACCTGCGGTTACCGGACTTGGGACGCCCTGGGACGGCTGGGACGGGCCGGGGGCGCGAACGGCACGACCGCGAGCAGCGACGGCACCATCCCGTCACTCTCGGTTTCGAACAAGGTGTCGTCCTTGGAGCAGTAGCGCTCCCAGGCGTCGGTGAAGTCCTCGCGCCGGTAGCCCTTGGCCTGTCCAGTGCTGGTGCCCAAGGAGGGCCAGGCGGCCGGAGGGAACCGCAGGTTCCGTGAGGTGATGTCGTACTCGCGCAGGATCGCGCCGAGCTTCATGGCGGTCAGGCCGTCGGGGCGGCCTCCCCAGGTGGCCCACGGTGCTTCGGGGTCGGCTTTGAGGCGGGCGAGGAGTTCCTCGGTGGGGATCTCGGCGCTAGACCCGAACGCGCGGCGGCAGTCGGCCAGCAGCCGCACGGTGGCGGGGGTGTCGGTGGTCGCGGCGTGCTCGGCGGTGAGCACCAGGGCGGCGGAGCGGGCCCGGTCGGGCCAGGTGCCACCCGCGGCGTCGGCGATGGCGATCAGGGGCTCCCAGGTGTCGGCGGCGCGGTCCTCCAGGGGCATGTCCGGAGTGGCTTCCTCCAGGGCGTTCGCCTGGGCCCGGACCCATGCGTGCAGGGTCCGGGCGAGTTGGGCGAGGGCGGGAGCGTCGCGCCGGTAGCGGTAGGGGTGGACGACCTCCCCGGGTGCGCGGCGGCGCATGCGGATGACCACGGCGCGGTCTTCGATGGTGTCGGGCATGGCCCCGATACCGGCGAGTGCGGCCATGGCGAACGTGGCGATCTTCTCCACGGTCTGGGTGGCCGCGTTGTAGCGCAGGGCGGGCCGGTTGCGCTGGTGCCCGGCGTTGAGCAGGCCGCGCAGGTCCTCGTTGGCGTCGGCGGCTTTCGGGCCGAAGATCGTGTCGGACTCGTCGATCAGCAGGGTCGGTGGGTCGTCGGTGCCAATGGATCGGTAGATCGCTGCGGGTGAGGCGTTCACAGTGATCAGGGCCTGCCAGCACAGGGCCTCGATCAGGTCCAGCAGTCTGGACTTTCCGCAGCGCTTCTCCGGGGCTCGGATGACCAGGCGGGGTGCGCACGCCCAGCACAGTTGAGCGTGGGTGGCGGCGATCCAGAGCACGACCGCATCGGCCGCCGCATCGGTGGGAAGGACCACGAACCGCAGCAGGGTCGCGCGGATCGCGTCCAGGATCCGTGCTCCGTCAAGAGTGCCTGGGATGGGTTGAGCGGCGATCGGAGGACCTCCGGGGGATGCGTTCACGCGGCCTCCCAGTCGGAGCGGTGTGCCCCGGCGGAGGTGGCCAGGTACTGGGCGGGTGCCTGGGCCAGGCGGGCGAGCTGGGCGCCCAGCGTCCGCGTGCCCTCGACGAGCACGGCGTGCAGGTCGACCAGGGATCCGCGGGTAGCTGCCTGGTGGAGTCGACGAGCGTGCGCGTCGGCCTCGCGGCGGATCCGGGCGTGGATCAGGGCCCGGTGTACCGCGGGGGCGGCCTGGGGCACGCAAGCGTGGTGCAGGGCGGTCGCCAGGCGGATGGGCCAGGTGCCGGGGTTGTGGTCCTGGGCCCCTGCCGCGTGCAGGCCCGCGAGGACGACGGCCGGTTCGGGCAGGCCCGGCACTTGGTCGAGCACGCCCAGGATTGCGGCGTGCACGTGGCGGTTGAGGGTGTCGGCGAAGTCGCCGTCGTTGGTGCCGTCCAGGATCTGGGCGGCGTGGCTGGGGAAGGTCATCGCGGCGCCCAGCAGCGCGTACTCGGCGAGCGGGGCGACCAACAGCGTCGGTGTCGTGGGCAGGCCGACCGGTCTGGGAACCGGCGCGGTCGGTGGCGGTGCGGGCCGATGACGGCCCGGTGAGCGGTGGGAAACGGTCAGGGATGGTTCGGGGTAGCGCGGGGGCATGTGTGAGCTCCTGAAGCCGTTGGGGAGTGCCCTGGTGCCGGGGCCGTGGCCGTGCTGAGCACCCGGGCGTGAGCATCTGACGGGCGTCGACCGAGTTCGCCGCATCCGCGCGGGCGCCCGGAGGGCGAGGGTCACCGTCACCCATCACGGTCACTCTGTGTGATCGACATGGATGGGGTGGCGGGGTGATAGCGGCACCGGCGAAGGGGTGTCGCTGGAGGGTTGACCTGGGGTTTTGTCTCCGGTGTTGGGGCCGCTATCACCCCCTGCTGGTGGGTGTCAGTGCTGGGCAGGGGGTGATAGTGGGGTGATAGCGACCCTGCTATCGATAGCGGGGTCGGGCGGGGGCGATAGCGGGCTCACTCACCCCGCGCGCGGTCACGCTCGGTGATCGCCGTGAGGATGTGGGTCCGGTCCACTCCCCGGCGGTTCACGAACCGGCCGGCGATGCGCTTGCCGATCTGGACGGTCTCGACGCCGAACGGGGCCAGGGCGTTGCCCAGGTCGACCGGGGCCCACCCGGTGTAGGTGGCAGGGCGGTACTGGGCCAGGCGTTCGATCAGGACGTCCGACCACACCCGGGGCTCCCCCGCGGGCATGACCGCGAGCAGATCGTCGAGGATCGTGGGTGCCTGCTCGGGCTCGGTGGGCTGGTCGTCGATGCCCGCGGCGTGCCCGGACAGCGTCCCGGCCTGCTGGCGCATCGTGCGGGCCCGTTCGGCGATCGCACGGGCCTGGACGGCGTCCAGGTAGGTCGTGCGCACGATGACCGGGTCAGCGCCTTCACCGACCAGGTAGCCGATGCCCTTGTCGTTGCGGGCGAACATCGTGGCCCGGACTCCGGACTTGTACGCCGAGGTCCCGAGCACCATGTCGTTCTCGGTCTGGCCGGTGACCTTGAGGCAGTACCGCAGGACGGCGTTGGCGGAGATGTCCCGCGGGATCGACTTCGCGTCCGGGCGCTGGGTCGCCAGGATCACGATGATGCCCACGGCCGGGCCGCGCTTGACCAGGTCGGTGCACAGGGCCACGGCCTCGGGCCCGTACTCGGGGTGATCGAGCAGGTAGTGGCACTCGTCCAGGGCCACCAGCAGAGCGTGCAGGCCCAGGGTGCGCCGTGCGGCCAGTTCGGGGGTGACCTTACCTTCGGGGCATTCCCACTCGCTGAGGGTCCCGAGGGTCTTGTAGCGGCGGGACATCTCCGCTGTCACGGCTCGCAGTCCGTCCAGGACGTACTGGAGGTCGGGGGTGTCGTACCCGGAGCGGAACCGGTGCGCGGCCAAGCCCAGGGGCCGCAGGTCGGCTCCGCCCTTGAGGTCGTAGACGTGCAGCTCGCTGGTGGGATCCAAGGCGGCCGCGAGCAGGATCAGGCGCAGGGTGAACGTCTTGCCCATCCGCGGGACGGCCCCGATCAGCATGGACGCGAACATCAGGGTCAGGAACTGCGGCCGGCCGCGCTGGTCGGTGCCCAGCGGGAACGACTCGAACAGGTTCACTCTGCCCTTGGTCGCCAGGGGCCAGGGCTTGGGGGTCGTCTTGTGCATGGGCTTGTCCCCCACCCACAGGACCAGCCGTCCGGGGTGCTCGTCGTGGTCGGTCTCTGGCCACACGCACGACAGCGGACGCCGCAGGCCCGAGGCCAGGCGGTCACGGCGTTCGGCGACGTCCCCGGCAGTCACACCCCCGGGAAGGTTGACGTCGACCCGCCACCCGGGACCGTCACGGTGGACGCCCGGTGCCACGAACTGCAACTCCCCGAGCTTGAGGCCCTTGTTCAGCTCGGCGATGCCCAAAGACCCGAGCGCGGCGGCGATCAGGTCCATGGTCAGTCGCGGAGCGGACACGTTCGAGGCCTCGAACGAGGACAGGACCGGCTTGGTCGCGTCCCGGTGCAGCGCCCCCAGCAGAGCCGGCAGGACCATGGTTCCGGCGATCGGCTGCCACAGCGGCAGGCGCACCCACGCCTGCCACACGCCGATCACCATCGCGGCCAGCAGGACGGCAGCCAGGGCCAAGCGGAACCGGACTCGCTCCTTGTGCTGCTCGCTGATGCGGTGGAACGCGTGTCCCTCGCTGCCACCCATGCCGGGGCCGAACGCGAGCGTCCGCCGTGCGACCCGGCCGTTGACGTCGGTGGCCCACTCCCACGACCAGCGGATCACCTTCCCCGTTCCCCGAGGGGAGCGGCGGGCCAGACGCCCCCAGTACGTGGGGATCCGCAGGGTGTGGAACGCAACCACGCGGGCGGCGTGGCGGGTGTACTCGCGCACCGCTCCCACGAACGCGTCCCGAGACGACGTCCACCACGGCAGCACCTTGCGGTCTCCCGCGCCCCGCGGTCGCGGCACCCGCGCCACGGCAGCCGCTGAGGCGGTGTCCGCTCCCGTGTCCTCCGGGTTGTCCGGCTCGGTGTCCGCTTGTGTGTCCGGGGCGGTGTCCGCCCCCGTGTCCGGCGGTGCGGGTGTTCGATTGGCCAGGCGACGGGTCGCCAGATCGACCACGCGTGCCCTGCGGCTGTCCGCGTCGGTGTCCGGGGGTGTGTCCGCCCCGGTGTCCTCCTGGGTGTCCGTCGTCGTGCCCTCCTGAATGGAGTCTGGGCCGTCGGTGGCCGGGTCGCGGTCGTCGTCCGTGCGGCGGGTGTCCTGCTCCGCGGCGTGGGCGTCGCGGTCGTTGTCGTCGTCGTGGTTGTCGGGGTCCTGCGGGTACGGCGGGGCGGCCGTGGGCATGATGGAGATCCCTCTCATCTGTGGTGGGAGAACGGAGCCGGGGCACGGCGGTAGCTGGCAGGCGTTGGCCGTGCCCCGGACTCCCAGATCGATCCGGCCCGCACCGAATCCGGTACGGGCCGTTGTCGTGGTCGGCGGCGTGGTCGTGGTGCACGTCGTGCGGGTGGGGTCGGGGACCTCGGGGTCATCGCTTCGCGTGGGTTCCCGACGGGCACTTGCCGCGCCGACGGCAAGGGGTCCCGTCGGCCGTGCGCTCCCCGCACCGACCCGCCCCCGAGGGCTGCGGGCGCGCGACGGGCGTGGTGGGTTCGGTGCGGGTCTGGACCTGCCCGGTGGGCGAGATGACCAGCGGGCCCGTGCTGCCCTGACCGACGGGGGGACGGTCCTCGGTCGAGGTGCGCGGGGAAGTGCGGTGTACGGGCTCGCCTCGTACGCCCGCTCGGCGACCGGTTTCCTCAAGGCGGGGTGGTGACTGGCGGCCGGTGGCCGATCGGGTGGGTGTGGGATCGGGTTCGCCGCACCATGCCCGTCTGGCCGCGTTCATGGCCTCGATCTGAGCAATACGGCGTTCGGCACGCCGGTGGACCCGCCGTGCCTTCTTGGCCTTGCGCTCACTGCGGGTGCGGGACTCCAGGGTCAGGCGGCGGGTGCGCAGGGCGAAGGTTCCGCGTCGGGAGTCGAACCGGAACGGTCCCAGCCGCATCGTGAACGGCATGGCGTCTCTCCTTCCTGGTGGTCAGGCCGCGTCCTGGTCGGCCGGGACGTCGACCGGTCCGGGACCGGTGACGGGGGTGTAGCGGCGCACGGTGCGCTCAGAGACACCCAGGCGCTGGGCGACCTGGGAGCTGGACCAGTCGGGGTGAGCCGCACGGACCCGGGCGACCCGGGCAGCGGTGTCCGGTCGCCCGGTCTGCGAGCGTCGGCCTCGACGTGTCCCAGGGCTGTTGGCCGGAGCGGACGGCACCGACGCAGGGGCCGCGCCCCCGGCAGGCGTAGCGTCGTCCGAGGCCGTCCGTCCGGGGGCTACGGCCGTTGCCGCAGGGCGGACGGCACCCTCGATCTCAGCCGAGGACGTCGCCTCCCCGCTCTCCCCCACCCTGGTGGTGTCCGTGCCGGGGTGTTGCCTGGCCAGGTGCCACAGGACGCTCGCGACGCCCAACACGAGGACGGGTAGGCAGGACACTCCGGCGACGATCGGCCAAGGTGCGGCCGTGACGTGGTTGGCGTTCATCAGGTGGTAGGCGACCTGCCCGACCATCCCCAGGGCCAACGACGCGACTGAGGAGGTCCAGGCGAACCGGCGGGCGGTACGGGTGATCGGGGTGCTGCCGGTCGCCACGGACAGTGCGAACATCGCGTAGGCCTCGACCCCGACCGGCAGGGTGATCGCGGTGTTCAGGGTCGCGGTATCCCAGATCCCGGGGAGCGGATGCACGATCCCGAACCCGACGAGCTGTCCGAGCCCGACCCACCCGGACCAAACCGCGGTCCCGGCCGAGGCCCCGATGACCAGCAACGGCCAGCGACGCCGACGCCCATCCGGAGCGGGCGGAGCCCCGGGGAGATGTGGAGAGGTGCTCACGCGGCAGCACCACCCCGGATGACCGTGAACCGCACCGGCCCGGCCGGGGTGGAGCCGTCGAGGTGCTCCCTGCCGTGGGGGTTCCCGCCCGGCATGGCGCCGGACGGGACGTTGTCTCCCTCCTCGTCGTCCTCAGTGGTGGTGGGGTAAGCGACCCACCCGACCAGGGATTGCACTCCGCGGTTCTGGCGTCGATCGGCCCGGATGGTCCAGACCAGCGACGCGATGCCGGCGACTCCCAGGAGTCCGGCGCCCTGGTCGAAGGTCGACCAGGACAGCGGGGTCGTGACCACGTGCACGCCGTCCAGGACCCACACGCTCAGGCCCACGGTCAGCCAGACCCGGCCGGCGGTGACCTTGGGGCGAGGCACTCGGTTCAGGACCCGCCGCACGACGGGTCGGGCCAGGCGAATGGTCATGTCGGTGGCGGCCTTCCATGGCGTGGGACGGGTGGGGTAGGGGGTGTGGCAGGACGGGCACGCGCTCAGGGCGTCCCAGACGTCGGCACCGGCCCGGGAACACCCCGACCTGGTGCAGCTCCTGTGCCGGGGGCTCATGCGGCCACGACCGTGGGACGGCGCCGGCCGGCGCGGGTGAGGGTGAGGTGCTCGGTGGCCGCGCGGGTCAGGGCGGCCTCGGCGCGGCGCAGGCGCCGCCAGTCCAGATCGCTGGGGTGCTTGGTGCTGATGAGGCGGATCTCGGCGTCCAGGACGTCCAGTTCCGCGGACAACAGGGGCTCTTCGGATTCGATGGCTCGCAGCTCAGCGGCCGTGGGGCCGAGGGTGTGGGCGAGCGGATCGGGCATGCTGGGCATGGGGGTTGTGTTCCTTCGTGTGTAGTGAGTGCGTGGCCTCCGGCGGCACCAGCGCTTGACCCGCTGGTGCCGCGCCACGCAAGGACGCGAACTAGTGCCCGGCGCCGTCCCCCACGCCCACCCCCGTTGGGGTGTGCGTGAGAGGCGAAGCCGGGAAGCTGCGCACAACTGGTTGGCCGCAGGGCGAGCCTGGGGCGGTGCGCGGTCGCTGCCGCCGCGCGCGGTCACCTTGGTGAACAGCCGGGGAGGTGATGTGCCCCGTGGGATGAAGTTGTCAAGGATCAAGCGGCGTTCGGGCTCCGTTGGCGCGCGTCTGCGCAGGTCAGACGCCTTCCCCGGTCAGTCACCGGCCTCCCCCGGGAAGTTCTCGGGGGCCGTGCTCGTTGCGATGGCGAGAACCTAACAACTGATTGGCCTACGAGTCAACTGGTAGGGAGAAGTTGGTCGTGAACTCGCTTGTGACCAGGGACGATGCACCTAACAGACTGGTAGCCTCTGGGAGGGAACAGGTAGGAGGATCTTTCGGACCGAGCCAAGGGAGCACCGTGACGAGGCCCCACGTCAGCCACGAGACCTTGACCGCGCAGGTAGCGCGCGTGATCCGCAACGAGATCCACGCCGGGATGTGGCGCGACGGCGAGGTCCTGCCGAGCACCCGCAAGCTCGCCGAACGCATCGGGACGAGCACCTATACGGTCAACCACGCGATGCAGCTGCTCGCTGAGGAGAACCTGGTCGTCAACCGGGCGCGGTCCAACCGGGTCGTGAACTATCCGCAGGGACAGCCGCGCGAACGCATCCGCCCCGATGTCCCGCGGGCGGTCCTGATCGGGGGCTTCGCCGGGAGCGGCAAGACCGAGCTGGGGCGCATCCTCGCCCGCCTGACCGGGTGGCCGATCCTGGACAAGGACACCCTGACCCGGCCTGTCGTCGAGACAGCGCTGGAAGTCCTAGGGCTGTCCCCGCACGACCGTGAGTCCGCGGACTACCTCACCCGCATCCGACCACGCGAGTACGAAGCGCTCATGGCAGCGGCGCTGGAGAACGTCGACTGCGGCAACAGCGCACTCATCACGGCACCGTTCATCCGGGAGTTCAGCGACCCGGCCTGGGTGAGCCGCACTCGCGCACAGTTCGAGACGCGCAAGGTCGAGGTCTCCCTGGTGTGGATCTACTGCGACGCCGACAGCATGCAGACATACATCCGTCAACGCGGTGCGGCCCGGGACGCCGCAAAGCTGGCCGACTGGCCCGCGTACCTGGGCGCGATCGACCTGAACCTACGTCCGCCGGTCCCCCACCACCTGGTGGACAACTCCGTGTCCGCCGAGCCCTTGCAGACGCAGGCCCAGAGTCTCGCCCGCACCCTGCTGGCAGACACGCACTGACGTGGGACGCCACCCTCCACAGGCCCCGACCAGCGGGAAGGACGCCATCAGGGAGGCCCTTGCCCGTCTTGAGCCACGCTGTCGGCTCTTCCAGCAGCTCAAGGAGCCTTCGCCGATCTCGTGGCCGGGGTCGGATCGGCTGGTCAGAGGGACCCTCCGGATCTACGCCCTGTTGTGGCTCGTGAGGGTCCACCGTTGGCGGGTTGCGGTCACGCCAGGCCATTCGCGGGCGGTGCGCCAGGTGCTGGTGGCGCAGTGGTCGAGGCCGAGCTTGAGCCGGCCGAGGTCCGCGGTTCCCAGGATGACGGTGAGCATGGCGGTGGCGGTCTCGGTGTGGCCGAAGACGAGCACTCGGCCGCCGGGGTGTTCGCCGAGGAGCGTGTCCAGGCGCCGCCCCGCTCGGGTGAGGTAGTCGGTCCAGGTCTCACCTTGGGGAGCGAGCGGACGGGTGGGGTAGTCCGGGTCGGTGGGCCAGTCCTGTCGGGCTTCCCGCCAGGACCGGCCCTCGGCCTGGCCGGGGTCTGGCACGCGAAGGTCTTGCTCAGCGTGGACCTGGTGGCCGAGGATCCGACCCACGATCCGGGCGGTCTCCATTGCCCGGGGGGTTGTGCTGGCATGGATCGCCGTGACGTTGCCAGCGGCAGCGAGCCGGTCACCGAGGGCGTGGGCCTGGGCGCGGCCGAGGTCCGTGAGACCCTCGCAATTCGGTCCGGAGATGATGTGGCGTTCGTTGCAGAGGGCATGCCCGTGCCGGGCGATGAGTACCTCTCGGGCTGGTGCTTCTCCGGGGCCGGTCACGGCTGACTTGGTCCGTTGAGCGAGACATCCGGGCGCCAGGCAGGCACGGCCTCTTCTGGGGAGTGTGCGGCGGCGCTTCGCCTCAGTTGCGCGGTGAGCAGGTCGATCCGGTCCGCCAGGTGGGGCCGGTCGTCGATCAGCGCCTGCGTGCGGTCGATGACCCGCTGGAGCGCGGCGACGTCCTCGGGTGTTGGTAGGTCCGCCGGGAGGCAGGCCAGGGGGACCGCGATGACGCCGGTGGCGCCCGCGGCGATGCTGCGGGCGAGATGGCGGCAGCGGCCGTCGTAGAGCTGGAAGTCGGGGCCGGCGGCGGCGCGGAGCCGGGTGACATCGTCAAGGCTGACCTTGCAGATCTTCCCGCCGGTCGGCAGGGTCCCGGCCGCGCGCGCGGCGATCGCCACCGTCGGGGTGAGGGTGGCTGGGCTGTACTTGGGGTGGCTGTACACCCAGTAGCCGGCGGGCATCCGGGCGAAGAGGTTCAGGGCTGCGGCGTCGTCGGGCAGGCCCCGCATGACGACGGTGGGGCGGATGCCGAGCTCGCGGGCGTGATCGAGGTCGGCCGGTTCCCACGCGCATGCCAGGAGCCGGATCGTGGGGACGTGCGCGGCCCAAGTCTCCAGCAGCGCGCGCCGTTCGGAGGGAGTGCTGGTCTCTCCGCCCCCGATCGTGCCGTTGACGAGAAAGTGATCGAGCCAGGTCGAGCTGGCCCGGTGGGCGTACTCGGCGTTCGCTTCCGGGTCAAGGCGACCAGCGATCGAGCGGAGGGTGAGCACGGGCACGGTGATCCGGAGGGTCACGATTGGTCTCCAACGAGGAGGTCCACGGTTGCACGCGGGGGTAGCCCGTCCGTGCTGGTGAGGCACTGGTGGATGGACAGGGCCGCCGCGCGGGGATCAGTCCGGTCGGTGCGGATGAGCTGGTCGAACAGGGCGGCTGGGTGCTCGGTGAGGTCGGCGAGAGTCTGGTCCCAGGCGGCCAGCCGTTCGAGGGCGTCGGCGTTCCCGCGGGCGATAGCCCGCTGTTCGGTGATCGCACGGGGGCACCAGAGCAGAACGCGGACCCAGCGGATCGGGTAAGTGGTCACGGCCTCGACGCCGTCGAGCTGACCCAGGTGCAGGATCGGCGTACGTGCGGCTTCGCGCAGGCGGTCGAGCTCGGGCCGGTCCACGGCGTAGGTGTTGCCGTAGCGGCGATTGAGGTACAGCAGTTGGCCGGCGGCGTCGAGGTCGTCGAGGACCGCCTGGTCGACGATGCGATAGCCGTGATTGTTGCCGTTGCCGGCCTTGAGGCGGCGGAACGCCGTGTACCGAGGCCAGGTGATCGTCAGCTCTCGCGTGATGGTGTCCTTGCCAGCCGCCGGGGGCCCGTACAGGACGACGCCGGAGGGCGGGATCAACTGGTAAGCCCGACTTCAACGCCGAGGACGGCACCAGTTCGGTCGGTCAAGCGCACAGATGCCTCACAGGTGTTGTCGATGACTAGGTACTCACCGGCCGTGCGCGGTCGAGGTCAATGGTGGCCAGGTCCTCTTCCCAGTTGGCCAGCTTCCAGGCGCCGCGCACAGCGCTGCCGAAGGTGAGGTGGTCACGCACCGAGTCAGGATCGCAGCGGACCCGCGGTCGGACCAGTCGTGCCCGGCGGGAGGCGCACTGATGCCGTCGCCGGCCAAGCCGTCAATACGGATCCGACGGCGCGACCCAATGGGCCTCACGGCCTACCTCGCGATGTATCACGCGAACCTATCGACACCTACTGGATCTTGCTCGTGGCGCTACCCTCGCCACAATGCCCTGCACGCGCTTGCTATCTTGAATTGAGACATTGAAGTCTTGAACGGCATCCCCTCCGTCGAACTGACAGAGCCCCTTTCCAACATTCACAGAAATGCATCCTGCACCCCAGTGCCCCCCCACCCATCGATCATGCATATCTTTACGACCGACATCTTCCGGGACGACATGTAGCCATATCTCAGTCGAGAATGGCCGCGCTGCCCTCAGGAGCTGGAGGAAATCCGATCGAATCTTGGGCTCATCTTGCCCCTGGGATTCCGATACATATACGTTCAGTTTCGGCACCGCGAGACTAGTCGCCCTCCGAACTAGCCGAACTAGGCCCGAGGTTCCAGGCTGGCGAGATTCTCGCCTCTTCGCATCGACAATACCGTAACGATCGACGATTTGAACCTCCCTGGCCACGTGAAGGAGAGGATCAAACATTTGCAGAAGAGCTCGTTTGCAATCGGACCCTTTCGGCAGTCCTTGAACCTGGAGATCTCGGGTCCTTGTAACTACGTCAGAATGGACGACTCGTCCGATATCATGAGACTCGGCGCCACAGGTGGCGCAATTCCCGCTCGTCCCGTCCAACAGCAGAACCATTTCGCATCTGCTCCCGCAGCAGCCTCGCGCCTCCTTCACCCGCGGCGTCACGCTCCTGAATTTCACCACCTCGACCCACAATGCTTGCACCTCGGGTGGTGCCGATCGAAGGGCAGCAACAAGGCCTCCTCTGAAGTCTCGCCCGAGACAGACCAAACCGGTGCGCATAAGCTCCTGAGCGGACAAGCGTAGGTCAGCTGGACTTCGTTGAAGTGCGGCCGAGGTCCCACTAGTCCCTTCTGCAAGAAAGAGCACGCGTCAGTCCCCGCATTCCATGAGATCCTCAAGCCGATCGTCAAAGAAGCCACCCGGCCAGCCGACGTTGATATCCCCGTTCTCATCGAGCTCGACGTTCAAGGCAGAAGATACACCGCCTTCTTGGGCAACATAGAAGACGGACAACTCATCTGAGTTCAGGGTGGGGCGAGACTGGCGAATTCTCCTCTGAGCACGCAAGAGAAGGTGTTCAGAGTGGGTCTCGATGAGGAATCGATTTCCGTTGGCGCGCATCGAGTGGATCAGCAGATCCATGATTCTGCTCTGCATCTTGGGGTGTACGTGAATTTCGGGCTGCTCAATCAGTACTAGAGATTGGGTATTTCCCATAGCTTGAACCACGACAGGGAGAACCTGCGAGACCCCGAATCCAACATCCGCAGTGCTCACCACTAGATCCGTATTCCTATCCACAAGAGTCGCCACTGCCACATCACCGAGAGCGTCAGCGAGGTTCGTCGAACGAAGACCCTCCACGCGAAGGCTGTAGGGAATATCCAGAATACCGAATGCTTCGTTCACCTCGGACACAAGGTCTTCGTTGCGAGATAAGTGCCACACAAGACTCTCACCGCGCACGCCGACTCCCGCCGATACATCACCAGAGTCCATGCTCATACGTCTCGGGAACTCACGCAATGGTCCCACATACACGAGGGACTCAAGCGCCTCACGGAGATCCGCAGCAAGGCGAAATGCCAGGTTCTGCCAATGGAATACGATATTCGTCAATAGTTCGTAGCGCGGCGATCCTCGCCATCCACCAGCCGGGCGACCGGCCATGCCAATTCCCAGACTGGCCTGTGGCGGCCAATACGGGATCCAACCGATTAGCTGACATGGATGACTCCTCATCCATCTACGCAGCCAGAGATAGTCTCCATCGTCTAGTGTGGGAACGGCCTTTGGTACGCGACGCCTGGCTTCTTCCGCCAGGCGCCTCATCTGTTTCGCGAGAAGAGCTGATGACTCGGTACTTGCCAACTTCGCCTCTTGGGATGATAGATCCCAATCAAACCTCACCCAGCCTTCTCCAAACTCAAAGGCCACCTCTCTCAATGCAACATTCCGATCGCTTTCAGGATCCCCGCCGAATGTGAGACGAATTCGAGTCGGACCGGCCGGAAAGAGTGCGTCCTCTGAGTACTTAATACCCGAGAGCCGCAGAGAGATTACGATCTTCCCTTGGCGGTCATGATTGCTTATCAGGGTCCGGAAGCCTCCCAGATCAACGTATTTTCCGCGAAACTCCAGGAGTCCGGGATTGTGGCTATACGCCACTTCTAGGCTTTGCTTCAAGAGCAGCAGTGTCTGAAGTATCGTGCTCTTTCCCGAGGAGTTCGCTCCGTAAACTAGAGAGATCTCACCGAGTGGTAGATTGACACCCGACCCGAAGGACTTCACTCCACTGAATTCTAGCCCGGCGATTCTCATCAAGATCCCCTCCTGTTCACTGCCTGAATCTCGGGAGCGCAGGCGCATGTCCCGAGCGATACGGGGACCGCTCCTCGCCAACGCCGGTCCATCCCGCGACCCACCGAATTCTTCTCGTCCCTTTCGGATTCCATGCCTTCAGCTCGACGCTTGGGTCCGCCACGACCGATTCTCGCGTTGCCGGCACACCCGCCTTGGGACTGAACCTCGACTCCTCGGACCTCGAGACGTCATCCATGTGATCTTGGACTCTCGTAGGCTACCAAGTCGACGATGTCCTGGACATCGTGACACGGGTTCAGTTGCATGGATCCAGGTCGCCCCGGTATCACTCCGCTCACGTGACCAGCTAGCGCGCGCCGCAACCTCGCGTCTGCGCGTCACAAGCGCAGGCCATGGAACACTCCGAGAACGCATCCATCCCGGCGCTCCGTGAGCCAGCGAGGCATTCTCCTTCTTACTACATTTGGCGATCGTTCTCCTAGTCAACTGCCGGTCAACCTTCAAGACATGGCGTCTCTCGACGTCCTCATAGCGGCCCCCTAGTTCATCTCGCATCGTTTCTCTCACGAGGAGGGGGAGTCACAGAGAGCGCTTCCAGGACCCACCCGGGAATTCAAAGGTGATACTCGGTCTCGTTGAGCAACGACAGACTGCGGATCTCCAGAGCCGTCGGGCTGTCACATGTTCACGAGAGCCGACGGAGATGAAGGCCCCCAGGACGTCGCAAGGGGCGAACAGGATTCGAAGGTCGATTTCAGTCGGTCTGCGAACCGCAATCATCCCATCAGCCGTGCCCTGTGGTGTCAGGTGACACGGCCTGCCCTCTCAGTCGGTCTCTCCCGTCTGAGCCGTCGACCGAGGAGGACCCCTGGACTGGAGCCCGGCCCATCACGCCATCGAGATGGAAGACCTTGATGCCCTGCGGGATCTCCTCGACGCGGGAGTCGACGTCGAGGATCCGGTCCCTGAGGGCCTGGCGCTGCTGTGCCACGCCATCGATGTTGAAGCCAACAGCGCCACCCAGTCCGGAACGCCGCTCCACGTAGACATCACGGCGCTGCTCGTCGCCAGGGGCGCGGACCCTGTGGCCAGCATGAACGCGCTGCACGTGGCCCGCCACGGCGGCCACTGGCTCGTCGAGGAGCTGCTCACAGCGTGGCCCAGACGCTGACCTCCGACGGCAGCCATCTCGATGGCGCCAGGCGGTCCGCAGGGAAGACTCCGAATCGCGCGGGGCTTGGGAGCAATCTGGGAGAAGATCTTGCTCAGGCCCCCTCGACCGACCCAGGCGGAACAACGGGTACCAACCCTCTGACCTGCACGGATACCAACTCGCACAGGTCACGGGGCGCGCCTCACGCTCTTCGGGACGAAGAGACCGTGGGCTCAGATCCCGCCATCCTCACAAGAAGACCCCGAGC
>CAZOWW010000123.1:0-16406 GCA_964583765.1 uncultured Kineosporiaceae bacterium
GGAGACGGGCACTCCGATCGGGCGCCCGACGGGTGCACCGGTGCCGTCGGGTAAGGAACCGCGTCAACCACCGTGCTGAACCGCCTGGGCCGGCCGGTCCGTCGCCCCCGGGAACAGCCAGGTCGACCAGGGTCCGGCTTGCCCCGGAGTCCTCGAGCAGGGCGAGCCAGGAGTCGTCCGCCACGCCGTCCGCGGGGTCCAGGGTGAGGAGCAGGTCGACCAAGCGCGGTTCGGCTCCGGCCAGCCGCACCAGGCCGGGGCGGCAGGAGACCCAGAACGCCCGGGACGCCTCGGCGGCACCGGGTGTCGAGAGCAGGTCGACGAGGAGATCGCGGTCGGTCTCCTCCCGTGGGAGGCCGGCGGTCCCGGCCAGGTGGAGGAGTTGGTCGACCATGCCGGCGTGGGGTGCCTGTCCCGCGGCCAGCGCGGCCAGGCACAGACGGCGGAACTCGCGGTAGGCGGCGTCGGGGACACGGACCCGGGCCAGGTACCGGCCCTGGCGCTGGAGGTCATGTCCGCGGAGTGCCGCGCGCGCGGCGAAGTGCTCGACGGTGGAGTCCTCCAGCGCGTCGTCGGGCAGGTCGTGCTCGGCGGCCACCCGGCGGGCCGCGCCGAAAAGGAGAGCCGCCTGCCGCCCGTGCCCGGCTCGCAGGAGGGTCCCGGCGCCCTCGTCCAGCAGCGGAGGTGCCCACTCCGGATGGATCGTCTCGAGGGCCTCCGCCACGGCGAGGTATCCGGTGCCGGCGGTTCCGGGACGGTCGGCGGCCAGCCGCTCGAGCTCACGCAGCCGGGGCACGAGGGCCAGGGCCTCGGCTGCGCTCGCGGGATCGTTGCGGCAGACCCAGTCGGGGAAGCGCCGGGGCGGGCGGCGGACGAGACCGAGGTCGTCGTGGGTGGTCACGAGGGTGAGTCCTGCCTCGGTGAGACGGGCGTCCTCGGCGAGTGCGTGTCCGACGGGCACGAGGCGCACCACCGTCTCGCCGTGGTGTCCTCGGGCGTCGTCGCCCCGGCGGCGGTACCGGCGCGCGGTGAGGACGTCCACGGCACCGTGCGGGGTCGTCGGGGTCCCTTCGGTGAGGATCCCGCCGAGGTCCAGGATCGTCCGGGGAGCCATCGGCGGTCGGGCCGGGCAGGTGGGCGAGCCGGAGCGCGGAGCGGGTGGGAGGGCGGTGATTGCGCAGGGCTGGGAGTCCTCGTCCGTACGCGCTCGTCGACGGACGGCGGTGGACAGACGCCGGCCCTCCGACCAGGCGATCGCCCCGAGAACCTCCGGGTCCAGGCGCCGTCCGGCCTCCCGCCAGACCGGTTCCGGCGCGTCGGAGCCGTCCGCCGACGGCTCGAGGGTGATCTCGAGCGCTCGACCGTCGTCGAACACCCGGACGGGACCGGGGACCGCCCAGTCCGCGGGGCCACGCCCGTGGTCGACGGGCCACGGCGGGCCCGCGGGGAGCAGCTGGGCCCGGGATCGATCCGACGGGCCGGAGCGGTCGCGGGCGACCCGGCGGGGGTAGATCTCCCGGAACACCTGGTCCACCAGCGGGCACGGACCCTGCTCCTCGACGAGTCGGCGGAACCTCGCGAGGTCCGGCAGCGCGAGGGGGTGCGGGACGGCCACGGCGGGGGGAGCGCACCAGCGGGGACGCCCGCTGGGCGAGATCAGGCGGAGTCCTCGGGTGGGGTCGACGTACGTGAGGACTCCGGGTTCTCGGGCGCGGGAGGCGCCGTCCGGTCCGGTGGGCAGCACCACCAGCCCGGCGAGGGTGGAACGCCAGACGGGATCCGCCCAGACCGCGGTCAGGACGCTTCGCGGGACCGGCAGGGAGAGCAGCATCCAGGTCTCGGCGTGAGTGCGGACGTCGGCCACGTGCCGGCGCCGGAATCGGTCCTGCGCCCGGTCGCCCACGTACGCCACCTCCCCCATGTCCGGATTGATCGGACGTAGCTACCTTAGGGCCGATCACCGACATCCTGGTTCTACCCCAGGAAAAGCCCCGGTAGTCGCAGAAGGTGCATTGAGGATGAACAGCATGTATCCAGCGGGGGCGCTGCGCATCCCGGCCTGTCCGGGATGTCACCGGTGCGGCGATGGCACCGGGCGGCTCGACCGGGGGCGGGTCGGTCGCTGTGTTCCTGGTCCGGGATGCGGGTTCTCGACCGGCCGCACGGTTCCTCGAGGGGAGCGGGCCGGGTCTGTGCCGTTCCCGGTCCGGGGTGCGAACTCTCAGCCGACCGCGCGGGGTACCGCGAAGGTCTCGAGTACGGCCCGGGCGGGGCGCAGGTCCCGCCACGCACCGCGGAACCGGAGGACGGCGACCGCGTTGGTCGGGAACTTGAGGGCGATCTGGTGGGCGCTCTGCGGATCGGATCCCTCGCCGGCGAGCCGGAGCGCACAGAGCGAGAGGGTCGGCTCGTGGCCGACGACCAACAGCGTGGTGGCCCGGTCCGGCGCCATGCGCACCAGCTGGTCGAGCTCGTCCGGTTCGGCGCCGTACAGACCGGGCTCGATCCGGGTCTCCGGCCGGGTGAGCAGGCGCGCGCTGACGATCTCCCAGGTCTGCACGGCGCGTACCGCGTCCGAGCAGAGGACCAGGTCCGGTGCGGGGCCCTCGGTGGCGAACCACTCCCCCGCGGCGCGGGCGTTGCGGCGGCCCCGGCCGAGCAGCGGTCGATCGTGGTCGGGCACCCCGTGCGGGTAGGCGGACTTGGCATGCCGGAGCAGCACGAGCCGCCGGTCGAGGGGCACCGAGATCACGGTGTCCTAGTCTGCCCGGTACCTGGCCACGACGGAGCAGGGGCCCGCCTCGTGGCCGAACTGTGACCGCCCACCGAGCCCGCGGCGGGGGTGCCGGCGCTCATGGTGACGGTGCCGGCGCTCATGGTGACGGTGCTCAGCCGATGGCGTGGCGCCCTCCGTCCACGTGCACGATCTCGCCGGTGGTGGCCGGGAACCAGTCGGACATCAGGGCGCAGCACGACCGTGCGGTGGGCTCGGGGTCCAGCAGATCCCAGCCCAGGGGCGAGCCCTCGGACCACTTCTCCTCGAAGACCTGGAACCCGGGGATGGCCTTGGCCGCAGTGGTCCGGATCGGCCCGGCCGCGACGAGGTTCACGCGCACGCCCTGGGGGCCCAGGTCACGGGCGAGGTAGCGGGCGGTGGACTCGAGAGCGCCCTTGGCCACACCCATCCAGTCGTAGACGGGCCAGGCCCGGCTCGCATCGAAGGTGAGCCCCACGATGGACGCGCCAGGACGGAGCAGGGGAAGGGTGGCCGCGCCCAGGGCCTTGAGCGAGTACGCCGAGACGTGGATCGCCGTGGCGACGTCCTCCCACGGCGTCCGTAGGAAGCCGCCGCCCAGCGCGCTTTGCGGGGCGAAGGCGATGGAGTGCAGGACCCCGTCGAGACCGTCCACGTGCTCGCGGATCCGCCCCGCGAGGGCGTCCAGGTCCGCGGTGGAGGTGACGTCGAGCTCGACGAGCGGTGCGGGCTTGGGCAACCGCCGGGCGATCGCCTGCGTGATCCGGGCCTGCCGACCGAACGACGTGAGCACCACCTCGGCGCCCTCGAGCATGCTCAGGCGCGCCACGTGGTAGGCGATCGAGGAGTCCGTGAGGACACCGGTGACCAGGAGGCGTTTTCCCTCGAGGAGTCCCATGGCTGTCGGTCACGCCTTTCGCTGTCCGGCCCGGGTGGCTCGCCCGGGACCACTTCCGCCAAGTCGGCGAGTTCGGGGAGGTGAACTGTGCCGCAGGCCGTGGTGCCGCGCCGTCGGGGCGTCCACCGCTGGGGTGCTCCGGTGGACCCTCCGGCGACCGTGCGGCGACACGGGTAGATCCTGCCAGGTGATCGCAGCATGAGGCAGACAACCCGGTCCCGCACCTCGAGCGGTGGTCAGTGCCCCATGCCGAGCCCGCCGTCGACGGGGATGACCGCACCGTTGATGTACGCGGCCGCGTCCGAGGCGAGGAAGCGGACGACGCCGGCGACCTCCTCGGGTGTGGCGAACCGCGCGGAGGGGATGGCCTTGAGGTATGCCTCCCGGCGCTCGGCGGGCAGCGCGGCGGTCATGTCGGTCTCGATGAAGCCGGGGCTGACCACGTTCGCGGTGATCCCCCGGCCGCCGAGCTCCCGCGCGGTGGAGCGCGCGAGCCCGACGAGGCCCGACTTGCTCGCCGCGTAGTTCACCTGACCGGCCGAACCGTAGAGGCCGACGACGCTGGAGATGAGCACGATGCGCCCGCGCCGTGCCCGGACCATGCCCTTCGCGGCCCGCCGGACGCAGCGGAACACCCCCACGAGGTTCGTCTCGAGTACGTCCGTGAAGTCGGCGTCGCTCATCCGCAGCAGCAGTTGGTCGCGCGTGACCCCCGCGTTGGCGACGAGGACCTCGACGGGCCCCTGGCGTTCCTCCACGGCGCTGAAGGCGGCGTCCACCGACGCCGTGTCGCGCACGTCGCAGAGCACTCCGGCCAGCCCTTCCGGGGGTTCGCCGGACCGGTGGGTGACCGTCACCGCGTCCCCGTCGGCGGCGATCGCCCGGGCGATCGCGAGTCCGATGCCCCGGTTCCCGCCGGTGACCAGCACGCTGCGCGCCATGGTGTGCCTTCCGTCTCGTGCGGGGTGTCGGCCGTGGCCGGAGCCGTCGTGGCGACCCCCGCGGGCAGGGCGCACGGTGTGGGATGCCGCGCGGCGCACGTCCGGCACCGGTGGACGGCACGGAGTGCCCGTCACCACGGCCTGTGCACGGTAGCGTTCTGGACGTGTGCGCGGATCAGGTTAGCGGCACGTCACTCCGACCGGGCCTGTGGCCCGTCGAGGGCCTGGCGGGCCGGTCCGGTGCGTGGTGGGGTGATGCGGTTCCGGGAGCCCGGTGGCCGTGGGGTGCAGGACCCAGGGGTGGGTGGTGAGCGACGTGGCCGACGAGGCGGGTCCCGGAGTGGATGAGACGTTCCGGGCGCTGCCGCTGTCCGGCTTGGCCGATGCGGCTCTGGAACGGGCGCGGGCCGCGGGCGCCGAGCATGCCGATCTTCGCGTGCAACGCATGCTCGAGACCGGGCTGAGTCTGCGGGACGCGCGCCTTGCCAGCTCCGACGACCGGGACGACCTGGGCCTGGCGGTGCGGGTGCTGGTGGACGGGGTCTGGGGTTTCGCGGCCGCGGGGTCGCTGACCCCCGAGGCGGCGGTCCGGGCGGCCGACGAGGCGGTGCAGTTGGCCCGTCTGTGCGCGCCCCTGGCCGCCGAGCGGGTCGAGCTCGCCGAGGAGCCGGTGCATCGCGACGCCGTGTGGGTCTCGGACTACCGGATCGATCCGTTCACGGTCCCCCGCGGTGAGCAGGTGGGGCTGCTCATCGACTGGTCGGCGCGGCTGCTGGAGGCGCCCGGGATCGACCACGTCGATGCCCGGGTGGGTCTGCTGAAGGAGCAGAAGTACTACGCCGACCTCGCGGGCACGGTGACCCTGCAGCAACGGGTGATGATCTCGCCGGAGCTGACCGCGGTCGCCCTGACCGGCGAGGGGGCAGAGACCATGCGTACCCTGGCCCCGGCCACGGCGCGGGGCTGGGAGCTGATGCTCAGCGAGGGCCACGACTGGGAGGGCGAACTGGCGGAACTGCCGGAGCACCTCGCCGCCCGGGTGCGCGCCGTGAGCGTCGAGCCCGGGGTGTACGACCTGGTCATCGACCCCACCAACCTGTTCCTGACCGTGCACGAGTCGATCGGGCACGCCACCGAACTGGACCGGGCGTTGGGCTACGAGGCGGCCTATGCGGGTACGAGCTTCGCCACGCCCGACCGGTTGGGTGAGCTGCGGTACGGCAGCGAGTTGCTGACCGTGACCGGTGACCGCACCACCCCCCACGGTGGGGCGACGATCGGCTACGACGACGAGGGCGTGGCCACGGGCAGCTGGGACATCGTGCGGGACGGCGTGCTGGTCGGGTACCAGGTGGACCGGGCGATGGCTCGCCGGCAGGGCCTGGCCAGGTCCAACGGCTGCGCCTACGCGGACTCCGCGGGTCACGTGCCGGTGCAGCGGATGGCGAACGTGAGCGTGCGGCCGGATCCTGCGGGGCCCGACACGGCGGAGCTGATCGCCGGGGTCCAACACGGGATCTACGTCGTCGGCGACAAGTCGTGGTCGATCGACATGCAGCGGTACAACTTCCAGTTCACCGGGCAACGTTTCTACCGGATCACCGACGGCCGGTTGGGCGTGCAGCTCAAGGACGTCGCGTACCAGGCCTCCACCCCGGAGTTCTGGGCCTCGCTGACCCGCTTGGGCGGGCCTGGGACCTACTACCTGGGCGGGGCGGCGAACTGCGGAAAGGCGCAGCCGGGCCAGACGGCCTGGGTGAGCCACGGGGCGCCGAGCACGCTGTTCGAGAGGATCCGGGTGCTGAACACGAGGGCGGAGGCCGGGCGGTGACCGGCGAGGGACGTGCCCAGGAGATCGTCGAGCGCGGTCTCGCGGCGGCCGGAGGGTTGCCCTGCGCGGTGATCGTCGAGGATCGGTACACGGTCAACGTGCGGTGGGCCCTGACCGGGTTGACGACCAACGGGGCGACCCGCGGCCGCACCGTGACGGCGATCGTCGCGGCGCCGGTGCCCGGTGGCCTGGCCGTGGCCACGCTCAGCCGCGGTGGCGTGGGCGTCGAGGACGTGGCCGAGCTGGTCGGCCAGGTGCGGGTGGTCGCGGCGGGCGGGTCGGCCGCCGAGGACGCCGCGGAGCTGATGGACGGCGGGGTCAGCCCGGACTGGGACGAGCCTGCGGTGGAGACCGGGCCGTCCGCCCTGGCGCCGGTGACCGACGGACTGGCCCAGGTGCTCGCCCGGTCCCGGGCCCAGGGACGCGAGGCGTTCGGATTCGCCCTGCACGAGGTGTCCACCACCTGGCTGGGCACCAGCGCGGGCACGCGCCGTCGGCACGTGCAGCCGCGGGCCACGGCCGAGCTGAACGGCAAGTCGCACGAGCGGTCCCGTTCGGCCTGGGAAGGGCAGGCCCGGCAGGATCCCGCCGATCTCGACCTGCCGGCCATGGACGCCGAGGTGGCCGCCCGATTGGGGTGGCAGGGCCGCCGGTTCGAGATCACGCCCGGCCGGTACGACACCGTGCTGCCGCCCACGGCGGTGGCCGACCTGATGATCTACCTCTACTGGTCGGCGGACGCCCGGTCGGCGGCCGAGGGGCGCAGCGTCTTCTCGCGCCCCGGTGGCGGCACCCGGGTCGGGGACCGGCTGTCGCCCATGCCGTTGCGCCTGGCCAGCGATCCGGGAACCCCCGGGCTGAGCGCCGCCCCGCATGTGCTCACGGCCGCGAGCTCCCCCTTCGCCTCGGTCTTCGACAACGGATTGGCCACGACTCCCCAGGACTGGATCGCGGAGGGGGTGCTGCGGGCGCTGCCGAATTCCCGGCACACGGCGCGGTTGTCGGGGCTTCCGTTCACGCCGACCGTGGACAACCTGACCCTCAGCGCCCCGGACGGCGCCGGCGTGCCGGGTGCCCTCGTCGAGCAGCTCGATCGCGGGCTGCTGCTCACCTGCCTGTGGTACATCCGCGAGGTTGACCCGACGACGCTGCTGCTGACCGGACTGACCCGGGACGGGGTGTACCTCGTGGACGGCGGCGAGGTCGTGGGGGCAGTGAGCAACTTCCGGTTCAACGAGTCGCCGGTGGACCTGCTGGACCGGACGCGCGCGGTGAGCGCCAGCGAGATCACCTACAGCCGGGAGTGGGGCGAGTACTTCACCCGCACGGCCATGCCCGGCCTGCTGGTGGACGGCTTCAACATGTCGACGGCGTCGGAGGCGTCCTGAGCGGGCACCCCGAGCCCCGTGGGGGCATGCTGGCCCGGTGAGTCACGTGTGCCCGGAGGGCCAGGGCGGGATTGTCGCCCGGGACGGTGGACGCGACGGGCCGGCGGGCACCGGGCAGCCTGGTGACGTGCCCCGCGGCGACGTTCGGGGCACCGACGGACAGGTGCATCGGATCTCCGAGGCGCCGGTGGGACATGCGCTCGACCTGGAGTCCCGCATGCGCCGCTACCTCCTCTCCATGGCCCTGCGCACGGTCTGCGCCGTGCTCGCGGTGCTGACGGACGGGCCGGTGCGCTGGATCTGCGTGGCCGGGGCCGTGCTGCTGCCGTCGGTGGCCGTGCTCCTGGCCAACGCGGGGCGGGGAGGCTCCCGACGTCCTTCCCGAGAGGACACCCACGCGGGTAGCTGACCTCGGATGATGCCACCCTGTCACTTCCTCACGACTGGTGTTTCCGGGTGGTGATACCCCGGCTCAGGGCTTCCCTCGACGAGGATCCGTGGCATACTTGGTTACGCGCGTTCTGCATCCCCCGTCGGAACGCGCTTGGACGCCGGGCGGCATCCCCCGTGGCTGCCCGGCGTCCCCTTGTTTGTCATCGCCTCTTTGCGCAGGGCTGATTGCCGCTGGCCCCCGTTCGTCACGGCGTCCGTCCCGGTTCTCCCTCTTCCCCTCCCTCGCGCTGCCCTCGCGGCTGCGACCGCATGGGCGACGACCGGTGGCCGTCAAGAGGGTGGCCGGTTCTCGGAAGACGCCAGCTGGTTCTCGGCGGTGCCGGTCGGCCCCGCTCCTGACGGGCCGGGACGGGCGTGATCGGTGAGACTGTGGGGGTGTCGGGTGAGGCCGTGGCCACGGTGGACGGCGAGGAACCGGAGGCCCTGGAGGGTCCCGGCCTGGGAGCGTTGCTGCGGCCCCTGGCGGACCGTGAGGCGCTCCGTGCGGCGCCGCGGCTGTTCCTCGAGCGGGCCTGGGCCGCCGGCCTGGTGGGCACGGTGGCGCTCTCGGTGGTCTTCGTGCTGCTCGGGCAGTGGCAGTTCCACCGGTACGAGGGCAAGCTCACCCGCCGGGACAGGATCGTCGCCAACTACGACGCGCTGCCCCGCCCGCTGGGCCTGGTGCTGGCCTCGGCGCGGCAGGTGCTCTCCCCCGGACAGGAGTGGACCCCGGTGCGCGTCGCCGGGCAGTACGACGCGGACGGGATGCGTCTGGTCCGCAACCGTCCGTTGGACGGCAACACGGGCTACGAGGTCCTGGTGCCCCTCCGGCTGGGGGACGGCGGCCTGCTGGTCGTGGACCGGGGCTGGATCCCGGCCGGACGCACCGGGCGCGCCCCGGACCAGGTCCCGCCGGTCCCCGCCGGCTCTGTCGAGGTGGTCGCGCGGCTGCGGCCCGGGGAACCGGCCTCGGGCCGGGGAGCCCCTCCGGGCCAGGTGCAGCGAATCGACCTGACCGGGCTCGCCGGGGCGCTGCACGGTCCGGTGTACCGCGCCTACGGGGTCCTCGCCGTCGAGAGCCCCTCCCCTGCCGCCGCCCCGACCCTGCTGCCCCGGCCCTCGGTCGACCTGGGGCCGCACCTGAGCTACGCCGTCCAGTGGTGGGGATTCGCCGTGACGGCCTATTCCGTTCTGGGTGCGATGGCGGTACGCGAGGTCCAGGCACGCCGTCGCCGGGTGGAGGGCGGGGTCTCCTGACGGGTGCGGTCGGGCCGGTTTCGGCTGGTTCCGACCGCGTTTCCCGGGCAGGTCGGGACACAGGTAGTGGCAGGACACCACCGGATGGAGCATCGCGGACGAGCGCAGAATCACTACAGTAGGTGGTGGGAAAGCAACTCAGTGCCACTACCCCGTCGGGGTGACGGTGCGACCAGGCGGGACGTGCGGGACGTGCGGCAGCGCTCTCGATCCCCGGGCCATGCGTGCGGGCACGGCGCGGGGAACGGATCGCGGCTCCGGTCCTTCTCGGAGCGCGGGCAGGATGGGTTCATGGATCTCGGTCTCAGCGACCGCGTGTACGTGGTGACGGGAGCCTCCCGCGGGTTGGGCAGGGCCTGCGCCGAGCAGTTGGCGTCCGAGGGCTCGCGGCTGGTGCTGTGCGCCCGGGACGAGGAGGCGCTCATCGCGACCGCCACCGAGCTCGGTGGTCCGGAACGGGCTCTGCCCATTGCCGGGGACATCTCCGAGCCCGGGGTGGAGACCTGCCTCGTGGCGGCCGCCATGGCCCGGTTCGGTCGGTTGGACGGCGCGTTGATCAGCGTCGGCGGTCCCTCGCCGAGCAGCGTGATGGACACCGAGGACGGCGCCTGGCGGTTGGCCTTCGAGTCGCTGTTCATCGGGCCCATGAGACTCGCGCGTGGCGTCGGCAAGTTGGGCTCGCACGAGGGGGCCTCGATCGTCTTCGTGCTCTCGTCCTCGGTGCGTGAACCCATCGACGGTCTGGCCCTGTCCAACGGCATCCGGCCCGGTCTGGCCATGGCCGCCAAGTCCCTGGCGGACGAGCTGGGGCCGCGCAACATCCGGGTGAACGCGATCCTGCCCGGGCGCATCGACACCGGCCGGGTGCAGGAACTGGACGCCCTCGGTGGGCGGACCGAGGAGACCCGGCGCACGAACGAGTCGCGGATCCCGCTCGGTCGCTACGGCGAGCCCCTGGAATTCGCCCGCCCCGCGGTCTTCCTGCTGTCCCCGGCGGCCAGTTACGTCACCGGGACGGTGCTGTCCGTGGACGGCGGGGCCAGCCGCTCCTTCTGAGCCCCGTTCCCCGTCCGCGCGTCGTCCCCGTGCTGCCTGCCGTCCCCGCCCGGTACGTCGTCGGGAGCCTCGGTGCCGTCCCCGGGGGTGCTGCTGGCGTCCTCGGTGGCGAACTGGGTGCGGTGGAGGTCGGCGTAGAGCCCGCCCGCGGCGAGCAGCTCCTCGTGGGTGCCACGCTCGACGACCCGCCCCTCGTCGAGCACCGCGATGAGGTCCGCCGATCGGACGGTGGAGAGCCGGTGCGCGATCACGATCGCGGTGCGCCCGGCCAGGGTACGGGTGAGCGCCTGCTGGACGGCGAGTTCGGACTCCGAGTCCAGGTGGGCGGTGGCCTCGTCGAGCACCACCACCCCCGGCCCCTTGAGCAACAGCCGTGCCAGGGCGATGCGCTGCTTCTCGCCGCCCGACAGCCGGTGCCCGCGGTCACCGACCACGGTGTCCAGTGCCTCGGGCAGGGCGGACACGAGATCCCACACCTGGGCCTCGCGCAGCGCCCCGACGAGATCTTCTTCACTCGCCTCGGGGCGGGCGTAGAGCAGGTTCGCCCGGATCGTGTCGTGGAAGAGGTGCGCCTCCTGGGTGACCACGCCCACGGCGTCCCGCAGGGAGGCCAGGGTGACCTCGCGCACGTCCTCGCCGCCCACGAGCACTCGCCCCGTCGTGGGGTCGTAGAGCCGGGCGACCAGGGCGGTGACGGTCGTCTTGCCGGCGCCGCTCGGGCCGACCAGGGCGAGCATGCGACCTGCCGGCACGTGCAGGTCGATCCCGCGCAGGACGGGCCCCCCACCACGCCGGTCGCCGCCCGCGACCTGCTCGAGCGAGGCGAGGGAGACCTCGTCCGCGCTCGGGTAGGAGAAGCGGACGTCCTCGAGGGTCACCGAGGCCGGATGCCGCGGCAGGGGCCGAGCCCCGGGCAGTTCGGCGACCGCCGGTGTCAGGTCGAGGACCTCGAACACCCGCTCGAAGCTGACCAGAGCGGTCATCACGTCCACCTGGACGTTCGAGAGTGCGGTGAGCGGACCGTAGAGCCGCCCGAGCAGGGCGGTGAGCGCGAGCAGCGTGCCGATGGTGAGCGAGCCGTTGATGATCATCAGGCCGCCCACCCCGTAGACCAGCGCGGTGGCCAGCGAGGCCACCAGGCCGAGGGCGGTGAAGAACACCCGGTTGCCCATGGCGATGCGTACCCCGACGTCGCGTACCCGGCGTGCCCGGTGCTCGAACTCCCGGTCCTCGTCCCCGGGGCGCCCGAACAGGGTGACCAGGAGAGCGCCGGCGACGTTGAAGCGCTCGGTCATCCGGGAGGCGAGATCCGCGTTGAGCTGGAACTGCTCGCGGGTCAGGTGGGCCAGGCGGCCGCCCACCCGCCGCGCGGGCATCACGAAGAGCGGCAGGAGGAGCAACGCCCCGACCGTGATCGGCCAGGAGAGGGCGGTCATCGCGGCGACCACCAGCACCACGGCCACCACGTTGGAGACCACCCCGGACAGGGTGCTGGTGAACGCCTGCTGGGCGCCGATGACGTCGCTGTTGAGCCGGGAGACCAGGGCCCCGGTCTGGGTGCGGGTGAAGAACGCGACCGGCTGGCGCAGCACGTGGCCGAAGACCTCGCGGCGCAGGTCGTAGATGAGCCCCTCCCCCACCCGCGCGGTCAGGTAGCGCTGGGCCAGGCCCGCGACGGACTGGAGCACCGCGATGAGGGCCGCGATCAGGGCGAGCACCACGACCATGGGCCGGTCATGACGGGCGATGCCGTCGTCGACGAGTCGCTGCATGAGCAGCGGGACGGCGACCGAGGCCACCGCGTCGACGACGACGAGGGTCAGGAACGCGGAGATGGCCAGACGGTACCCGCGGGCGTAGGACAGCACCCGCCGCCGGGTCCCCGGTGCGAGTCGGGCACGTGCCACCGAGGGATCACGTGAGTAGGACCGGACGGTCGCCCAGCCCGAGTGCCCGCCGCCCTGCACGGTTCCTCCTCACCGGTGCCGGTGGCCCGGTCACCACCTCATGACAGCCGGACGATCGCGACGGCCGGCCCGTCACGGCGTCACTCCGTCATGGCGGTCGTCACAGCGAGGTGGCCGCCGCCCCGGACGGGGACGACGGCCACCGTGACCCACCTCCGTCGCTGTGCGCGACTGACTGGTGGGAATCGTCAGTGCTGCTTGGCTTTCCCGCGGGTGGCGCCTCCGCGGCTGCGCAGGGTCACGTCGTTCTCGGTGAGGATGCGGTGGACGAATCCGTAGGACCGCCCCGTCTCCTCGGCCAGGGCGCGGATGCTGGCGCCCTGTGAATACTTCTTGGTCAGCTCGTGAGCCAGCTTCGTCCGGTCGCTGCCGGTGATGCGGGCCCCCTTCTTCACTGCTTCAGACACGGAACCTCCTCGGGCGGTGGACTTCATGACCATGGTGAGCGTTCGGTGACCTCAGGGCCAATCGAAGCCTTCCTTCGGCGTGTCACACCACCTTGACCGTAGTGTTTCGGGCACGACATCCGGCTGCAACCTGGGCCGCGGGTGAGCGAATCGTGGAGCACTGTGACACACCGCGACCAGCGGTTATGCACCACCCACCCGCTCACGCGAGTGCCACAAGGTCCAGGTAGTCTGCATTCCACAGGTCTTCGACACCGTCGGGCAGCAACATCACCCGCTCGGGTTCGAGCGCCGCGACCGCGCCCTCGTCGTGCGTGACCAGGATCACTGCTCCGGCGTAGCGCCGCAAGGCGGCGAGCACCTCGGCACGGCTCGCCGGGTCGAGGTTGTTGGTCGGCTCGTCCAGCAGCAGCACGTTCGCGCCGGAGACCACCAGGGTGGCCAGGGCCAGGCGCGTCTTCTCACCGCCGGAGAGCACCCCCGCGGGTTTGTCGACGTCGTCCCCGGAGAACAGGAACGATCCGAGCACTCCCCGTATCTGGGTGTCGGTGAGGTCCGGGGCCGCCGAGCGGAGGTTCTCCAGCACCGTGCGCTCGACGTCGAGGGTCTCGTGCTCCTGGGCGTAGTAGCCCATGCGCAGCCCGTGCCCCGGAAGGATCTCCCCGGTGTCCGGTTCCTCGATCCCGCCGAGCAGGCGCAGCAGGGTGGTCTTGCCGGCGCCGTTCAGTCCCAGGACGACCACGCGGCTGCCCCGGTCCACCGCGAGGTCGACGTCGGTGAAGACCTCCAGCGACCCGTAGCTCTTGGACAGGCCCGCCGCCGTGAGCGGGGTGCGCCCGCAGGGGGCGGGCTCGGGGAAGCGCAGGTGCGCCACCTTGTCCCGGATCCGCTGCTCCTCCAGGCCCGCGAGGAGCTTGTCGGCCCGGCGCGCCATGTTCTGGGCGGCCACCGCCTTGGTCGCCTTGGCGTGGAGCTTCTCCGCCTGCAGGCGCAGCGCCGTGGCCTTCTTCTCCGCGTTGGCCCGTTCCCGGCGGCGTCGCCGCTCGTCGGCCTCCCGCTGCTCCAGGTAGGCCTTCCAGCCCACGTTGTAGATGTCGAGCGTGGTGCGGGTCGCGTCGAGCAGGAAGACCTTGTTCACGGTCGCCTCGAGCAGGCCGACATCGTGGCTGATCACGATGAGGCCACCGGACCAGACCCGCAGGAAGTCCCGCAGCCAGGTGATCGAGTCGGCGTCCAGGTGGTTCGTCGGCTCGTCCAGCAGCAGGGTGCGGGCGCCGGAGAAGAGGATCCGGGCCAGCTCCACCCGGCGGCGCTGCCCGCCGGACAGGGTGCCGATCGGCTGGGCCAGTACTCGCTCGGGCAGGGCGAGGCTGGCACAGATGGTCGCGGCCTCGCTGTCGGCCGCGTAGCCGCCGCGTGCGGTGAACTCGGCGTCCAGGCGTCCGTAGCGGTTCATCGCCGTGTCGCGCGTCTCGTCGTCGGCACTGGCCATCGCGCCCTCGGTCTCCCGCAGCCGGCGCAGCAGCACGTCGAGGCCGCGGGCGGACAGGACGCGGTCACGGGCGAGCATGTCGAGGTCCCCGGTGCGGGGGTCCTGGGGCAGGTAACCGATGTCGCCGTCGCGACTGACCCGGCCCGCGGCGGGTTCCGCCTCGCCGGCGAGCACGCGGGTGAGGGTGGTCTTGCCGGCGCCGTTGCGCCCGACCAGGCCGATCCGGTCCCCCGGGGCGACGCGGAAGGTGGCGTGCTCGACGAGCAGGCGCGCACCGGCGCGGAGTTCGACGTCCTGCGCCACGATCATCGGTTCTGCGGCTCCTGCATGCTGTTCTGGCGCCGGGCACAGGCGCGGCGTCACCGGGACGGCCACCGCGGCGGTCGCCGGGCGACGGGACGGGATCGGTGCGCGCATGGCGGCCGCTACCCTGGGTCCATGGTACGCAGGGTGGCGTGCCGGCCCGCGGACGGGCGGCGCCACCCCGCAGGGGAACGCGCCCGGAGCGGGCAGCGGATCGGGGACGGGGCCTCTACCCTGACCGTCGGTTGAACATGACCGTCCCGACTCCTTCAGTGAGGAATCCCATGAGTCGAGCCCAGCTGGCTGCCCGTGATCTCGCTCTCATCGCCACCTTCGCCGCCCTGATCGCTGCCCTCGGGACGGCACCGCCGTTCTACCCGGTCGGAGGCGCCTCGCCGGTGACCGCACAGACTCTGGGGATCATGCTCGCCGGCTCGATCCTGGGTGCCCGGCGTGGAGCGCTGGCCGTGGTGACCTTCCTGGCCCTGGTCGCGGCCGGGTTGCCCCTGCTGGCCGGCGGCCGGGGCGGGCTGGAGCAGTTCAGCGGCAAGAGCGCGGGCTTCCTCGTCGGCTGGGTGGCCGGAGCCTGGGTGATCGGCGCCCTGGTGGCCCTGCGCCCGCCGAAGCTGCTCGTGGGCTGGCTCGTGGTCGCCAATGCGGTCGGGGGCATCGCGGTGGTCTACGTCTTCGGGGTGCCGTGGATGGCGCATGTCGCCGGGGTGAGCCTGCTGACGGCATGGAAGTGGTCCGCGGTGTACCTGGTCGGGGACTCGCTCAAGGTCGCGGTCGCCGTCGTGGTCACCGCCGGAGTGATCCGGGGCTACCCGGCGGTGCTGCCCCAGCGGTTCGTCGACCGGCGGCGTGAGGCCGTCGACGCCGCCGCGCGCTGAGGCCGGGGAGATCATCCCGCCCGACGGCGTGCTCTCGGACGGGCGGCGCTGGTGGACCCTGCGGGAGCTCCGGGCGGTCGCCGGAACACCGTCCCCCCTGTCCCCGATCGTCCGGCCGGCCCTGGCCGTTCCGGTGATCGCCGGCACGGCCCCCCAGGAGGTCCTGGGCGCCCTGCTGCGGACCTGGGCCGAGGGGGGCGTGCCGGTGGTGCTGGATCCCGAACGCGCGGCGGCGGACCGGAACCGGGTGCTCGAGCTGGCGGCCCGGTTGCCCCGGGACGAGGCTCGGCTCGTGGTGCTCACCTCGGGAAGCGCGGGGCGTCCGCGGGCGGTGGTCCGCACGGTGCGTTCCTGGGAACGGAGCCGGGTCCCGTTCGCTGACCTCGCGGGGATCGGCCCGGGCACGGTCGTCTGGGCGCCGGGCAGCCTGGCATCCACGCTGACGCTGTTCGCGGCCTGGCATGCCCTGGCCACCGGGGCGAGGGTGGTCTGCTCCGGGCCCTGGCGCGGGGTCACGGCGGTGGGGCCGCACGGACGCCGGGTCGAGGTGCTGCAGGCGGTCCCCCGGATCGCGGCGGACGTGCTCGACGCGGTGGCGGACGGGAAGTTCCCGGCCCCCCGGACGGTGGTCGTGGCCGGTGCGGCGGGGGGTGGGCACCTGCGGTCCCGGGCCGAGCGGCTGGGGGTGCGCCTGGTCGAGTACTACGGGGCGGCCGAGCTCTCCTTCGTGGCCGCCGACCCGAACGGGGGCGGTCTGCGGGCCTTCCCGGGGGTGGAGCTGGCGGTGCG
>CAZOWW010000124.1:0-16321 GCA_964583765.1 uncultured Kineosporiaceae bacterium
TCACCTGGCGAGCGTGTCCAACTGATCCACACCCGCACCACCTGAACCACCCGCAGCAACCCGGGCCCGGTACCCCAGAGGTACCGGGCCCGGCCCATGCCCGCACCCGCATCCGCATCCGCATCCGCGGGAGGAGTGCTGACCCACTGATCCAGCCGCGGGCGCCGGTGGCTCGGGCGGACCATTCCTGCAGATCAGTGACGACTTCGGCGTCGGCCGGGTGCTCGGCGACGCCTGTCGGTCCCGGAAATTCCGTTGAGAAGTCAGCGTGCTGCGGGCCACCCTGGATGCCTCGCCACCATTTCTGGGGGATTGTCATGCGCCTGCTCCGTGAGCTGTGGGCGACCTCACCGTTCCGCACCGCGCTGGTGCTCCTGCTCATCGTGATCGGTTCCGCGGGCACGTCGACCGCCTCCGCATGCGCCGGCGCCGTCCTCGTCCACCGTTCGGTCGCGCTCTTCGGGGTTCTGGCCGCCGGTCTGATCGCGGCGGTGACCGGGGACGTCGTGACGAGGCTGATCGCCGCTCGACTCACCGCCGACTGGTCGGCCCGCGCCCGGCGGAACCTGTGCCGGGTGGCGCTGGGGCAGGACCTGCAGGCACTCGACGAGACACCGGTGGGCGAGCTGCTCGACCGCATCGACGGCGATGTCTACCAGGTGGCATCGGAGTTGCGGGGCCCCGGCCTGTACATCCTGCAGTCCTTGAGCACCGCGATCTGGTCGGTGGCCGCCGTCTCCGTGGTCTGGTGGCCCGCGAGCGTCGCAATGCTCTGTCTGGTCGCGGTGCTGGTGATCGGGCTGAGCCCGGCCGCGCGGGCGATCTCGGGCGTGCGCATGCGCGAGGAGGAGGCGTGGTCGGACCTGGCGGCCGTGATGGAGGAGGCCATCCACGGACAGGACGACGTGCGCACCAGCCTGGCCCGTCCGTACGTCCTGGGCCTCTACGCGCGCCGTGCGGCCGAGGTTCTGCGGCGTGGCCGGGTCGTCTGGCGGCGTTCGACGCGGCTGTCCACGATCGCGGTCAGCACGATCCGCACGGGGATCGCCGGGGTCGCCCTGACCGGGAGCTGGGCCCTGGCCACGGGCCACATCGATGCCGCGCGGCTGACCGCGGTCTGGCTGCTCGCCCTGATGTTCGGTGGCACCGTCGAGCAGGTCAGTCGCATGGTGCCGGAGATGCAGTACGCCCTCGGCGCCTGGGGAAGGGTCTGCCTGCTCGCCGGGACCCCCCAGGAACCGGTCGGTGGCGTGGCCCCGGCGGATTCCGATCTCGAGATCCGGGGGCTGACGTTCCGGTACCGACGTCGCTACCGCACCGAGGGCGGGCACATGGAGTCCGTCGAGGACGCGCAGGATCCGGTACCGGCGAAGGCGGCTCATGCGACGGCGCAGGGCGGGCCTCCCGCCGGGGACGGGAGCCGGCCGCCGGCGCTGGTGGACATCTCCCTGACCTTCCGGCGTGGACGGTCGTACGCGCTGGTCGGCCGCACCGGATCGGGTAAGTCAACCTTGGCCAAGGTGCTCGCCCGGGCGGTCGACGTCCCACGGGGGACGGTCTTCCTGGGCGGAACCGACCTGTGCGACCTCGATCTGGAGGGACTGCGGCGTTGGGTGGCCGTGGTGCCGCAACGCACGGAGATCCTCGCCGGCACGCTGGCCGAGAACGTCGCCCTCTTCGACGAGAAGCTGCTGCCCCTGGCGGAGCGGGCCATGGCCGAGCTGGGGCTGCGCGAGTGGGCGGCGGACCTTCCCGACGGGATGCGGACCCGTCTCGGGGAGGGCGGCCATGTCCTGTCCGCCGGTCAGGAGCAACTGGTCGCGTTCGCGCGCATCCTCGTGCGGGATCCTCAGATCGTCGTGCTCGACGAGGCGACGGCGAGGCTCGATCCGGTCACCGAGGCGCGCGTGCAGCGGGCCACCGAGAGACTCCTGCGCGATCGGATCGGGATCGTGGTGGCGCACCGGATCTCCTCCGTCCGTCGCTGTGACGAGGTGGTCGTCCTCGCGGACGGACGGGTCGTGGAGGCCGGACCTCTGGCCCGGTCCCGGCACTTCGCCGGCCTCATGGCCCGCAGCCAGCTGTCGGTCGCCGTCCCGGCGATCGTGGGCTCGGGGGCGCCGGACAGGTCGGGTCCGGGCCAGGACCTGGTACGGGACGAAGACCTGGGTCTGGCGGAAGCCCCCGTGCTGGACGAGGGGCTGGTGCTGGACGAGAACCGGGTGCTGGACGAGGACCGCGGCCCCGGCTCGGCGCTCACCCTGGTCCCCACCGAGCGGATCATGGTCGACCCCCCGGTGCTCCCGGAACTGCCGCGGCCCCGCACCTTTGCGCAGATCAGGAACCTGGCCACGAACGACGCCCGGTACGGACTCGGCGCGCTGGGGTTCTTCCTGGTCATGGTGTTCCTCGGCCTGGACGGCACCGCGCTGCCCTGGTTGTGGGCTCAGCTGGTGGACGGCGTGGGCTCACCGGTGTGGCCGACGATCGGGATCGTCGCCGCGCTCACCGTGACCTGGCCGATGGCCTACCGGACGGGCTTGTGGTTCCCCGAGTGGTGGGTACGGCAGATGCTGCGGATCGGCCTGCGGCTCGTGCACGGCCAGACCGGGGCGCGCCGGGTGAGTGGGCACACCGCGGCGGAGGTCGTGGCCCAGGGCGGCGACACCGAGCGGGTGGTGATCCTCGCCGACAACCTGATCGACCAGTTCGTGTGCCTGACCGTCCTGGTCTCCATGACCCTGGTCTCGGGGACCCCGGTACCCGGCCTGTTCTTCGCGGGGACGATGGTGCTCTCCGGTGCCGCAGCCGTGCTCTTCGGCCCGGTTCTGGAGCGTGCGGCCCAGGCCACGGTGGTGGCCCGGGCCGCTTTCGCCACCGCGTTGGTGTCCTCCCTCTCTGCGGCCCGCACGGTGAAGTTGGCGGGTGCGAGCGAGGCGGTGCTGGCTCACCTGGCCCGGCTCGACGAGGAACGCAGCGAACGGCAACGCCACGAGATCGCGATCCAGGTGTGGGCGCGGTCGACCCCCTCGCTGACCAGCGGTCTGCTGCCGATCGCGGTCTGGGCGCTCTACCTGGACCGGATGCTGCCGGCGTCGGCCGCCCTCATTGCGATCTCCACTCTCGGTGCGGCCCGCTGGTTCGCCTGGACCACGGCGTCCCTGGTGTCGCAGCTGCCGTCCGCGCGGGTGTGGACCCGCCGCACGGTGGCGATGACGGGTGCGGCGGACTACAGCGCGTCGGTGCCCGGGGTGGACATCTCCACCGGCGTCGCGGCCCCACCGGCGCGGGCGTCGCGACGGTCGCTGGACCGGCTCGAGCTCGTGGACTTCGCCGCGGTGCACGAGGACGGCACGGTCGGGGTTCGCGACGTCGACCTTCGGGTCGAGCGCGGGCAGCTCGTCCTGGTGGTCGGGCCGGTCGGCTCGGGCAAGTCCTCGCTCCTGCGGGCCCTGGCCGGGATCGTCCACCACACCGGGCAGCTGCGGTGGAACGAGGAACCAGTGCGGGCTCCGGAGCGCTTCCTGCGTCCGGACCAGGTGGGGTACGTGGGGCAGTTGCCCCGGGTGTTCACCGGGACGATCGCGGAGAACATCGCGCTGGGGCACGAGGTGGACGTGCGGCGCGCGCTGACCGTCGCGCAGCTGGACCACGATCTGGCGATGGCGGGGGAGGGCCTCGGACTGGTCATCGGGCACAAGGGAACCCGCCTGTCCGGTGGCCAGCTGCAGCGCCTGGCCCTGGCCCGCGCGTTGGCCCCGCACACCGAGCTCCTGGTCGCGGACGACGTGTCCTCCGCCCTGGACGTGACCACCGAGCTGGCCCTCTGGCGGGCCCTGCGCGCCAGCGGGATCACAGTGGTCGGTTCGACGTCGAAGAAGGCCGCCCTGGTCCAGGCGGACGAGGTGCTGGTGCTGCAGGGCGGGCGGCCCGCGGCGCGCGGCACCTGGCGGGAACTGGAGGACCGCTGGGGACACCTCGCCGGATGAGCCCTCGGGCATCGCCGTCACGGCCGGGATCTACACCCCCACCGGTACCCCGGACACCGAAGTTGACAGGAGGACGTCAGCCACTAGGTTGACTCGTGACCGTCCACCACATGTGGTCGGTCGGCGTGTCGTCGAGTCGCGTTCGGGGACGGGCCGAGGAGCAGGTGCCGTACAGGCGCCTGACGGATGCCAGGTCCCACGAACCGGACCGCGTGCTCGGCGCGTCGGCTTCGGGTGGGCGACGACCGGGCCCGGCAGCTCCCTAGACAACGCGTTGCTCCTCGTAGCCTGCGAGGCTCGGCGTGGACCGAAGGGCGGCGCGGGCCCGGTCTCACCCCCGGGTCCGGTGCACCTGCCCGGCGATCACATTGCGTGTGCGATCTTGGCGATCAGGTGTCCGATCCTCGCCGATCGGGCGGAACTTCAGACAACTCCCAGCTACCGGGTCTCGATGCCCGGCCTGCGGACGCCTACTCTGCACCGGTGACTCAACCTCGCCCCGCGGGAACTGCCGGCAAGGTCCGGTCCGCCCCCGCGGATCGTGCACCGGCGACCGCGCAGAAGGTGCCTTCGACCACGACGTCCACCGCTGACGGGCCGCCCTCGGCGCCCGGCCGGGCCGCTGCCCTGTGGCAATGGTGCGTGCGGCACCGTGGCTGGTGGGGGCGTGCGGCGGCGTCTCTCGTGGGCGGCCTGCTGCTGGTGCTGGCCTTCCCGAGCCATGACCAGTGGTGGTGGGCACCGATCGGCGTCGCGGTCCTCGCGCTGGCGGTGCGGGGCCGGGGGATCGCCAGCGGCGCGGCGTTCGGGTTCGTGTTCGGCCTCGGGTTCTTCGTGCCGCTGCTGCACTGGAGCGGGATCTACGTCGGCGCCCTGCCCTGGCTGGCCCTGGCCACGTTGGAGGCCCTGTACCTGGCGGTGCTCGGTGCCCTTCTCGCACCGGCCTGGCGGGCACCCGGTGGCGCCGGGCCGCGGGCCCTTGCCATGGCGGGTCTGTGGGTGGGCCAGGAGGCACTGCGTGACCGGACGCCCTTCGGCGGGTTCCCGTGGGGCCGGCTGGCCTTCTCTCAGGTGGACGGCCCGGCCGTCTGGTGGGCCTCTGTCGGTGGGGCGCCCCTGGTCACCTTCGTCATCGCCCTGGTCGGTGCCGGAATTGCGGTGAGCCTGGCCCAGGTGCTGGACCGCGTTCCCGAAGGCCTGGGAAGTCACCTGCACCTGGACTGGCGCGCCGTGACGCGGGATCTGCCGGGCACCGCGCGCTCCGCGGGGCGGGGTCTGCGAGTGGCGAGCCGTTGCCTGCACCCGGTGGCGCTGCGGGACCGCGTGGTCGCCGCCCCCCGCACCGCGGGCCTTCTCGTCTGGCCGGTGGCGGCCACCGTCCTCGTTCTGGTGAGCGGTGTCGCCGTCCCCCGGTCCCAGGCGACGCCGCCCCTGGTGACGGTCTCAGCCGTCCAGGGCAATGTCGAGCACCCCGGCCTCCACACCGAGTCCGCCCGGCGGGAGGTCCTGGCCAGCCACGCCGAGGCGACCGGAGTGCTGGCGGACGAGGCAGCCCTGGGCACCGAGGCCTGGCCCGACCTGGTGATCTGGCCGGAGGACTCGAGCGACATCGATCCGCTGCGGGACGCCAAGGCCGCCGCGACGATCCAGAAGGCCGCCGATGCCGTGAACGCCCCGGTCGTCGTGGGGGCCGTGCTGCAGCAGCCGCCGGGCCACCAGTCCAACGCCTCGATCGTGTGGTGGCCGGCGCACACGGCGCACCCGGGGCCGGGCGCGCAGTACGTGAAGCGGCACCCCGCGCCGTTCGCGGAGTACATCCCATTCCGGTCCTTCTTCCGGAACTTCAGCGACAAGGTCGACCTGGTACGCAAGGACTTCGTCGCGGGACGGTCCGTGGGCGTCCTGCCCGTGGGCCAGGTCAAGCTCGGCGACATCATCTGCTTCGAGGTCGCCTACGACGGCCTGGTTCAGGACACCGTTCGCCACGGGGCGAATCTGCTGACCGTCCAGACCAACAACGCCACCTTCGGCTACTCCGACGAGAGCGCTCAGCAACTGGCCATGTCCCGGCTGCGGGCGATCGAGACCGACCGGGGTGTGGTCCACGTGTCCACCGTCGGCGTCAGCGCGCTCATCGAACCGGACGGCAGCCTCGAGGCCTATTCGGGGGAGTTCATCGAACGGGTGCTCACCGATAGGTTGCCGTTGCGCACGACCCGCACCCTCGCGGTGCGTCTGGGCACAGGACCCGAGTGGATCCTGACCGCTCTCGGCCTGCTCCTGGCACTGACCGGTCTCTCGCCGGTCCAGCGAGCCGGCCGCCGCCAGTGGCTGCGCGCCGTGCAGTCACGAAAGACTCCGACCAGTACGGAAAGATGAACCTGTGAGTGCTGATGTGAACGGTGGGGACGCCCGCGTCCTCGTGGTGATTCCCACCTACAACGAGCGGGAGAACCTTCCGCTGATCGTCGGTCGGCTTCGGGCCGCAGTTCCCGCCGCGCACGTGCTCGTGGCTGACGACGCGAGTCCTGACGGCACGGGTGAACTCGCCGACGACCTGGCGGCGGCGGACGACCACGTGCACGTCCTGCACCGGGCCGGCAAGCAGGGCCTGGGCGCCGCCTACCTGGCCGGCTTCGCCTGGGCGCTGGAGCACCAGTACACCGTGGTGGTCGAGATGGACGCCGACGGGTCTCACCAGCCCGAGCAGCTGCCGGCGATCCTGGCCCGGATCGATCGGGGCGCCGACGTCGCACTCGGGTCGCGCTGGGTGCGCGGGGGACGCGTGGTCAACTGGCCCAAGCACCGCGAGGTGCTGAGCCGCGGCGGCAACACCTACACGCGCTTCGCGCTGGGGATCCCGCTGCGGGACGCGACGGGCGGGTTCCGTGCCTTCCGCGACACCGCGTTGCAGAAGCTGCAGCTCGACTCGGTGGCCTCGCAGGGGTACTGCTTCCAGGTCGATCTGGCCTGGCGGGCGGTGCGCGCCGGGCTCCGGGTGGAGGAGGAGCCGATCGAGTTCGTCGAGCGATCCCTGGGCACCAGCAAGATGAGCCAGGCGATCGTGGTCGAGGCACTCTGGCGGGTCACGCAGTGGGGCTTCCGGCACCGGGTGGACCAGGTCGTGGGCCTGGTGCGGCGCCGTCAGGCGGTGCCCCGGCCGTGAGCCCCGGGCCGGTCCGGACGATGGGAGTGCTCGCGACGCTGCGACGCCACGCGATCGTGGCCCTGGTCGTCGTGCTGTCGTGGCCGGTGCTCGAGCTCGCCGTGCTCATCCAGCTGAGTCATGTCATCGGATCCGGGCCGACCGTGCTCGCCATGCTCGCGACCAGCCTCTTCGGCACCTGGTGGCTGTGGGTGGAACTCCGGTCGGTGGGGCGCGCCCTCCGCCGCCGCGCCGCGCGGCAGGGGAGCGCGGACGGGCAGGGGAGCGCGGCAGAGGTCAGCGGCCGCGATCCGCTCGACCAGATCCTGGTGCTTCTGGGCTGCGCGGCCCTGGCCTTCCCGGGGTTCGTCAGCGATCTCTTCGGTGTGCTGTTGCTCGTGCCGATCACTCGGGGCCTGGTCCGACGCACGATCACCCGGGGGACGGCGGCCCGCTGGACGGGCGCCGTCCCCCGGGTGATCAAGGGACAGGTGGTGGGGGAGCAGCCGCCGGGGGAGAAGCCCACGGAGTGATCGCCGAGTGATCGTGTGCCGGGATCGTCCAGGCCGGGTCAGGAGTTGCCGTGCGACGGGTCAGGCGCTGCGGCGTGAACGCAGCGCACCGCTGCGCAGGAGCTCAAGCCGCTCCGCGAGCAGCACCTCGAGTTCGGCGGTCGTCCGTCGTTCCATGAGCATGTCCCAGTGGGTGCGGACCGGCTTCGTGGGCTTCTGCTCGGGACGGTCGGCGTCCTCGCGAATCGCCTGGACGCCGCAGCGGCACTCCCAGACCACGGGAACATCGGCCTCGACCGAGAACGGCAGGACGAACGTGTGTCCATGGGGGCAGTGGTAGGTGACGTCCTGGCGTGCCGCGGGCAGCACGCCGCTGCTGGACTCCATGCTCTGGGCACCCAGTCGGGTACCACGCATGCTCCGTTCGCTCATGACCGGTCCTCCGAAGGGTGGGTGCAGGGGCTTGTCACACACAACGCCCGAGGGCCGGGAAATGTTCCGGAGAGTATCCGTGGAATCGCCTGTGACGCAGCTGGGACACCTTTCGGCCTAACCGGCGAACTCCCAGTGCCAGGGCTCGGGCCGGGAACCTCCCGGCTCGGCCCAGGACGGGTGGAACCACCCGTATGCAGGGGCGTTCGCCAGCATCCATTCATGGGCGGGAGTGCCGAAGTCCTGGATCCCGCCACAGAGGTCGACGGCTCTTCCCCAGCCGTGATTGCTCGTCCCCGGTACCGCGGCCAGGTTCGGCTTCACGCGGAAGAGCCGTTGTTGGACGGCGAGTGAGCGATAGGAGTCCGTCAGGCACAGGCGGGTGCCATTGGCTGCCAGGTAGGCGGCGCTGAGGCGTTCGAACGCGTACGCGGCGTCGGCTCGGAGGTAATGGCCCGGGCGGCCGGACAGCGGGCACAACGCGGACAGCGGGATCTGCCCGTTGGGATAGAGCTGCGTGGGACCGCCCTGGCAGGACCCGACCGGCCCGGTCACCGCGTTGTCGGCCGGATCCGAGGTCGGGCTCGTCGACTCGGCCTCGGCCTGCGCCTGGGCGAGCGCGCGTGCCTGGTCGGCGGTGGCCTTGGCGGTGGTGAGCTGATCCAGGCGCCGCGAGGCGGTGGAGTTGGTGGCGCGGGTGCGGGCCAGCAACGCGGTCCAACCCGCAAGGGCACTGCGGTCGGCGTCCACGTCGGCAGCGGCCTGCGCCCTGGCCCGGGAGGCGGCGACGGCGCGCAGGGCGGACTCCGCGGTTGCCTGCTGGGCCTGCACGAAGAGATCGGTCCGGTGTTGTGCGGCCTCGTGGAAGGCATTGACCGCCTGGACGCGCGCCGTGCCCCATCGGCGGATGACCTCCTGGGTCAGGGCGATGTCGTCGCTGGACAGGCCCGACAGCAGCGTGAAGGCCAGTGCGTGATCGGTGAGCGGGCCGGAGGCGTACGCGGCGAGCACCCAGTGGTCGAGCGCGGAGTGCGCCGACTGCAGGTCCAGCTGGGACTGCAGCAGCGCGGCCTGGACCTGGTCCTCATGGGTCTGGGCCGACTCCAGTTCTCGCACGGTGCCGGCGTAGGACTCCAGGCTCAGACCGGCGCGCAGTTCGGCCAGACGCAGGCGGTTCTGGACCGCCGTGACCTCGTCCGTCTGCTGCTGGACGGCCTGCTCGAGATCGGTGACCCGTTGTCGTTGGCGGGTGATGTCGTCCTCGGTGGGCGGCGCCGTCGTGGTCGTGGTCGTGACCGGGGACGTGGCGGAGGTGTCCGCGGGGGCGCCGATCGCCGGCGTCCCCGGGAGGATCGCGACGAGCAGCCCGCAGAGTGCGAGCGATGACCAGGACGACGGGTGCGGACGCCGGGAGGCGCGCGCGGCGCGGAGCATGTGGTGTGCGTCGTCCCGGCGGCGGTGTTGCTTGAGCGGGTGGCGCGGTCCGATGGCCTGACGGGCGGTCCGGCGGGGGAGCGGGGACCCCCTCAGGGCGGTGCGCGGGACGGGGCCGGCGGCGCGCGGCACCACCTGCCGGAGCGGAACCCGCACCGGGTCAGGGCACCAGGAAGGAGCTCACCAGGGGGATGAATGCGTCGGGTGCCTTGCTGTGGATGCGGTGGCCGACGGGAATGATCTCCAGCCGGGCGTGGGGGAGCGCCTGCGACATCCGGGCCAGCAGGTCGGGGTCGATGTGGCTGCCGGGACCACCCGCCAGGACGAGCGTCGGGACGGCGATCGAGGCGAGGCTGTCCCACCAACCGGGATCGGGTAGGCGCAGCTGGGCGATCGCCGAGACCACCGCGCGAGGGTCGTAGCGTCGGCGTCGGAGCATGCTCCCGGCGGCCAGCAGCAGGATCCGGCCCCGGGTGAGCCCGGAACTCGGTGATCCGTCGGACGCGGGATTCGGCACGGGCGGTTCCTCCAGGACCAACCGGGTGACCCGTCGAGGTTCCCGCTGGGTGACGAGGGCCGCGACGTACGCCCCCAGGGAGTGCCCGACCATCGCCACGTTGGGCAGGGACAGCGCGTCCAGGAAGCCCGACACGTCGTTCGCGTGGTCGCCCAGCCCGTAACTCGTGCTCCGGGAACTGCGACCGTGGCCTCGAAGATCAGGGGCGATCGCCTGGAGGCCTCGGGCCGCCAGGGCGCTGCCCAGCCTCTGCCAGGTGGAGCTGTTGCTGGCACCTCCGTGCAGCAGGAGCACGGGCGAAGCCGCGGGATCGCCCCACCGGCGGAAGTGGAGCGAGACGGAACCGACGGTGACCTCGCCCTGGGCTGCTGCGATCGGTGGCATGCCCCCAAGATCGCACGTGCCCGTCGGCGCGGGGCCGGTGGGCCGCTGGTGGTCCGGGCGGTCAAGTCAGGCGCCAGTCGTGTCAGGGGTCCGTCGTGCGCCGATAATGAACATTATGACATTTCCGGCTGCGAGAGGGCCCCGATCGGGGCCTCGCCACGCGCTACAGTCGCCCGGAACAGACCACTCACCGTGCCGGCCAGATCATCCCGCTGGCGCCTGGTGTCCTCGGGCGGATCTCGCGCGCCGTGGCAACTCCGCGCGACACCTGGCCGCGATCACGGAACCTGGAGAGAAGTGGGCACACTGCGGGCTGACCCGGGGGTCATCAGCGACCTGGACGCCTACCTGGACGCGGCGCCCCGCGCTGACGCCGACCCCGTGGAGACCGGCGCGTTCACCCTGTTCGTCAGCCGGACGCCCTGGAACTACTACGCCCGCCCCACACTCATCCACCCGAAACCGATCGTCGCGACGGACCTCGACCAGCTCGCCACGGTCTGCGTGGAGCACGGCGTCGCCCTGGAGATCGAATGGGTGAGCGAGGTCCATCCGGAACTCGCCGACCTGGCAGCCGGCCACGGCCTTCAGCTCGCTACTCACGCGCTGATGATCGCCGACCGGTTCGCCCCGACCGCCCCTGCGCCCGACGGCGCCACCATCAGGGTCGTGAACGCCGACGACCCGGCACTCCTCAGCGGTCGGGCCGTGGCCGACGTGTCCTTCGCGGTCGGCGGCACCGCGCCCGGGCCCGGGAGTTCTGCCGAACGAGACGCCGCAGCCGCGGGGCTCGCCGCCGACCACATTGCGCACCTGCGTGACTGTCACCGCGGTGGCTTGATGATCACCGTCGTCGCCGAGTCCAGCGATGGCGTACTGGCCGTCGGCTCCTACAAGCCGGTCGGCGACACGGCCGAGGTCCTCGGCGTCGCAACCCTGCCCTGCGTGCGGCGCCGAGGCCTGGCCGCAGCGGTCACCACGGCGCTGGTCGGCCACGCTTGCCAACACGGCGTGCGGACAGTCCTGCTCTCCGCCCAGAACGAGGACGTCGCGCGGGTCTACACCCGCGTCGGGTTTCACCAGGTCGGCACGACGTGCTCGGCGAGTCTCCCGCCGGACTGAGTCGGCGTCTGTGATCACTGCTCCGCGGGCGGAAGCTCGCAGACCATGGTGTCGGAGTCCGGCCCGCCGGCGATCACGTGGAAGCCCTCGGACCGGTAGAGCTGCCAGGCGTCATTGGCACGCTCCACGCTGAGGCTGATCCGTCGACAGTGCGGAGCGGCCGCCTGCTTGACTCCGCGAAGGAGCGCGCGTCCCACTCCCTGTCCCCGCCAGGCTGCGACGACCGCGATGCTGAGTTCGGGGACATCGACGGCCACGAAGCCGTAGCCGGGGTCGGCCTCGGAGAAGAATCGCCACCACCCCGCGCCGATCGGGCGGCCGTCGGCGATCGCGACGAGCCCGCCGTCGCCCGGACGGGGCCACCCGGCGATGTAGTGGGACGACTCCGGGTCGCTGAGAACCCGCGCCGCGGGCACCTGCCGGCATGGATGCCAGTTCACCGCCTCCACCAGCATCTCCGCCAGGAACGGGCCGTCGGCGGCGATCACCGGTCGAAGCTCCACCGCGCTCCCCCACCTCGGGTGCGGCGTCGTGGTCATACCCGGCATCGTTCCGTGAGGTCTTCTCCCCCGCCACTGCATTGCCCCGGTCCTGCGCAGAGAGCAGTGTCCTTGAGCGAAGCCCTCGCTGATCACTCTCCTCACCGGGGTGGCAGGCGGCGCGGCGCCAGACATGTGCCAGCATGGACGCATGATTGATCATGTTTCCGTTCAGTGCGCCGACATCACCGCCAGCACGGCCTTCTTCGACGCCGTCCTGGTTCCCCTGGGCGGTGGACGCGCAATGGAGTTCGCGGAGGGGCAGGTCGTCGGTTACGGCGTCGAGGGCAAGCCGGAGTTCTGGCTCGGCCCGCGTCAGACGGGCGAAGGATTCCGCGAGACGCATCTCGCTTTCGCCGCCCCGGACCGGGCCGCGGTGCGGGAGTTCTTCTCCCGGGCCGTCGAGGCGGGCGCCGAGGTGTTGTACGAACCGCGGGTGTGGACCGAGTACCACCCGAGCTACTACGCGGCCTTCGTGCGTGATCCTGACGGCAACAACGTGGAGGCCGTCTGTCACCTTCCCGAGTAGCAGACCTCCCGGGAGAAGCCCTGCCTGCCTGAAGTAGGAACCCAGCCTGAAGTCGAACCCCTGCCCGAACAGGATCCCCGGCTGCTCGGGCAGGGGTTCGACCGCCCTCCCGGGGTGGCGCGGGGCGCCGGTGTGGGCAACCGGGGTCGGATCAGGACAAGCCCTGCCCCTGGCAGGGCTGGACGATGCCGTCCGGTGGTCTGACCATGGGACGAGAAGGCTGTGGCGAGCTCCGGCTCGGTGGCCACGGTGCTGCGTTCGGTCCCACCTGCCCCGGGAGGACGCGATGGACAACGTCGAGCGATACCGCGCGGCCGAACGAATCCTCACGTCCGGTGACCCGCACTCGGCCCTGCAGGTGCTCGAACCGCTCCTGCGGGACGAACCGGACACGGTGGCGGTCCTCCTGCTCGCTGCCCGGGCGTCCTTCGACTCCGGGCAACTCGAACGAGCGGAGGGTCTTTTCCGGCGGGTGCTCGAGCGGGATCCCGCCGACCACTACGCACATGCCGGGCTGGGGCGAACCCTGTCCCGGCGTAGCCGCCATCGTGAGGCGCTGGCCCATCTACGTCTTGCGGCGGCGATGTTCCCCGAACCCTGGTACGGCGAGGCGCTGCGCCGGGCCGAGGAGGCAGTCTCCCGAGGGCTGTGAGCCGGGTCGGGGGTTCGACACCCTGCACGCTGCGTCACCGGACGGGCGCTCACTCATCCACGCAGAGTCATCGGTTGTCGCAGCCCCGCGGCAATCGGTGGAATCCGCCCGTGACCGGCACGGATTCCCCGGGGAGTTGTTCCCCGCATCGGCAACTCTCCGTTACTCTGACCCGTCATCGCGGCCGTGGCGCTGCCTGCCCTGTCCCGGCGCGTACCGAGCCGGTCGAGCGTGCCCGGAGGGTAGTCGTGAGTCCATCGGACGTGGTGCGCGTTCCGGGCCCCCGCACGTCCCGCCGTCACCGTCGGGCGAACCGCCACGCTCCGTGGCTCTTGTGGCTGCTGGTTCTCGTCTCTCTCGTCGCGGGGTGCATCGTCGTCGCCGCGTCCTGGTCCGGCATCTCCTCCTCGTCGCGCCGGAGCGCGGTCTGCCCGCAGGCCCGGGTCGAACTGGTCGTGGTGCCCGAGGTCGCGCAGCCGGTGCGCCAGGCGGTGAGCGGTCTCGACGGTCGCGTCCTGTCGGACGGCCGGTGTCTGCAGGTGCTGGTGCGCGAGCAGGATCCGCAGGAGACGATCGCCTCCGGGGCGGTGCTCCCCGTGGATCGCTGGCCCCAGCTGTGGATCCCGGACTCCTCGTTGTGGGCGTCCCGGCCGATGCGATTCGCCACGAGCGTGGTGGGCCACCTTGCCTACTCCCCCGTCGTTCTCGGAGCCAGTCCCCAGACGGCGCAGGCCGCGGGCTGGCAGGGGCAACGACCGACCTGGATCGACCTGCTCGGCGGGCGTCACGCGGTGTCCCTGCCCGACCCGTCGTCCTCAGCCACGAGCCTGCTGACGCTCCTCGCGCTGCGCACGTCGCTGGGGGACGGCGCCTCCGCGGACCGGGCGATCGCCGGGACCCTGCTCGTGGCGAGCCGGACCGTGGTCCCCAGCCCGACGAGCGCCGTGGACCGCCTGATCGCCGGTGGCGTCGATGCACCGCTGGTACCCATGACCGAGCAGGGCGTCGCCGCCGTGAACGCGGTGCAGGAGCACGAGGCGGTGGTGCCGGTCTATCCGCGCAACGGCGGCGTCCGCCTGGACTACCCCGTGGTCCGGATCGCGGCGAACAGTCGGATGGCGGCACCCGACACCGGACTCGCCGCCGTCCTGGCCGCGCTCAACTCGGAGCCGGCCCGCAAGGCCGTGCGGAACGCGGGTTTCCGCGACTCCCTGGGCGTACCCCCTCACGACGTGCAGGCGGCCGCGACGGCGGTCGCACCTCTGCCCACCCCGGGACCGGTGCAGGTGGGAGCCGAACTCACTCGGCTCGCCTCCCTCGCCAAGCCTTCCCGGTTGCTGACGGTGGTGGACATCTCCGCGTCGATGGCCGCGAGGGTGAACAAGGACCTGAACCGGATCGAGTTGGCCGTGGCCGCGGCCGCGAGCGCAGGCCGCCTGCTGCCCGACGACGCGATGGTCGGCCTCTGGTCGTTCTCCGCCTCGCTGGATCCCGGGCGGCGTCCGTGGACCGCGTTGGCCTCGATCTCGCCGTTGGGTTCCGCCGATGGGTCGATGACGCACCGGGAACGCGTGGACGCCGAACTCGCCCAGTTGCCGCACCAACTGGGTGGGGGCACGGCCCTGTACACGACCGCGCTCGACGCGGTCCACGCGGTCCGCGCGGGGTTCGACGAGAACGCAGCCAATGCCGTGGTGCTGATCACCGACGGCCGCAACGAGGACGCCACCGGCATGTCGCTGGAGGAGGTCGTCGGCAAGCTCCAGGCGGATCGCCAGGCGGGCGGTGACCGCTCGGTGCGCCTGATCGCGATCGGGATCGGGCCGGACATCGACACCGCCGAACTGCAGCAATTGGCGACGGCGACCAATGGCTACGCCTATCAGGCCAACTCGACGGAAGAACTGGAATCGGTCCTTTACGACGCCATCAGCCGACGGAACTGATCCGGTTCGTTCGCCGGGACGAGCGTGCCGGGACCGCTCCCGGCCGCCCCTGCGCAACGCCTCGATCAACTCCGGCGTGGTCCACGTCGATGAAGCAGGCCAAGCCGTTACAGTGCCCCCACGGACCTGTCGACGTTCGACGAAGCGCACGGTCTGCCGCGTCGACGTGACGCCGGTGAACGCCCGGCCGGTGCTCGTGAGACGGGTTCCGTGGGGGCAACGACTTCTCGAGGAGAACCTGTGCGGCGAACAGCAGCCGTGGCGACCCTGGCCGCCGTCACCATCGGTCTGGCGGCCTGCGGCAGCCACAGTTCGTCCTCGGGCACGGACACCGGGGGAACGAAGAACACCGAGGTCGAGGTCTTCACCTGGTGGGCGAACGGCTCCGAGAAACTCGGTCTGGATGCGCTGGTGAGGGTCTTCACCGCCCAGTACCCGAACATCAGGTTCGTCAACGGTGCAGTCGCCGGTGGTGCCGGAGTTGCGGCCAAGGTCCGGCTTCAGTCCCGCCTCCGGGCGAAGAACCCGCCGGACACGTTTCAGGCGCACGCCGGCAAGGAACTGACCGACTACATCAAGGCCGGCCAGCTCGAGGACATCAGCGCCCTCTACGACCAGTTCGACCTCCGGGGCAAGTTCCCGTCCGACCTCATCAGGCTCCTCCAGGTCAACGGGAAGATCTACTCGATCCCGGTCAACATCCACCGCTCGAACATGGTGTGGGCGAACCCTGAGGTCCTGAACGCGGCGGGCGTCGATCCCAAGGTGACGTACAACACCATCAAGGACTGGTTCCCGGCGCTCGACGCCGTGAAGGCCAGCGGCAGGACGGCGCTCTCGATAGCGACGACCTGGACCCAGGTCCAGTTGCTCGAGACGGTACTCATGTCCGACCTCGGCGCGGACGGCTACCTCGGCCTGTGGGACGGCAGGACCGCCTGGACCGGCGCCGACGTGGCCAAGGCTCTCCGGGACTTCCAGAAACTCATGAGCTACACCAACACCGACCGTGATCGGCTCGACTGGCCCGAGGCCACTCAGCGAGTCATGGACGGCAACGCCGCCTACACCGTGATGGGCGATTGGGCCGCGGCCGCATTCCAGTATCAGAATCGGGTCG
>CAZOWW010000125.1:0-16214 GCA_964583765.1 uncultured Kineosporiaceae bacterium
GGTCCGCCACCGGATTCCGGCTCAACGGCGTGGCCTGCGGCGGGGGCGGCGGCGGCGGAACGACCACCACGACCACCACGAACCGGACCACCGCCACCACCTCCACCACCCGCACGACCACGACCACCACCTCCACCACCCGCACGACCACCACGACCTCCAGTGGTGGGGGAGGGGGCACCACGTGCAGCGTGGCTCCCGTGGACCCGAACGCGACCGCGCCGGCCAAGCACCTGCTGTGTTACCTCTACAGCGTCTACGGCAACCACATCCTGTCGGGCCAGCAGGAGTCGACCTGGGTGAGCGGCCCCGACTACGAGATGAACTACATCCACAACATCTCCGGCAAGTACCCGGCGATCCGCGCCCAGGACATGGGTGACTCGCCGGACTTCGGGTCCCGCGGCCTGGCCTGGTGGAATGCCGGCGGGATTCCGATGGTCAGCTATCACATGGGTGCCCCGAACCAGAGCGTCGACGGGTACGCGGGCTCGCAGCTCACGGCGAACATCAACAACGCGCTGACCGCCGGCACCTCGGACAACAACACCCTCAACGCCCGACTGGCCGCCTGGGCGACCCAACTGAAGATCATCCAGAACGGTGGCGGCGCGGTCATCCTGCGGCCGTGGCACGAGGCGTCCGGCACCTGGTTCTGGTGGAGCAAGGAAGGCGCGTCGCAGTACAACCGTCTGTGGATCTACACGTTCAACTACCTCACCAACACGCAGGGCGTCCACAACCTGGTCTGGCTGCACCCGTTCAACGGCTCGCCGTCCTCGGCCTGGTACCCCGGTAAGCAGTACGTCGACATCGGTGGCGCCGACACGTACGCCGGCGACAACGGCTCGCAGATCTCGATGTACAACCAGGCCAAGGGCGTCTACGGATCCAGCATGCCGATCGCGTTGCACGAGAACGGGCCGATCCCGGACCCGGACAAGTTGCAGTCCGACGGGGCGCACTGGGTGCTGTTCAACACCTGGCACACCACCTGGATCACGAACACCACCCTGAACCCGGCATCGCTGATCAACAAGGTCTACAACAGCTCCTACGTCATCACCCGTGACGAGGTGCCCAATCTGAAGTAGGCGCCGAGCTCCGGTGGCCGTCCCTCACGCCGGAGGGACGGCCACCGGTCTTTCCCTCGCCGGCTCGACCCTCCAGGAGGACCTCGACGTGCTGCCGCAGTCCTCGCGAACCCCTGGCCCGCCCCAGGGGTCGATCTGCGAAAACGCGGGTCATCCTCACGTCGTGCGCGAGCCGTTCGGGCTTCAGCGACCGGAGGCCGCAACCTCCTGGGCGAGCCACTCGGCGGCGGCGGCGATGTCGTGACCCAATCGGTGGACGCCGGCGGGGGCGAGGTCCTGGTAGCGCCCGCCGACGGCGATCCGGGTCCGGGGGGAGTCGTGGGCGAGAGCCGTGACGACCGCGTTCAGTCCGGGCAGGTGGTCCGCGCAGGGAAGGGAGAGCACGGCGAATCGGGGGGGGTGGTGGGCCGCGGCGGCCGTCCAGTCCCGGGCCGGGAGGTCGGCGCCGAGGTAGGTGACCGTGAGTCCGGCCCGGCGAGCAGCGGTGGCGAAGGCGAGGATCCCGAGCTCGTGGCGGGCACCGGGGGGCATCCCCACGAGGACGCTCGCACCGTGCGGGTTCCGGGCCGCGGCCTCGTAGGCGGTGGCGAGGCGCCGGTGGACGGCGGAGGCGACGAGGTGCTCCCCGGCCACCGTGATCCGTCCGTCGGCCCAGGCCCGGCCGATCTCCTCGAGCCCGGGCATCAGCCAGGTGTCCACCACCGCCTCGAAGGAGCCGCGGCTGAACCACTCGTCCAGCAGCTCCGCCAGCCGCACGGCATCGAGGTCGGCGGCTGCCCGCACGAGCTCGGAGAAGGGGGCGCGGGCCCTCGTGTGCGGCGGCTCCTCGGACGGCGGAAGCCCGACCGGCGGGACCGTCCCATCCGTCGGTCCTGGTTCGCCGTCCCCACCGTCCCCACCGTCCCCGGTTGGCCCGGTGGGGATGGTCGGTCCGGTGGGGGCAGCGGGCACGTCGGGGGCAGCGGGGACGGCGCGTTCGACCTCGTGGGCCGCCTGCTGGGGTGACCAGCCGGCCTCGACCAGGTCACGCATCGCGATGAGGGCGCGTAGATCCTGCCCGTCGTAGAGGCGGTAGCCCGATTCGGTACGGCGAGGGGTCACCACGCCGTAGCGGCGTTCCCAGGCCCGCAGGGTCGCGACCGGGATGCCGGTGAGGTCGGCCGCGTGCTTGATCGTGTACATGGTTCGTTCACCCCAGGGAACGGTGCAGATCGGCCAGGACTCGCCGGAGTCCTTCCTGCGCGGCGTCCCCCAACCTGTGGAAGGCCGGGGCCAGGAGCGGGGCGATCAGGCGCGAGACGCCCGTGAAGGTGAATTCGGCGCGGTACGTCAGCTCGGTCCGGCCCTCCGGCAGCGTACGCAGCGTCATGGTGTCGTTCGCGACGAGGGTCCGGTTCTCGCCCCGCAGGCTGATCAGCTGCCCTGGTACGAGCCGGGTGACGGCATAGGTGAGCTCGGTGGTCCGGCCGAGGAACCGAGAGGTGTTCCGGTACTCGGTGCCGACCCCGCCCTGTCCGCGGGTCCGCACGGTGCGGACCGTGCCCGGATCCCACTGGGTCGTGGTCGTGAAGTCGCTGACGTAGGCGAAGACCGCCTCGGACGGGCAGTCGGTCGTCACGGTGCGGGTGAGAACCATCGTCCCTCCCTCTACCTTGAACAAACATTTGACGAGGTGTCGATGGAAGCCTAGAGTCTGGACGAAGGTTGTACAAGATGGGGGTCGCACGGGACGCAGGTCGTACACGTCGATGATCACTGGAGGGCACGATGAGAACCGCCACACCAGGCATCGCGGTCGTCGGCGCGGGGGTGTCCGGCCTCACCGCCGCCCACGTGCTGGCTCGCCGTCGGCCGGTCACCGTGTTCGAGACCGACGATCGGTTGGGCGGCCATGCCCACACCCACGCGGTCCGCACGGGTGACGGGCGGGAGCTGCGCATCGACAGCGGATTCATCGTCCACAACGAGCGGACCTACCCCCGCCTGCTCCGGCTGTTCGCCGAACTGGGCGTGCAGACCCAGTCGAGCGAGATGAGCATGAGCATCACCTGCGAGGGATGCGGTCTGTCCTATGCCGGGGGCCGGGGGATCGGCGGGATCCTGGCCCAACCGCGTCGGGCGGCGGATCCGCGGTTCGTGCGCATGCTCACCGAGGTCCCGCGGTTCCACCGCCGGGCCAGGGCACTTCTCGCCGGTCCCACCCACGACGATCCGACCTGGGGTGAGTTCCTCGCCGGTGCGGGTTTCTCGTCGTACTTCGTCCAGCACTTCGCCGTCCCGCTCGTGGCCTGCGTGTGGTCCTGCGGCGACGCCGACGCCCTGGACTACCCGGCCCGTCACCTGTTCGAGTTCCTCGACCATCACGGCATGTTGACCGTCACCGGCTCGCCCGTCTGGCGCACCGTGACCGGAGGATCGGCGGCCTATGTCGAGCGGATCGCCGAACGCCTCCCCGACGTGCGTCGTGGGGTCCCGGTCATGTCGGTGACGCGACACGCCGACGGGGTGGACGTCCGCACCGCCGACGGCGTGACGGCCACGTTCGAGGGGGTCGTCCTGGCCGTGCACGCCGATCAGGCCCTCACCGTCTTGGCAGACGCCACGCCGGCCGAGAAGGCGGATCTGGGCGCGATCGGCTACTCCTCGAACCCGACCTGGTTGCACCGCGACGGCTCCGTGCTTCCCCGGACCGCGCGGGCTCGGGGGTCGTGGAACTACCGGATGCGTTCCTGCGACGAGGGCTCTGCCGGAGTCCTGGTGAGCTACTGGATGAACCGGCTCCAGCGCCTGGGGTCCGGCGAGGACTTCGTCGTCACCCTCAACCCGGACGGTCGGGTCGACCCGGGGTCCGTGATCGCCCGGATGACCTACTCCCATCCCGTGTTCACCCGCGAGGCCGTCGCCGCAGCCGCCAGGCTGCGTACCGCCGGAGGCGACCGCCTCGCCTTCGCGGGCGCCCACCTGGGCTGGGGCTTCCACGAGGACGGGTGCCGTTCCGGTGTCGAGGCGGCCGCGTTCTTCGGGGTGACCTGGTGAACCCGACGGTCGTCGTGCCCGCGCTGCCGGCCCTGGTCGTCGGGCGGGTGCGGCACACCCGGCACCGGCCCCTCCCGAGTTCCTTCACCCACCGCCACTACCAGTGGCTCGTCGATCTGGACGATCTCCCTCGCGTGCCCCGGCCGCTGCGTGCCCTGGCCCGCTTCGACGTCCGGGATCACCTCGACTCGGGTCGTCTCGGCGGGGGGATCCGGGCCGACCTGCAACGTTTCCTCGCCCGGCGCGGGGTGGAGCTCGATGCGCGGGACCGAGTGATCATGCTCGCCCATGCCCGGGTGCTCGGCCACGCCTTCGACCCGCTGACCGTCTTCTGGTGCCTGTCACCGACCGGGACGGTGCGCGCGGTCGTCCTGGAGGTGCACAACACCTACGGGGAGAGGCACGCCTATCTGCTGGACGTCGACGAGCACGGGACGGCGAGGCAGGACAAGGAGTTCTACGTCTCGCCCTTCAACGACGTCTCCGGCAGCTACCGGATCCAGCTGCGGCTGACGCCGGGGACCGTCGTGGTCGGTGTCGCGCTGGACCGGGACGGGGAACGGATCCTGACCGCGACCGTGACCGGAACCCCGCGCGAGGCCACCACCCGTGCCCTGGTGAGGACGGCCCTCACGCACCCGTTCATGACCCACCGGGTCAGCGTTCTCATCCGCATCCACGGGATCCGGTTGTGGCTGCGTCGCCTGCCGGTCCGGCAGAGAATCCCCCACTCGAAGGAGGCCGTTCGATGAGCACCATGAGTCAGGCGCGACGACGACCCGGACCGATGGTCCGTCGGGCGCGCGTGCGGGCCACCCTCGCCCGAATGATCCTCGCCTCCGTCCTGCGCCGGATCCCCGTGCGGGTCCTGCTCCCGGACGGGTCACTGCTGGGGACCCCGGACCCGGACCTGGCGCCGGACGCCCCGACCCTGCAGATCGTGCGGCCCGCGGCCCTGTTCGAGCGGCTCGCCGCCCATCCCAAGATCGGGATCGGCGAGTCCTACACGGCCGGGGACTGGCGTCCCGCCCCGGGAACCGATCTGGCCGCGGTCCTGACCCCCTTCGCGCACCGGATGACCACCGCCGTCCCGCCCGTCCTGAGGCGATTGCGCGGGTTCGTCGACCGGCGCATCCCCGCCCAGCAGCGCAACACCGTCAGCGGGTCGAGGCAGAACATCCGCGCCCACTACGACCTGAGCAACGACCTGTTCGCCTCCTTCCTCGACGAGACGCTCAGCTACAGCTCCGCGCTCTTCGACCAGGAGCGTCCCTTCGCCGAGCAGGACCTCACCCGGGCACAGCTGCGCAAGGTCCACGCCGTCCTGGACCTGGCCGGGGTCGGTCCGGGGATGAGCGTCCTGGAGATCGGCACCGGCTGGGGCACCCTGGCCATCGAGGCCGCGCGGCGGGGGGCCAGGGTCACCACCGTCACCCTGTCCGTCGAACAGGCCGAGCTCGCGCGGGCGCGCGTCGCGCAGCGCGGGCTCGCGGAACTGGTGGACGTCCGGCTCCTCGACTACCGGGAGGTCGAGGGCACCTTCGACGCCATCGTCAGCGTGGAGATGATCGAGGCCGTCGGGCAGGAGTACTGGCCGACGTACTTCGCGGCCCTGGACCGGCTCCTCGCCCCGGGCGGGAGCGTCGCCCTCCAGTCGATCCTGATGTCGCACGACCGGTACCTGGCGACCCGCCGTTCCTTCGGGTGGATCCAGAAGCACATCTTCCCCGGAGGACTCATCCCCTCACTCGAGGCGATCGACGAGGTCACCAGCTCCCACACCGGGCTGCGCGTGAGCCACGTGAGCCGGTTCGGGCCCCACTACGCCGAGACCCTGCGACGGTGGCGGGAGAGCTTCACCGCGGCGCGCCCCCGGATCGAGCGGCTCGGATTCGACGAGGAGTTCCGGCGAACCTGGGAGTTCTACCTCGCCTACTGCGAGGCCGGGTTCGCCGCCGGGTACCTCGACGTCGCCCACCTGCGGCTGCAGCGGCCCACCGGCCGGTCGCCGAAGGGGGGCCTGCGGTGAGGACGGCGGGGACCGACGCCGGCCGGACGTCGCCGAGCCGGCTCGCCGGTCAACGGATCTGGCTGGTCGGTGCCTCCAGCGGCATCGGCGCGGCCCTGGCCCGGGAACTGCACCGCCGCGGCGCCCGGGTCGCGATCACCGCCCGGACCGTGGAACGGCTCGCTCTGGTCGCCGGGGGAGAGCTGCCCGTCGTCGCGGCCGACGTCACCGATCGGGCCGCGGTCACGGCGGGGGCCCTGGCCGCGGAGCAGGCCCTGAGCGGGCTGGACATGGTCATCTGGTGCGCCGGGTACTGGCAGCAGTTCGACTCCTCCCACTGGGACCAGGACGCCTTCGCCCGGCACGTCGAGATCAACCTGCTCGGTCTCAACAACGTCCTGGCGGCCGTGGTGCCCGCGATGGTGGCCGGGGGGAGCGGGCAGATCGTCGGAGTGGCCTCGGTCGCCGGATACCGCGGCCTGCCCGGCTCGGAGGCCTACGGTGCGACGAAGGCGGCCCAGATCAACCTGCTGGAATCGCTGCGGACGTCCCTGTCCCGCCACGGGATCCGGGTCACCACCGTGTGTCCCGGGTTCGTGCGGACCCCGATGACGTCGGCCAACACCTTCCCGATGCCCTTCATCGTCGAGGCCGAGGAGGCGGCTCGGTCCATCGCCGACGGTCTGGAACGCGGACGGATGGAGATCGTCTTCCCGCTGCGGATGGCCGTGCTCATGAAGCTGGCCCGGCTCCTGCCGGTGCGGGTCTGGGCGGCGCTGGCCTCGCGGGGTTCGGCGAGGAGTTCGAGAGTGCCCGATCACCGAGGAGGTACGCGATGACAACCGCCGTTCCCGACCGTGCTCGCCGGCTCCCCTGGGGTCGCCGCCCCGACCGGGTTCGCTCGCTCGCGGTGACCGTGAGCGAGATCCTCTGCATCCTCGGGACTCTCGTCGGGGCCGGGATCCTCGGGACCGGGGTGGCGAAGTCCGCCGGGGGGAGTTTCGCCGCCGATGCCACCCTGCTCGCCCCGGCCTCGCCGGCGTTCTCCGTCTGGTCGGTGATCTACCTCGGGCTCGCCGCCTTCACCGTGTGGCAGTGGCTACCGGGAGCGACGTCCTCTCCCCGGGTCCGGGCCGTGAGCTGGCTCGCCTCCGCGTCCATGCTCCTCAACGCCACCTGGCTCCTCGTGGTCCAGGCCGGCTGGCTGTGGGGCAGCGTCGCCGTCATCGTGGCGCTGCTGGCCGTGCTCGCCGTCCTCGTGCGCCGTCTGACCGCGGTTCCCCGGGGCAGTGCCGTCGAGGACCTGGTCGTGGACGGCACCTTCGGGCTCTACCTGGGCTGGGTCAGTGTCGCGACCTGCGCCAACATCGCGGCCGTCCTGGCCGCTGAAGGAGTCGATCCGGCACCCGCGGTCGCCCAGACCATCGCGGTGCTGGTGCTGGCACTCGTCGGCGGCGTCGGGGTCCTGCTGACCGTGGCCCTCGGTGGCCGGGCCGCGGTGGCGGCCGGCCTCGCCTGGGGGCTCGGCTGGATCGCGGTCGGCCGCACCACGGCCGGTCCCCACTCGCCGGTCACGGCGATCGCGGCGGCGGTCGTCGCGGTCCTGGTGGTCGTCGCCACGGTGATCAGGCGGCGGACCAGGACGGCCTGAGGTCCCTGCGGACCAGGACCGGATCAGGACCCGGGTCAGGGTGCCGGAGTCTTCGCGGCGGGATAGACGTGGGTGCGCTTGAAGATCGCCACGGCGTTGTCGGCGTACTTGGCGTCACCGTTCTGCTGTTTGAAGGCCTGCCAGGCGACCTTGTCGTCGTCCCAGGTCTTGTGCGCCCGCGGGATCGCCGCCACGGCGTCGGCGATGCTCACGTGCCCGAGCGTCATGCCCTCGTCGTCCACCGACGCCTTCTTGATCTTCTCGCCGATCTCGGGCAGCGACTTCTCCACCCCGAAGCGCCGCCACGCGGCGAGGTCCTCGCCCCAGTGGGCGCTCACCCGGCTGTTGTCCTGGTGCTGCATCTCCCTGGCGATGTAGCGCCCCGCCGAGCCGGCGTCGATGTCGATCCCGGCGTCCACCCCGGCCTGCCGCAGGGGCTCCACCACCTGCCGCGTGCCGATCGCGACCTCCAACTTGTGACGCTCCGGGCCGGTGAGGTCGGCGACGGTCGCAGCCGGCGGCTTGCCCTTCTTCTTCGCCTTGCGCCACTGTGCGAGGGCCCGCTTGTTCGCGGGTTTGAGGGCGGCAGCGAGCTCCGCGGAGCTCGCCTGCGCGGCGAGGTCCGCGGCACTGAGCTCCTTGAGCGCTGCGATGTGCTCCGCCCGGTCCGGAAGCCCCGCGATGACCTGGCCACGCCACGAGCCGAACGCCAGCATGCGACCGAGATCGTCGTCATCGAGGCCCGCGTTCGGGAGCTTGGCCGCCACCGTGGGGTTCTTCTTGGCGTTCTCCAGGGTCGTGCCCGCGGGCAGGGCCATGACGGCCTTCCACACCGCGCTCACCGCGGCCACGCACTTCTCGGCGGACTGCAGTTCGGCCATCGTGACCCCGAACTTCGTGCGCAGCTCGGCGTGACGCTTCAGCAGGTCGATGGTCCACGGAATGGTGGCCTGCATCCGGCTGGCGTAGCTCGCCCGGATCCCGGAACTGGTGTGGTAGTTCGACTCGGTGACCGCACCGCCCGTGCCGACCTCCATCTGCTCGATCACGCTCAGGATGTCCGCGACGAGCTGGGTCACCTGTGTCGAGGTCCGGACCACCTCGGTCCCGGCACTCGGCGATGCCTTGCGCTGCAGGGTCGGCACCGGCGCCGAGGCCGGGTCGACGTGGTGGGCATCGCGCCCGTCGAGCAGGCCGGTGACGGCGGTGTTGCCGGCGAGGCGCTGCAATGCCCTGACGGAGTCCGAGGACTCCGGGTGGGCGGCAAGGAGATCGAGATCGACCCGGCTCGCGTCGTCCCGGGCCACGCCGTGCCGCGCCGACCGGGTGCCACCGTCGCGTCCCGAGGGGTGCTGGCCGGCGGGAACCTGGGCTCGCGCTCGTTGCTGCACCCCGCCAGTATCCCGTCGATCACCCGGGCCTCTCCGCGATTCCACCCGCGCCGACGCCCGGGACTGCCCTCTCGGGCAGCCTGCTCCGGGTCCCGTCGGACCTGTGCCTGCCGTGCGTGCCGTGCCTGCCGTGCGTGCCGTGCCTGCCGTGCCTGCTGTTCCGGCCGGCGGTCACCGGGTTCCCCACCTCCTGGGCATGACCCGCCGGGACAACGGGAAGGTCAGCGCGGACCGGCGCCCCGGCCGTGTGCCGGCCCGCCATGAGGTTTCTTCACCGAGAATTCCTGGACGAGAATTCCCGGAGGAGACCGCTGAATGCCACCGAGGACGCGCTCGCCGCTCGTGGTCCTTTTTCCGGGAAAACTTGTGCGTGTTTCTCGGGAAACGTGTGCATGTTTCGCGGGAAGTGGTGGGCGTGATCTCCCGCGGGGAATCCGCCACCCCGGTCGATCCTCTTCGCCTCGCGCTCGGTGGCCTCCCGTCGCGGAACCGATCAGTCATGGACCGGACTGTTTCGTCGGCGGTCCGCCGACGGGACGGGCGGTGAGGGCCGGTCAGCGGCCCGCGGGTGGGGCAGTGCTCTCGCGGACGACGAAGGTCGTGGCCAGTTCGACGCGGTCGGGGCTGACGGTCTCGCCTGCGGCGAGGGCGAGCACGAGACGGGCCGCGGCCGCCCCCATCTCGGTCATGGGCTGCCGGACAGTGGTCAGCGGGGGCCCGCACAGCCGGGCGGCCGGGACGTCGTCGAAGCCCAGGACACTGAGATCCTGCGGGATCCGCAGGTCGGCTCGCCGAGCCGCCTCGTAGACGCCGAGCGCCTGCAGGTCGTTGCCGCAGACGATGGCGGTCGGGCGGTTCGGCAGAGCCAGCAACTCGCCCCCGAGACCGACCCCGTCCTCGAACTGGAAGCGCCCGGAGCGGAGGAGTTCCGCGGGCAGCGGCGCCCCCACGGAGTCCAGCGTCGCCCGGGTCGCCTCCAGCCGGGCCCTGGCCATCAGATACTCCGTCGGCCCGCTGAGCACGCCGATCCGCCGATGTCCCAGGGTGAGGAGATGCCTGGCTGGGGTGATGGCGCCGGTCCAGTTGGTCGCCCCGACCGAGGGGACGGACGTCGGCGGTTGGGTGACCGGGTCGAGGGCGACCAGGGGGATTCCGCTGGTGCCCAGCAGGGCGTGCTGCTCGGTGGTGAAACCGGAGTAGACGGCGATCACACCGGCAGGGCGACGCGCCAGCAGACCGTTGATCCACGACTGACCGGTCGCCGCCCGGGCCAGCACATCGAAGAAGCCCACGGTCAGGTTGCGTTCGCAGAGGACCCGCTCCACCCCGCGCAGGATCGCGATGGCGAGATCGTTGTGAAGTCCGAAGAAGACCACCTCGACACAGGGACTCGACTGGACCGTTCCGGGGCGCCGGTACTCGTGTTCGCTGAGCAGCCGCTCCACCCGCTGCCGGGTCTCCGGGGCCACCCCCGCACGCCCGTTGAGCACCTTGGACACCGTCGGGGCCGACACCCCCGCCAGCTGCGCGATGGCCCCGATCGTGAGCTCCCCGCGGCGGCGTCCGCGGCGCTGCCCGTCGGTGGACCTCGGCTCCGTCGATGTCACCCGCGGGTCGTCCCGGTCGTCCTCGCCGGCCCAGGCACGGTCGAGGAACTGGTCGACGACCCGGGCGACAAGGGCGTCCTCCGCGTCCCGACCGCGCTCCGGCCACCATCCCTGGACCAGGGACAGGGGGAGGGACGCGAGCAGCTCGACATCCGCCTCGGGAGACAGTTCCCCTCTCGCGATGGCACGGGACAGGATGCCGGCTGCCCGGCCGGCGAGCGGACCGGCGATGCACTGCTGCCAGAGGCCGCGGAGTTGGGCGTTGGTGGTGACCTCGCTGGCGAGGGCAGCGAGCGCACGAGCCGGAGCGCTCCGTGACGGCAACAGGGCCGCGAGGAACGTGTGCAGGTCCTCCGGGAGACTGCCGGTGTCAGGGGTCGAGGGCAGCGCGGCCGCGAGCTGCCCCAGGGTGTCGGCGACCAGGGCGCCCTTGTCGGGCCAACGCCGGTAGAGGCTCGCCTTGCCGACGGCGGCGTGCCTCGCCACCTGGTGCATCGTCAGGGCGGCGTACCCGCCGTCGCCCAGCAGATCGATCGTGGCGGCTCGGATGGCGGCGTCCTTGGCGGGATCCCGCGGCCGGCCACGACGAGCTCCGACCGGTTCGCGGCGCCCGTCGGGTCGGTCGGCGACCTCCTCGGCCATGCGGTGCTCCGTTCGCCCGGGAACCCGACATCTGAGACGTGGTGTTTCGTAATAGGAACAATAATCGATGCTCCGTTGTTCCGTAAAGGCGGTGGTCTCGGGGTCCCGGCCGACGGGTGCCGACCACTGGGCGATGCTCGTGTTGACGTGGAGTGTTCGATGCGGCGGGTCCCGGGATCGTCCGGGGAATGACGGAAATTGATGGTTGTGGTTCCGCGGGGCGGTCTGTACCCTGAGTCGGCACTCCTGATGTTCACGATAACAATCGCATTTGGACATCAAGGAAAGACATTTCGGCGACTCCCTGCCCGGCGCTGATCGTGGCTGGTGCCGGGCGTCGGCGGTCTCTTGACCGCCGACCTGCCCACCGTCCCCCGGAAGGACTTGACCATGTCACTGGGAAAGCGTCTTCGACCTCGCCGACGTGCCGTCGTGGCCGCGGTGACCGGCGTCGTCCTCGCCGCCGGCGGTCTCCTGTGCGCGGTCGGTGACCCGGCCCGTGCGGCCGCATCCATCTCGATCAACGGTTCCTCGGGCGGCCGGACGTTCGACGGCGTCGGTGCGGTGAGCGGCGGCGGGGGCAACAGCCGTCTCTTGATCGACTACCCCGAACCGCAGCGTGGCCAGATCCTCGACTACCTGTTCAAGCCCGGCTACGGCGCGGACCTGCAGATCCTCAAGGTCGAGATCGGCGGCGACACGAACTCCACCAGCGGTGCCGAGCCCAGCCACGAGCACTTCCGCGGCGATCTCGACTGCAACCGCGGCTACGAGTGGTGGATCATGGAGCAGGCCAAGGCCCGGAACCCCGGCATCAAGCTCGGCGCCCTGGCCTGGGGTGCGCCGGGTTGGATCGGCAACGGCACCTTCCTGTCCACCGATATGATCAACTACCTGGTGGGCTGGCTGGGCTGTGCCAAGCAGCACAACCTCACCATCGACTACCTGAGCGCCGCGCAGAACGAGAAGAAGTACGACGCGAACTGGACCCTGAGCCTTCGCAGCGCGCTCAACAGCAACGGCTACAGCGGAGTGAAGCTCGTCTTCGGGGAGGACTACCCGGGCAGCTGGGGACCGGCGAACGTGGTCGCGGGCAACTCGGCGCTCCGGGCCGTGACGGACGCGATCGGCGGTCACTATCCCTGCGGGTACCTCAGCGACGAGTCGACCTGCACGGTGTCGTCCACCGCCACCAACACCGGCTCGACGCTGTGGGCCAGTGAGAACGGCTCGCAGGACTACAACGATGGCGCGAAACCACTGGCGCGCGGGATCAACCGTGGGTACATCGACGGGAAGATGACGGCCTACCTCAACTGGGACCTGATCGCGGCCATCACCCCCAACCTCCCGTGGTCCACGGTCGGCCTGGTACTGGCCAACCAGCCGTGGTCGGGGTGGTACTCGGTGGGCAAGGAGGCCTGGGTCATCGCGCAGACGACGCAGTTCACCGCCCCCGGCTGGAAGTACCTGGACTCCTCCAGCGGGTACCTCAACGGTGCCCGCAGCAACGGCAGCTACGTGTCGCTGCGCTCGCCCAGCACCTCGGACTACAGCACGATCATCGAGACCATGGACGCCACCGCCGCCCAGACGCTGAACTTCTCCGTCACCGGCGGCCTGTCGACCGGCCAGGTCCACGTGTGGGCCACGAATCTCAACGCGAGCAGCGCCTCGAGCTACCTGGTCCACACCACGGACCTCACGCCGTCCGGCGGCGCCTTCAGCCTCACCGTGCAACCGGGGTACGTCTACACCGTCACCACCACGACCGGCCAGGGCAAGGGCACGGCCACGAGCCCTGGGCAGGGATCGCTCAACCTGCCCTACAGCGACGGTTTCGATCAGTACGCCGCCGGCAAGGAAGCCACGTACCTCATGGACATGCAGGGTGCGTTCGAGACGGTCGCGTGCGGCGGGGGCCGATCCGGCATGTGCGTGCGACAGGAGGCGCCGCAGCTGCCGATCCTCTGGAAGACCACGGCCGATCCGTACGCGCTGCTCGGCAACGTGAACTGGAGCGCCTACACCGTCTCCACGGACGTCCTGCTGGAGAAGTCCGGCTACGTCGAACTGCTGGGCCGGGCCGGGTCCCAGAACACCACGAACACCGCCGGGCAGAACGCCTACTACCTGCGCATCAGCGACACCGGCGCCTGGTCGATCCTGCGCAACAACACGAGCGCCCAGGTGACGACGCTGCGCAGTGGTTCGGCGGCCGCGCTGGGGACCAACAAGTGGCACAACCTCGCCCTCGGATTCAACGGCAGCACCATCACCGCCAGCGTGGACGGCGCGACCCTCGGCTCGGTGACCGACTCGACGTTCTCCGCGGGACAGGTCGGGATCGGCACCGACCAGACCGAGACCGCCCAGTTCGACAATCTCCGCGTGGCGGCGCCCGGCACCACGACGACCACCACGACCCGGTCGACGACATCGACCACCACGACGTCGACGACCACGACATCGACGACCACGGGGACGACCACGACGGGGACGACCACCACGACCACGGCGCCGCGCACCACGACCACCGGTCCGACCGGCGGCACCTGCCAGGTGGCGTTCGTCCCGAATGTCTGGCAGACGGGCTTCACGACCAACGTGACGATCACGAACTCCGCCACGAGCGCGGTGAACGGGTGGACGCTCAGCTTCGTGCTGGGGTCCGGACAGACGCTGACCAGCGGCTGGAACGCGACGTTCGCCGGGACCACGGGCACCGTCAAGGCCACGAACATGTCGTACAACGGCACGATCGCGCCGGGCGGCAACGCGCAGTTCGGTTTCCAGGGCACCCTGAGCGGTAGCTACACCGCGCCGACCGCACCCACCCTCAACGGCGTGCCCTGCGGTACCGCCTGATCATCGCCTGAACGCTGGTGGGCGGCGGCGCGGAGGAGGCGCCTCCGCTCACCGGCACGGAGGGGTTCTGACAGGAGCCGGAGGCGCCGTGGCGATCCAGGCCCGAGCCTTGTGCGCGGGGACGTCGGGCCGATGCGCGGGGCATCGGGCGCTGCCACCCGTCCGACCCGCAGGAGCGTTCAGGCGAACTGGACGGAGCGGATGGAGTTGCCGAAGCGCACCCGGTCGATCGCCGTCCTCGCCGGTGTGTCCGGTGTGGTGGCAGCGCCGAGGGCGAGCAGCAGGGGCACGTAGTGGTCGGCGGTCGGGTGGGCGACCGCGACTCCGGGCGCCTTGGCGCGGTAGTCGGCCAGGGCTTCGACGTCTCCGCGCGCCAACGCGTCGGCGGCCCAGGTGTCGAAGGCGCGGATGTGGCCGGCCAGGGCGGGATTGCCCATGACGGCGAAGCTGTGGGTCATGAAGCCGGACCCGATGAGCAGGACGCCTTCCTCCCGCAGGGGGCGCAGGCGCCTACCCAGTGCGAGCAGGGTGTCGGGGTGCAGGTCGGGCATGCTCACCTGGACGACCGGTACGTCGGCGGCCGGGTACATCGCCATGAGGGGGATGAACGCGCCGTGGTCCAGGCCGCGACGGCGGTGCTGGTGCACCTCGCTGGTGCCACCGGTGCCGCCGGTGAGCGTACGGGCGACCCGGCGGGCCAGCGTCGTGGCGTCGGGAGTGGGGTACTGCAGGGTGTAGTACCGGGGATGGAAACCGCCGAAGTCGTAGTACAGCGGTACCGCGGCGGTGGGGTCGGAGATGGCCATCGGGGCGCTCTCCCAGTGCGCGGAGACCACCACGATGCCGCGCGGCTTGGGCATGGTCTGGGACCAGGTGAACAGGTCGTCCAACCACACCGGGTCGTCCAGGGTCGGGGGTGCGCCGTGGCTGACGAACAACGCGGGCAGTGGACCGTCCTGAGGTTCCCAGGTCCGCTGGGCGAGGGCCCGGGGCAGCACCCGGTGCCGGAGTTCGTCGTAGGCGCCGGCCGGGACCGGCGGGGTGAGCGCGGCCTGGAGATCGTCGTCCATCAGTGGATCCCTTCGGACGGAAGGCCGGAACCGGACGGAAGGCCGGAACCACGAGGCCGGCGAGGACGCGCCGGTCAAGGTCCATGGGCCCTCACCGCAGCTGGATTACTTCAAGCTTGAAGTTGACGATACGAGGATTTACTTCAACAGTCAAGTCAAACGGAGATCGATTAACTTCACGCTTGAACCAATCCGGGGTAGGGTGGCGGCGTGGAGGGAACTGCGAGCGCGGACGATGAGCCGCGATGGCTCGACCCGCAGGAGCGACAGGCGTGGCTGGCCCTGGTGAGCGTGCTGGTGCGGCTCGGACCGGCCCTCGACGCCCAGCTGCGCCGCGATGCCGGGATCAGCCACTTCGAGTACACCGTGCTGGCGTCCCTGTCCGAGGCTCCGGGGCGAACCCTGCGGATGAGCGCCCTGGCCGCCCTGGCCGAGGGCTCCTTGTCCCGGCTGTCCCAGGTCGTCGCCCGGCTGGAGAAGCAGGGCTGGCTGCGGCGCGCCCCTGACCCGGTCGACGGCCGTTACACCCTTGCCATCCTCACCGACGCCGGCTGGGACAAGGTCGTCGCCACTGCGCCCGGACACGTCACCGAGGTACGCCGGCTCGTCCTCGATCCGCTGACCGCGGCGCAGGCCCGCCAGCTCGCCGCCATCGGCCGCCGCATCGTGCGCGCCATCGACCCCGACGACCGCTGTCCGTCCTGAGGGGCAGGTTCCCGCCCGATCATCCGTGACGCAGGAGTTCGGCGCGCAGCCGGGGCTCGCCCGGACCTGTCAGCCCCACCTGGCCCAGGGGCCTTTTCCAGTTGACCTTGGGGATGGGGCGGGGCGTGCGGGCAGGTCGGTG
>CAZOWW010000126.1:0-7184 GCA_964583765.1 uncultured Kineosporiaceae bacterium
CCGGCGAACCATGGCGGGGCAGGAGTTCGCCGTAGCCGACATTGGCACGACCGTCACCGATCGGGAAGGACCACGCGTAGGAGGGCCAGGCCACCCGCTGGGCCACCCGATCGGCGTGCTCGGCCTCGTCCCGCGCACCAGTGGGGACGCCCTGCGCTTCGGCGACGGAGCTGGGCGTGCTGGCCGGATCGGCGGTCGCACCGGCAGGGCCTGCGGGCGTTTCGGTGGGGCCGGGGGTCGCCGAGACCGGCACCAGACCGCCGCGGGCGAAGACGATCACTGCTTCGTCGGCCAGGTCCGGGGTCACGGGCGCGTAGCCACGCAGGGCGATCGCCGTCGTTCCCGGCCGCTGGGCGTGCAGGCCGAGCGCCGACCGGACCACGGAGTGGGCGCCGTCCGCCCCGATCACCACGCGAGCCCGGATCGTTCCGTCGAGGAGCACGCCTCCCCCGCCGTCGAGCACCTCCACCGAGCGCACCCGGTGCCGGCGGACCTGTACCCCTCGCTCCCGGGCAGCGTTCAGCAGCCGGGCATCGAACTCGACCCGTGGCACGACATGGGTGGCGCCCCCCGCCGAGCCCACCGCCCAGGGCCCGCCGACGAAGCCCAGGCGCAACTCGTTCACCTCGGGCAGGTCGTCCAGCAGGCCCCTCACGCCGAGCCGCTCCAGCACGTCGAGCGCCTGTGGGGCGACGCCGTCGCCGCAGGTCTTGTCGCGGGGGAAGTCGCACCGGTCCACGAGCAGCACCCGGGACGACGAGTGCGCCCGCCGTGCCGCGATGGCCGCACAGGCGCCGGCCGGTCCGCCCCCGACGACGACCACGTCCCAGAACTCCGTGGGGGACTCGGACGGCGCGGCCTCCACCGCAGCGGATTCACCGATCGGGGCCGTCGGCTCCGGGGCAGGACGGGATGGCACGGATTCGCGGGAGGTCACCGCACCAGCATGGCTCCCGCCGTGCCGTCACCACCCACCCGGTCCTGCCTCTCGGGCCGCAGACGCAACGTGCACAGCATTCCCGCCAACGCGATCAGCGCGATTGCCGGCGCTGCAGGCATCTGCCCGGCCAGGGCCCCCGTGCCGAGGACCGCCGCGCTCTGGACGGCGTAGAGGCCGGTCATCGCGGTGCCGAACACCGCCGCCGCACAGTCCTCGGGCACCGCCGCCGCGAAGGCCGCCCGGGCCGGGATCTGGAACGCCGAGCACCCTCCGGCCAGGGCGAACAGGACCAGGCTGGGGCCCAGAGTCGGCGTGGTCACCACGGCGAGCAACGGCACCGTGCCGAGGATCGCCATCGGCCACATGGCCCGCGCCCGGGTGGCGGGTGTCACGAATCGTCCCAGCAGGAGGGCGCCGATCACATTGCCGCCCGCGGCTGCGGCCATGACCAGGCCGACCTGCGCCGGTCCCCCGCCCAACTGCGCCACATAGGCGGGTGCGACCGCTTCGGGCGCGATCACGTAGGCGGCCCCGACCATCGCGAGCAGCAGAGGCCGCCGCAACCGTGGATCCCGCGCCACCGTCCGGGCCGCGGCGAGCGCGTCACCGACGGCACTCGGCTCCGGCTCCCGTGCCGCCTCCCGTGCCGGTCGCCGACCGAGCTCTGCTCCCGGTTCGTCTCCCGGTTCCTGGCCTGGTTCCTGGCCCGGTTCGTCTCCCGGTTCCTGGCCCGCCGGTGTCCGTCGCCTCGGCGCAGGACGGTCCTGCAGACCGGCGCCCAACAGGGCGGCGGAGCCGAGGAAGCTGAGCGCGTCCAGGGCGAGGGCACTGTGGCTGCCGACCAGCGCCACGACGAGTCCACCGGCGACGAAGCCGCCCAACTGCAGGCTCTGGTGAACGATCTGTCGGGCCGCACTCGCCACCACGTAGCGCTCGCCGTCCAGGATCCGCGGCAGCAGGGCCCCGGACACCGCCTCGAACGGAGGCGCGAGCCAGGCCGTGACGAACACGGCCACCGCCAGCACAGGCAGGGACACACCGCGCAGCGACGCCACCCCGATCACGACGGCCCGGATCAGATCGCAACTGACCAGGACCCGACGGGGCGAGAACCGCCCGGCCCAGGCAGACAAGACGGGCCCACCGAGCAGCCACGGCAGGTACGTGGCCGCGTAGCCCAGACCGGCCAGCAGCGGGGAGCCCGTGCGGGCATAGACCAGGACGGCCACCGCCACGGCCGCGATCTGGTCGCCGGCGGTCGAGATGGTCTCCGCGAGGAACAGGGACCGGAACTCCCGCTCCGCCAGCACCGCGCCGAAGGTGATCGGCAGGGTGCGGCGGCGCGCGGCGGGACGGACGGGACGACGGTGTGCAGGTCCTGCACGAGCTCGGAGGGGTCTACCGAGCCGCCCACGAACGGCGGGTGCGCGCTCAAGATCCACGCGGGGGTCGTCCTTCCGGGAACGCGGGAACAGGGCAGGTGGCCGCCAGGAACGGGGCTCCGGTCACTGCCAGAAACGGGGCTCCGGTCACCGCCGGGAGCGATGTGGACGCCGGTGGGGACGGGATGGCCCGTGGCGCGGGCAGGAAGTTATCCGGATCCCCCCGCCGGGACACAGGGGGTTCCGGCGCGGTCAGGCTCGAGAGACGGCAACCTCACCCGTCTGTCCCCCGTCGACCACCGTCCGTGGACACAGCTCACGGACCTGCCGTCGAGCAGGAGGAGGAGCCGCGGTGACGCGAAGGGATGCGCCCCGACCTGCCACCGCACCGATGCCCGTCCCGGGAGCCGCCGCCGGGTGGACGGAGATCGGAACACGGCCGGGCTCACCGTGATCGGAACACGGCCGGGCTCACCGTGATCGGAACACGGCCGGCGGGTGCCTCGGGGAATTGCGAGACGTTCTCAAAGCCCCGCACCCGACTGCGGCGCAATATCCGGTTCGTTCGGATCACGGATGATTCATCGCGATATCAGGAGAACGATGTCGATGATCGCGGTACGGCTCGCTGCGAGGCGGTGCGGGGCACTCAGGCGCCGCACCGCCGGGCGTGCTGATGCCGGACGTGACCGCTCCGGGGCACCCCGAGGCACCCCGGACGGCTCACCACTTGGTGCCGCGTGCCCACTTCGTACCGCGGTTCCACTTCGTGCCATGCATGACGAGCGCCTCATTTCGGGAATTTTCGGCTGGGGAATTTCGAGACGAGCTGCGGCACCCGGTCACGATCCGCTCCGGGTCCTCCGCCAGGTCACCACTTGGTGCCGCGTGCCCACTTCGTACCGCGTGCCCACTTCGTGCCACGGTTCCACTTCGTGCCGCGCATCACAATCTCCTCGGGAATACAGGGACCGTGTCGGTCCTTCGGGTTCGGGTGGCTTCCACGGATCTCGAGGGGGAGGATCCGTTCTGGTCGACCTCGCCCCGCCGGGTGGGAAGTCACCCAGCGGAGCGAGCCGGTTGGCCCGCCCCGTGGCGGGCCACGTCCATACCTTCACGCTCCGTGAATTCGTTCCGCTGAAGGTCTGCTTAAGACCGGGGAGAGATCGCTGAATGTCACCTGAAGATCGCCGACACGCCCTACGGTGGGCGGCGTGATGGCAGGGCAGGAGCTCGCCGCGCGGGTGGAGATCCGCGTCCTGGGACCTCTTGAGGTCCGGGTTGACGGCATCGAGGTCACGGTCGGTGGCCGTCGTCCCCGGGCTCTGCTCGGCGTGCTGGCGATCTCGGCCGGAAGCGCGGTGTCAACGGACCGGCTCGCCGAGCTGCTGTGGGGCGAGGACCCGCCTGCCTCGGTGACCAATGCGCTCCAGGTCTACGCATCCAACCTCCGCCGGGCGATCACACCCGAAGGATCGCCGTCCCTGCTCGTCTCGCAGTCCGGCGGGTACTGCCTGCGCGTTCCGGCCGAGGCGGTGGACGCACTGCGTTTCGACCGGACATGTCACCTGGGGCGCGAGCAGCTGACGAACGGCCGACCCGACCTCGCCGTCCAGACCCTGCGCGCCGCCCTGGACCTCTGGCGAGGCCGGCCGCTGCCGGACCTTCGACCACAGACCAGCGCGGACGCCGTGGTGACGCGCCTCGAGGAGTCACGCCTGGCGGCCCTGGCCGACCGCATCGACGCCGAAGCCGCCCTCGGCCGGTACGCGCACCTCGTGCCCGAGCTCGAGGAGCTCGTGGCCCTGCACCCGCTGAACGAGCGATTCGTCGGACAACTGATCACGGCGCAGTACCACAGCGGACAGCAGGCGGGCGCCCTCGGCACGTACACCGCGGCCTCGCAGCGGCTGTCCGACGAGTTGGGGGTGGACCCGAGTCCCGCGTTGCGGGCCCTGCACCGCCAGGTGCTGCGACAGGAACTGCGCCCCGCCCGGCCGCCCGTCGCCCCCGACATCGCAGGACCGGCACCGGGAGTCACCGGCGGAACAGCACCGGGAGGAGACCTCGGAGCCCCGCCGGGAGGACTCGCCGGAGCGTCACCAGGGCCGCAGGCCGCCACGGCACTCGCCCCGGGACTGATCCCCGGGAGGCCGCCCGAGGCGGATCCCGGCCCGAGCGCACCCGGGACTCCGCTCTCGATGCCGGATCTCGCCCTCTCCAGGACCGCCGACCCGGCAACAGCGGGCCCAGCGACCGCGAGCCCAGCCACGGCGGGCCCGGACGGCGCCCTCGGGAGCACACCGCCGCCGTCACCGGGGCGCGCGAGGAGCCACCGCACGGAACTGCGTCGCCCCCGCACCCCGCTGATCGGGCGTCAGGAGGAGCTCCGGCAGGCGCTCGCCCTGCTCGCGGACCCGTCGGTGCGGCTGCTCACCGTGGTCGGGCCGGGGGGAACGGGCAAGACCCGATTCGCCCTGGAGGTGGCCCAGGCCCTGAACGCCCCGGTGGTGCCCCTGGCCGCGGTCGCCGAACCGGCGGACGTACTGCCCGAGGTGTGCCGGGCGCTCGGGGCGGTTCCGGACCGTGCCGACGAGCCGGCGGTGAACGTGGCGGCGGCTGCGCTGGCGGGTGGGGCACGCCTCCTGGTCCTGGACAACCTCGAACACCTGCTCAGGGACGACGAACCGCTGATCGAGCTCGACGACCTGCTCGACCAGGCCGAGGACCTCACCCTGCTCTGCACCAGCCGCACCGTGCTGCGCCTGCGCGGGGAACACGTCCTCGCCCTGCCGCCCCTCCCCGTCCCCCAGGTCGGTTGCGATCCCGACCCCGAAGAGATGCTGCGCTCGGACGCGGTCCGTCTCTTCCGCGACCGGGTGCGGGCCGTGCAGCCCGGCTTCGAGATCACCCCGGGCAATGCCGAGGCGGTCGCCAGTGTCTGCCGCATGGTGGACGGCCTGCCCCTGGCGCTGGAGTTGGCCGCCGCCCGCGTGCGGACCCTGCCACCGGAACAGCTCGCCCGGCGAATGGGCAACCGCCTGTCCCTGCTCACCGGCGGGGCCCGCGACCTGCCCGATCGGCACCGGAGCATGCGGGCCGCCCTCGACTGGAGCGCCCGGCTGCTGGAACCGGTCGAGTTGTGGCTCTTCGCTCAGCTGGGCATCTTCGTCGGCGGATGCACCCTCGAGGCGGCTGAGTCCGTGTGCACCGTGGACGACGGACTCCCGGACGCTACCGCCGGCCGGCCGGCCACGCCGTTCTCGACGGCCTCCCCGGCCTGGCCGGCCGCCCCCACCGATCCGCTCTGGCCAGCCCTGACCGCCTCATCGCCGCTGCCGTCCCCACCGGCCACGCCGTTCTCGACCCCCACCCCGGCCACGCCGCCCGCGTCGGCTCCGGGTCTCGACCTACCCCCGTGGTACCCGATCGGCCAGGGGGCGGACGCCGATGTCATCGACGTCGTGGAACGACTGGTGGACAAGAGCCTGGTGGTCCCGGACAGCTCGGGACGGCTGTCGATGCTCGAGACGGTGCGGGAGTACGCCGCGGGAGTGCTCAGCGCACGCGCCGACGTGCACCCCGAGTCGGTGCGGGCCCTGCGCCGTCGGCACGCGCAGTACTACGCACAGCTCGCGGCGCAGCTCGGACCGGCCTGGCGCGACGCGGACCCCGTGCGGCGGGCGATGCTGGAGCAGGAGACGGCCAACCTCACCGCCGCCCTGCACCATGCCCGGGACGACGCGGACGGCGACCTGCTCGGCCAACTGATCGTGAACCTGCTCGACTACTGGTTCTTCTCCGGGCAACTCGCCCAGGCCAGCCGATGGTTCGAGATCGCCCGCAACGCTCCCGTGCCCGGCCCTCTCCGCACGCGCCTGGTGTTGTCGCGGGCGAACTTCGCCCTGGTTCAGGGAGACCCGGCGCAGGCCCAGGAGATCTTCCAGGCCGCGCACGCGGAGGCTGCCCTGCTCGGCGACATCCGCGTGGTCGCGCGGGTCCTGCGCGGGCTGGCGGTCGCGCACCGGTACGCCGGAGCGCTCTCCGAGGCGCTGGAGGACCTGGACGGCGCCATCGCCGCAGCCACCGTGGCCCGATCCCCCGCCATTCCTGAGCTGGAGAACGAGCGCGCGGAGGTGCTCTTCGAACTCGGGCGCACCGAGGAGGCGGTCCCGGTCTTCGAGTCCTTCCGGGCCTGGCTGGCCGGCGAGGGACAGGACGACGACCTCGGCTACGCGCTCGCGAACCTTGCCCTCGCCGCCGACGAGACCGGCGACGACCGGGCCCGAGGACTCGTCGAAGCGACCGAGGCCGCCGCGGCCGTCATCGACGCGATACCCGACCGGGCCCAGGTCCTCGGCACGGTGGGGTTGCTCCACCTGCGCCGCGACGACGCCGATCCCGAGGAGACGGTGGGGACGCTGCGCACCGCGGTCGAGCTCACGCACCGGTCGGGGCAGCTCCTGCGCATGCCCGAACTCACCTGTCTCCTGGGCGCGGCCCATCTGCGGGCCGGACGCTCGGGCACGGCTGCCCGGCTGCTCGCGGCCGGGCAGAGCTGGGCCAGGACGCAGGGGATCCGCCCCGGTCGGCTGGCTGCGGAGGCTGTGGCGCGGGCCGAGAAGGAGCTCGCCGCGGTGCTGTCGGACGACGAACTGCGAGCCGGGCAGGTACGGGGATCCCTGGTGCCCTTCGGTTCCCTGACCGGATTACGGGACCTCGAGCGCGACCTCGTCGTACACGTGGACCTCCGTCCGATCCGTGAGCCCGCCGAGCGCTGACCCAGGGCCGGTTCCGGGCCGCCCGTCGCCCGTCGCCCGTCGCCCGTCGCCCGTCGCCCGTCGCCCGTCGCCCGTCGCCCG
>CAZOWW010000126.1:7284-16183 GCA_964583765.1 uncultured Kineosporiaceae bacterium
TGGGAGCGAACACCACACGCCGTGCGGTGGACGCATGTCGTGCGATCAGACACGTGACGTGAGCACCCCGTGGGTGATCAGGTATCCCCAGGTCACCGCGCCCACCTGCCCCCGCGAGCCCATCCACATGCGCAGCTGCAGTTGTCGCACCGCGGTGCGGGTGAGCACGCTCATGATTCCGTCCACCTGCACCGGGAACCCGTTGGCCCGCAGGCGGTACTGCACCAGCTCCGTCTGGGCCGCGGACCAGTGCGTGTCCACCGGGAAGAATCCGTGCGGCAGCGTGCCGAGTGGCCGCACCACGAACGGCATCAGGTTGGTCGTGTGCAGAGGCTCCAGTTGCACGACCGTCCCCGGGTGGGGTGCGGCAATGACCATGCCCGAGCCCAGGTACAGCGCCACGTGGTAGACGCTGTTCGGGTCATTCGCGGCGCTGCCCCAGAACACGAGATCGCCGGGCTGCAGGTTCACCAGGGGCACCCGGGTGGTATCGGAGTACGTGTACTGCCGGCGCGAGGTGCGCCCGATCTCCAGACCGGCAGCCTCGAAGGAGCGCATGGTCAGACCGGAGCAGTCGAAGTTGTCCGGCCCTTGCCCACCCCAGGCATAGGGCTTGCCCACCTGCGCGAAGGCGAACGCGACCGCTCGTGCCGCGGCCTGGGCGGGATCGAGGCCGCCCCGCACCCGGCCGGCGACCGAACGGACCGGAGCGGGGAGCACCGTCGCGACCCGCCCACCGGCGAGGGCCGCAGCAGGGTCGTCCACGCCCGGCAGACACACGCCCAGCAGACTCAGGACACCGAGCGCCGCTGCACCGACCACCTGGACCCGGGCCCGGGGCCGCCTCGCTCCAGCCATCTGTGCCACCTCCACCTCGAGCCGGCAGGGCGTCGTGGACCTGCCCGTCCAGCGCACCGGAGCTCCTGACCCCGCGCGCACCTCGCGCCGGCCGAGTCGGGTCACCGACACGAAATCGACGCTCCGTGAGCATCATCACCCACAGTGAGATGCCGGGGGGTGGACGACGCGCCGCGGAATGGCGCGGACGGTGAAGGGCAAGCCCCGGGGGAAGTCCCTCCGGTCAGCGACGGCCGGGACGTCCCTGGGCACGCCGTCTGGCCGCCAGCACCGGGCAACCCCCCGGACGCTCGGCGGGAACTCGGCGGCGGCGACAGGCGAGACGGTCAGCGGCACTCTGCCGGCCGGTGATGCCCGGGGTACGCCGGGACGCGTTCACGAGACCGCGGAGCTGTTGACCGCCGTCAGGAAGGACGCGGCGACAGGCGCGGCCGCCGTCCCGCCCGACTTGCCGGTCTCCACGTAGACGGCGAAGGCCACCGACCCCTGCCAGCCCACGAACCAGCAGTGTGCGGAGTCGCCGGAGCCGAACTCGGCGGTGCCCGTCTTGGCGTAGACGGGACCGCCCGCCAGGTGGGCCACGCGGGTTCCGGTGCCCGAGGTCACCACCGCCCGCATGAGGGCACGCAGGGACTCGGCATTCGGCACCGGATGTTCGACGCAGTCTGGGCAGTCCGCGAGGATGCGGGGCTGATGCCAGGTGCCACTGGCGACCCCCGCCGCGACGGAGGCCATCTCCAGCGGGCTGGCCTCGACCCGGCCCTGCCCGATCGCGTCCGCGGCGGCCTCGGTCGCGGTCTGCGGCGCTGGCATGCTGCCCGCCGCGCTGCCCACGGGCAGGGGCTTGGTGGGGTTCTGGGAGGAGCCCGTGTCGAAGCCGTAGACCGCGGCCGCATCGGAGAGCGCACCGTCGGGAAGGGAGCTCGCGAGCGAGATGAACGCGGTGTTGCAGCTCATCGCGAACGCCTTGGTCACGGACATCGTCTGGGACGGCGCCGCCTCGTAGTTGTGGAACACCTTGCCGTGCACGGTCAGCGTCTGGCTGCAGGTCACCTGCGACGACGGGGTCGCGCCGTGGGCGAAGGCCGCGGTCGACGTGATGATCTTGAAGGTGGAGCCGGGGGCCATGGTGCGGATCAGGGCCGGCGGCAGGCCACCACCGTGGACGTTCGCGGCCACCCGCAACTGTCCCGTGGGCACGTCGATCGCCACGAGCGCGGCGGGGACCGTCACCCCGGCGAGCGCGCGTTCGGCCGCCCGCTGCATCCGCAGGTCGAGCGTGGTCCGCACCGGCGTGCCGAGGGTTCCCGGCCACCGCTGGATCTCGTTGACCACGGATCGGTCCGCGGTGTGGACCACCGCGAGGATCGACTCGTCCTTGCCCCGCAGCTGCGTGTCGTAGATGCGTTCGAGTCCGGTCTTCCCGGTGCCGTCCGGGTTCAGAACGCCGGCGATGCTGCCCTTCAGGTCATCGTCCCCCGACAGCGGAAGCCCGTGCCGGTCGAGTACCTCGGCCCGGCCCTTCGTGCCGACGAGGAGATCGAGCCGTTGCCCGCGTACCAGGCCGGGGTAGACGGTGTCCGAGCTGAAGTCCACCCGGGCCGGGCCCTGTCCGCCGGTCGCGGACGGGTCGGTGTTCTCGGCACCGTCCCCGCCGACGGTGGCGGTCGTGGCCTCGGCCGAACCGTCGGTGGCCGAACCGTTCGAGGGGTCGGCCGAGGTGCTGGTCACGGGGATCTCCCGCGTCAGGTGGAGCGTGGTGCTGTAGCTGACCTGGCCGAGGTCGCGCAGGGTGAGGGTCACGCTGAACGGCAGCGACATCGTGATCGGGTCGTACTGTCCGGGCGAGACCGCCACAGCGGTCAGGTGCAGGCGCTGGGCCATGCCGCCGTAGACGCGGTTCATGTCGTCGGTCGGGTCCGCGACCAGCTTCTGCATGGCGGCGTAGTCACCGGCCTGCCAGGCGGCGAGGTAGGCCCGCCCCACGTCCTCCGGGCCCGTGGGTGCCGTGGTCGTCGGGACGATCGCGGGCTTGAGCGCCCCGCTCGAGGCCTGGGTCCCCCCGCCCCAACCGGGGACTCGATCACGGAACGCGTACAGCCCGCAGGCAGCCGCGGCGACCACCACCACGGCCACGATCACCAGAGCGAGCGATCCCGACGAGCGACGGCTCGCTGCGTTCCTCGGTGCTGCATTCATCGGTGCGGTGTTCCTGGATGCCGGGTTCCTGGGTGCCGGCGTCATTCCCCCACCCCCCACATGTCAGGGAGACGTCCCCACTGACCCACAACCTACGCCCCGGACGCCCGGTCGTGACAACGGACCGGCGTTCGCCGGCCATGGCGGGACCGGTGGTGTGGGAGAAGACACACCGGAACCGTTCCGGCAGATCCGGACCGACGGGCTTCCGGGGGGACGGACGCCGGACACGCAGAGGGGCCCGCCGGCATGCCGACGGGCCCCTCGAACGTGCACACCTACCAGGTGAGAACCGGCTGGTAGCTGGAGAGGACCTTGCGGTAGTTGCTCCGCTCGAAGGCGGACGGGTCCTCGGCTCCGGCCGCGCTCAGACTGCCCCGCAGCTGGGCGATCGACTCGTAGTCGCGCTCGGTCAGCCACCGGCGGATCTCCGTGAGCACCGAGGCGACGTGCTCGGGGCCGTGCCGGAGCACCGCCGACGTCATGCACGCGACATCCGCGCCGACGAGGAGCGTCTTGAGCACGTCCGCCGCGCTGTGCACCCCGGAACTGGCCGCCAACGAGGTCGACGGCAGTTGCGGCCGCAGGATGGCCAGCCAGCGCAGCGGGAGCCGGAGCTCCCGCGCGTCGGACAGGTCCACCCGCGGCTGCACCGACAGCGACTGCAGGTCGAGATCGGGCTGGTAGAACCGGTTGAAGAGCACCAACCCGTTCGCACCCACGTCCACCGCCGAGGCCGCGAAGTGCGCCGTCGAGGAGAAGTACGGCGAGAGCTTGACCGTCAGGGGCACCTGCACCGCCGACTTGACCTCGGAGATGATCTCCAGGTACCCCGCCTCGACATCGGCGGCCGACCGGCGGGGATCCGCCGCAACCGCGTAGATGTTCAGTTCGATCGCATCGGCACCGGCGTCCCCGAGCATGGTCGCGTACCGCGACCACGACCCGCGGTGGGCCGCGTTCACGCTGGCGATCACCGGGATCCCCAGTGCGGCCTTGGCCTCGGACACCAGACGCACGTGCCTGTCCGGACCGAGCTCACCCAGGTTGACCTCGGGCAGGAAGTTCATCGACTCGGGGAAGCTGTCCCGCCCCTGTTCCAGGGACGCGTGCAGCGACAGCTCCTCGTCGATCACCTCCTCCTCGAACAGCGAGGGCAGCACGACCGCGGCGGTGCCGGCTGCCTCGAGCCGCTTCAGGGTCTCGACATCCCCGGTGAGAGGGCTGGCCGAGGCCACGATCGGGCCGGACAGCTCGAGGCCGAGGTACTGCGTGGCCAGCGCGGTTGCGGACAGATCGCTCACGAATCACTCCTTGCGGTCGCGTCGGTTTCCGCCGACTCCTGCGACTCGGTCTCGTGCGGCACCGTGCGCTCCATCCCCGACAGCTGCGAGTAGTAGCGCCACCGCTCGTCCGCGTCCGCCTGGGCGAGGGCGAGCAGGTGCTTGCTCCGCTCGGGGTTGGACCGGGCGAGCATCGAGAACCGGGTCTCCGCAAGCATGAAATCACTTACGGGCATCGTCGGCGCCTTGGAGTCCAGCCGCATCGGGTGACCGTCGGCCTCCTCGCTCGGGCGGTACCGGTACAGCGGCCAGTAGCCACTGCTCACGGCGTCCTTCTGGTGCGACATCGAGGTCGACATCTCGATGCCGTGCGCGATACAGGTGCTGTACGCGATCACCAGCGACGGGCCGGGCCACGCCTCGGCCTCGAGCAGGGCGCGGACCGTCTGCTGCTCGTTGGCACCCACGGCGATCTGCGCCACGTACACATCGCCGTAGGCCTGCGCGATGGCGCCCAGGTCCTTCTTGGCGCTGGCCTTGCCGGAGGCCGCGAACTTGGCCGCCGCCCCACGCGGGGTGGCCTTGGATGCCTGACCGCCGGTGTTCGAGTACACCTCGGTGTCGAGCACCAGGATGTTCACGTTGCGCCCGGACCGCAGCACGTGGTCGAGGCCGCCGTAGCCGATGTCGTAGGCCCAGCCGTCGCCACCGACGATCCACACGCTCTTGCGCACGAGCTCGTCGGCGAGCGTCCGCAGCTGGGTCAGCTGCCCGGCCGCCGAGACCGGCGTGGACCCGTTGAGCCCGTCGATGACCTTCTTGAGCTGCTCGACCCGCTGACGCTGCTGGAAGATCCCGGACTCGTCGCTCTGGTCGGCCTCGAGGATCTCCTCGGCCAACCCCACGCCGATGAGCTCCTTCAGCTCCGAGACGTACCGGCGGGCATCGGCGTGGTGGGCCTCCCAGCCCAGCCGCAGCCCGAGGCCGAACTCCGCGTTGTCCTCGAACAGCGAGTTGGCCCAGGCCGGACCCCGGCCCTCGGCGTTCTTCGCGAACGGGGTCGTGGGCAGGTTGCCGCCGTAGATCGAGGAGCAGCCGGTCGCGTTGGCGATCACGAGACGGTCACCCATCAGCTGGGTGAGGGTCTTGAGGTACGGGGTCTCACCACAGCCCGAGCAGGCACCGGAGAACTCGAACAGCGGCTGCAGCTGGGCGACACCCTTGACCGTGTCGTGCCGGACCTTCTCCCGGTCCACCTCGGGGATGCCGAGGAAGAAGTCGAAGTTCGGCCGCTCCCGGTCCCGGTGGTCGAGTGCCGGCTCCATGTTGATCGACTTGTGCTTGACCTCGGTCTTGCTGTGCGCCGGACAGACGTCCACGCAGACCCCGCACCCGGTGCAGTCGTCCGGGGACACCTGCACGGTCAGGCTGTAACCGGCCAGCTCACGGGAGCGGAAGGTCTTGGACTGGAAGTCCGCGGGTGCGTTCTCCAGGGCCACCGGGTCGAAGACCTTCACCCGCACCGCGGTGTGCGGGCAGACGAGGGCGCACTTGCCGCAGTCGGTGCAGATGCTCGGGTCCCAGATCGGGATCTCCTGCGCGATGGCGCGCTTCTCCCAGCGTGCGGTGTCCGTGGGCCACGTGCCGTCGATCGGCAGCGCGCTCACCGGCAGCAGGTCGCCCTCGCCGGCCAGCATCCGCGCGGTGACCCGCGTGACGAAGTCCGGCGCCTCCGGCGGCAGCGGCGGCATCCGGTGCAGGTCGCCGGTCGTGGTCGCCGGCACCTTCACCTGCTCCAGGGCCTCGAGGGAGGCGTCCACGGCCGCGAAGTTGCGCTCGACCACGGTGCGCCCGCGCTTGCCGTAGGCGTCCTCGATCGCGTGCTTGATCTTGGCAGTGACCTCCTCCTGCGGCAGGACGCCGGAGAGGAAGTAGAAGCACGGCTGCATGACCGTGTTGATGCGGGTGCCGAGGCCCACGGACCGGGCCACCTTGAAGGCGTCGATCACGTAGAACTTGAGCTGCTTGTCGATGATCTGCTGCTGCACCTCGACCGGCAGGTTCCCCCAGACCTCCTCGGTCGGGTACGGCGCGTTGAGCAGGAACGTGCCGCCGTCCTTGGCGAGCTCGAGGACCTTCATCTTCTCGAGCAGGCCGAACTGGTGCACCGCCACGAAGTCGGCCTTCTCGACCAGGTACGTCGAGCGAATGATGCTGTGCCCGAACCGCAGGTGCGAGGTGGTCACCGACCCGGACTTGCGGGAGTCGTAGACGAAGTAGCCCTGGGCGTAGTCGTCCGTGCCCTCGCCGATGATCTTCACGGAGTTCTTGTTGGCGCCGACGGTGCCGTCGGATCCGAGACCGAAGAACACCGCGGACACGGCGTCGGTCGGCACCTCGAACGAGGGGTCGACGTCCAGCGACAGGTGCGTGACGTCGTCGACGATGCCCACGGTGAACTGCGGCTTGGGGGCCGGCGCGGTCAGCTCGTCGAAGACGGCCTTGACCATGGCCGGGGTGAACTCCTTGCTGGAGAGCCCGTAGCGGCCACCGATGACCCGCGGCATGCGGCCGGTCGCGGCGAGGCCGGCGTCCACGAGCGCCGCGATCACGTCGAGGTACAGCGGCTCGCCGGGGGCACCCGGCTCCTTCACCCGGTCGAGGACCGCGATGGACTTCACGGTCTCGGGCAGCGCCGCGATCAGCTCGGCCGCGGGGAAGGGCCGGTAGAGGCGGACCTTGAGCAGGCCGACCTTCTCACCACGTCGGGTGAGCTCCTCGACCGTCTCCTGAACCGCTCCGACCCCGGAACCCATGACGATGATGACGCGCTCGGCGTCCGGGGCGCCTTCGTACTCGACGAGGTCGTAACGCCGTCCGGTGCGCTCGGCGAGCTCGGCGAACACCTCACGCACGATGCCGGGCACCGCGGTGTAGAAGGAGTTGCAGGCCTCGCGCGCCTGGAAGAAGGTGTCGGGGTTCTGGGCGGACCCGCGCAGGACCGGCCGGTCCGGGGTCAGGCCACGCAGGCGGTGGGCGAGGACGTCCTCCTCGCGGACCAGGGCACGCAGGTCGTCGTCCTGCAGCAGCTTGATCTTGTTGACCTCGTGCGAGGTCCGGAACCCGTCGAAGAAGTGCAGGAACGGCACCCGGGAACGCAGCGTCGCGGCGTGCGAGACCAGGGCGAAGTCGTGCGACTCCTGGACGGACGACGCGCAGAGCATCGCCCATCCGGTCATCCGGGCGCTCATGACGTCGCTGTGGTCACCGAAGATGGACAGCGCGTGCGTCGCCAAGGTACGGGCCGCGACGTGGATCACGGTGGGCGTGAGCTCGCCGGCGATCTTGTACATGTTGGGGAGCATGAGCAGCAAGCCCTGGGACGCCGTGAACGTCGTCCCGAGCGCGCCCTTCATGACCGCGCCGTGCAGAGTGCCGGCAGCGCCGGCCTCGGACTGCAGTTCCACGACCTCGGGAACCGCACCCCAGAGGTTCGTCTGGGCGGCGGCACTCCAGGCGTCCGCATATTCACCCATGGGTGAGGCCGGCGTGATCGGGTAGATCGCCACGACCTCACTGAGCTTATGGGCGACACGCGCGGCGGCCTCATTGCCGTCGATACACGCCCAGACCTTCTCCATAGTTTGCCTCCGGGCAGAGGATGTACGTGTCGGGCTCCGCGCGTCCTGGTTGATCATCGCGATCTCACCGACATGCCTGCAGCCTTCAACCTAGGCGCGCCGGGCCCGGACAGAAGGTCACAAGGTCCCGGGCACGCCGGGCAGGGTCATGCTCGCAGGTCCGGTACCCAACTCCGACGGCGCCCTCGGTCCTCGGCGCGCCGATACGCCACCCCGCGCAGTGACAATTCGCAGCATCGAGGCCACGTTCAGCGAATGCGACGGGGGATCATCCGGTGTTCTGCAGACCGGCTGCGGCACCGTTGACCGTCAACAGCAGTACGTGACCCCAGTCCTGCTTGCTGTTCGTCCCACCGTCGCCGGCTGCCCGGCTGTCCGAGGCCCCTGTGCTGTTGGTGGTCACTGTGCTGTCGGCGGCCGAGCTGTCGCCGGCCGACCGGGTGGCATCGGCACGCAGGACCCGCAGGGCCCGGAGTTGCAGTTGGCTCAGGGCATCGATGTAGGGCGCTCGCAGAGCCAGCGCGGTCCGCAGCTCGTGCTTGCGTTCCAGCAACACGGACTCGTCGAGCACCGCGAGGACCTGCTGCAGGGTCAAGTCGAATTCGCTCAGGACCGCAGCCGTGACGTCCGGGCGGTTCCCCAGGGCCAGGAACTGCTCGGCGAGCCTGCGGTCCGCCTTGGCCAGGCTCATCTCGGCGACATCGACCATGGTGGCGAACAGCGGCCATCGGGCGTACGCCTCACGCAACAGCGCCGGATCGCCGACCGCCGCCAACCCGCTGCCCAATCCGAACCAGCCCGGCACGTTCGCGCGAGTCTGCGACCAGGCGAAGACCCACGGAATGGCCCGCAGATCGGCCAGATCACGCCCGGAGGTCGCCCCACTGCGACGGGCCGGTCGTGACCCCAGGCGCAGTT
>CAZOWW010000127.1:0-16153 GCA_964583765.1 uncultured Kineosporiaceae bacterium
GCGGCGCACAACAGACACCTCCGACTTGACGAAGAACATAGAGGCACCCCCCCGCGGTGGTGCCCGTCCCCACCGCGGTACCCGGACCCCCTGCGATACCCGAATCCCCTGTGGTACCCGGATCCCCCGTGGAGCTGGTCCGGGCCGCGGCGCCGGTGCGTGCGCCGGCTGAAGGGCTCGCCGGCTGTCCCGGGGCAGTCGTGGCCGCGGACGCCGGCGCCGCGGCGGCCAGCGCGAGCACGAGTACGGATGCGCGACCGAGCAGACGTACGCCGTCGGAGCGGCCTGCTGCGTCCGGGCGTCGTCGAGCCGTGATTGTCACCGATGTCCTCCCCCGGGGCTGCCCGGCCACGAGTACGGGCGGGCAGGTCGATCCGATCGGACTCCCAGACCTGGGGCACGACGCTCTCCCAAACCGGCGGCTCCCCCCGCACCCCAGGTCCTCGGGACGTCCGCGGGAAGTGTGGCACGCGGGGCGACCGGCCGGACCTGCTCCGGGCTTCCTCCGCCATGACCACTATGGCCAGAATGGTCGAGGCGGACGACGCCCGGACGCTCCGTCACGACCGGTGAGCCGAACGCCGATGCGAGGATCGGAACACGACGGCGCGGACGACCCGCGTCACCCCGGACGGCAGGAGGACGGCGTGCACGAGCCGACTGCGGTGCTCGACGTGGGAGCCCTCTTCGAGGACTTCGCCCCTCGCGTGCTCGCCTTCTGCCATCGCATGCTCGGCGACCGCACCGAGGCCGAGGACGCCACCCAGGAGACGTTCCTCAAGGCGCACCGGGCCGCGCGGAGCTTCGAGGCCGGGTGCGCGCCGTCGACGTGGCTCTTCGCGATCGCCCGGAACACCTGCCTGGACCGGCTGCGCACGCGGGGACTCCGCACCTTCGACTCCCTGGAGGCGCTCCTCGCCGAGGCAGGTACGGCACCGGAGGGCACCGCCGTCGACGCGGCCCGGCAGGTCGAGCGGACCGCATACGTCGAGGCGGTGCGGGACGGTTGTCTCACCGCGACTCTGTCCGCCCTGAGCCCCGACCAGCGAGCGGCGTTCGTGCTGAGGGTGTTCTGTGGCCTGAGCACCGCGGAAGCCGCCCTGGTCCTGCGTCGCACGGAGAACGCGGTGCGGCTGCTCCTCCATCGGGCGCGCACGGCGCTACGGGAGTTCCTGTGCCGCAGCTGCTCCTGGTACGACGCCGCGAACGAGTGCCGCTGCGAGAACCTCGTCGACTTCTCGCTGGCCCGCGGCTGGATCGGTCCGGGTGACCGGAGGCTCCCGGCCGCGGAGGTGGCGACGGCGGCAGCCCGGGCCGCCTCCCTGATCGAGGAGGCGTCGCGCCTGACCGCGCTCTACGCGACCCTGCCCGGAGCCGAGCTGGGGGCGCAGGCCATCACCCGCATCCGCGACTGTCTCGCGACAGCGACATGATTCGACGGGCGCACCGTCTCAGGGATTGAGGCCCGCCCACGGTGCGGGTCCGGGGAACACCCAGGAGACGACATGCTCTTCTTCGTCAAGGTCCGCCTCGACACCGACCGACTCGACGAGCTCGCCCAGCGGTTGGCGGACGGGAGCCTGGACCGGACCCCGCTGGTCTCGACCTACTGCCATGCCTCGGACCCGGAAGTGGGGCTGAACATCTGGCGGGCCGAGGACGTCGCCGACTTCCGCCGCTCGTTCGCGCCGCACCGGCCCTACTACCGCGACCTGGTCGAGGTGCGCTCGGTGATCACACCACCGGAGGCGCTGCAGTTGTTGCGCCGTTCCTGAATGTCGTGCCGGCGCCCGCGGGGCGCCGGCAGTAGGTCCGCGCACTCCCCCGATGTCCTCGAGGTAGGACCGCCCTGGCCGGCCGCACCGTCACCCGGCCAGGGCGGCTGCCGTCGCCTCCGCGAAGGCGTCCCTGTTGTCCAGCATGATGTTGTGCCCGCTGTCCGGGATCGCGACGAGCCTCACCCCGGCCGCGGTGAGCCCCTCCGGATCCGCCGGCGCCGTGGTCGAGGGGTGGAGGTAGGTGCGCGGGATCGGGAGCCGGGCCAGCAGTTCCCGCACGCTCGGCAGGCTCCCCGCCGCAAGGTGCACGCCGCTGCGGTACAGCGCCTCCGGGCCGGTCAGGCGCATGGTCGCCGCCCAGTGCTCGCCGGCGCGGACCAGCTCACGGGCCAGCCCTCCACCGTGCACGAACTCCGCCTCGGTGCCGAGCCGTGCAGCGAGCTCGGGACACGGGTCGAGGTTGCCGTCGACCAGGACGAGCCGCGAGACCAGCTCGGGGTGTCGGACCGCCAGGAGGATGGCCACCGCACCGCCCATGCTGTGCGCGACGACACCGGCACCGGCCACGGCTGTTGCCCGGAGGGCGGCAGCGACGTGGTCGGCGTGTTCCTCCAGCGCGTACGTGGCATCGGTCGGACGGTCACTGATCCCGTGCCCCAGCAGGTCCAGCAGCAGGCTGCGGTGTCCGGCCAGGGCCGGGTGCAGGACCGCCTCCGCGTAGTAGTGCGAGGCCGAGGAGCCGTACCCGTGCAGGTACACCCGGGCCGGTTCTCTGCCGGGCAGCTCCACCCACCGGATCTTCGTGCCGTCCGGTCGCACCGTGGCCGAGCGCATGACAGACCCCTCGCAATACCTCGGACTCGATGTATCTCCTTATGGAGGTAAGCTAGCACGGTGCTGGACTTCGCGATCCTCGGGTTTCTCGCCGAGACCCCGCTGCACGGGTACGAGCTGCGCAAGCGGGTCGCGGCCCTGACCGGCCACGTGCGGCCGATCGCCGACGGCACGCTCTATCCGGCGATCAAGCGCCTGGAGCGGAACGGCCTGATCACGCGGGAGGTGAGGGCCGGTTCGGTCGCGGCCCCCCGCCACGTACTCAGCCTCACCGACGAGGGCCGCGCTGAGCTCCGACAGCGGCTGGCGCACCCGGAGCAGGCCTACCTCACCGACGAGAACCGGTGGTTCACGCTGCTGGCGTTCCTCGCCCAGCTGGACGACCCGGTGGCCCAGGCCGCCGTCCTCGAGCGGCGGCTCGCCTTCCTGACCGAGCCGGCCAGCTTCTTCTGGCGGGAGGAGCGGCCGCTCCGCGAATCCGACTTCCCGGACGACCGCTTCCGGCAGGGCTTGTTCCGGATCGCGACGACGACCAGCCGCACGGAGATCGCCTGGCTCCGGGAGACCCTCGCCGAACTGCGCCCCCGCGACGGGAAATCCGGATGACAGCGGCCGGGTACGTGGGGATGATCGGACTCAAGGTCTGTCCTGCTGCGCCGCTGCGCGCTGGACACCAGGATCCGGGCGAGCGCCCGAGGAATCCGCGGGAGGGAAAGGGGGACGAACGTGACCGCCGTCGGTGAGTGCTGCCTGCCTGCCACCACGTGGCCCCGTGCCTTCAGCCTTCCTTCCCCGCCTCCGCGCACTCCGCGTCCGTGACCGTTCCGGCCGGGGAGGGCGCCCTCGCACCGAGGAGATCCTCCCTTGTCCGACGACACCACGTTCTCTGAGCAGTTCCCGTCGTCCGAGCAGTCCACCTTCTCCGCGCAGTCCCCGTCGCCCGAGCAACCGGCGTCCCTCGAACAGTCCCCGTCGCCCCAGCAGCCCACGTCGTCCAGTCTGTCCCCGTCGCGGCTCGCGCTCCTGGGGTGGGACGTGCGCGTCGACACCGAGCTGCGTCCCCTGGCCGATGAGCTTCTCCCCGGTCGGGTGGTCCGGGTCGAGCGCGGATCGTGTGTGGTGGCCCTCGCCGACGGTGATCACCCCGCTCGCGCGACGACGACCGTGACGGTCGGCGACTGGGTGGGCGCCCGCCGACTCGACGACGGCCTGGCCGTGGAGACGGTCGCGCCGCGCCGGTCGCAGCTGTCCCGCCGGGACCCGGAGGGCCGCCTGCAGATCCTCGCCGCCAACATCGACCTCGTGTTCATCGCAGCACCCGCTGACCGTCTCTCACCGGCAAGGATCGAGCGGGAGACCGCGATGGCCTGGGACAGCGGCGCCCAGCCGATCGTCCTGCTCACCAAGTTCGATCTCGGCGAACCGGGCCTGGCCGAAGGCCTCGAGGCACGCCTTCCGGGGACGCGCTTCATCGAGACGAGTGTCGTGACCGGCGCCGGCATCGATCAGGTCAGCGCCCTGCTCCGCCCGGCCGCCACCGGTGTGCTGCTCGGGCCGTCCGGTGCCGGTAAGTCGTCCCTGGTCAACGCCCTGGTGGGCGCCGAGCGGCTGGCCGTGGGTGACGTGCGTGCCGGGGACCGGCGAGGACGCCACACGACGACGGTCCGGCAACTGGTCGTCGTCCCGGGGGGTGGCGTGCTGATCGACACCCCTGGCCTGCGCAGCCTGACGCTGGCCGGCGAGGAGGGAATCACCGCCGCCTTCGCGGACATCGACGAGCTGGCGGGTGGCTGCCGCTACTCCGACTGTCGCCACGAACGGGAGCCCGGGTGCGCCGTCACCGCGGCGGTCGAGACCGGGCAGCTCGCCCCCGCCCGGATCGCGAACTACCGCAAGTTGCTGCGTGAACTGGCCTTCCAGGCCCGCCACGACGATCCGCTGGCGCGGGCCGAGGCGGAACGGGTGTGGAAGCTCCGTTCGAAGGCCGCACGGCAGATCTCGCGGCGGAAGGGCGGTCGCCGGTAGCCCGCCACGGGGCGTTCCCGGTGGACGCCGACCCGCCCGACGACCGGTCTGCCCAGATCGCGTCCGTCGGGCGGGACCCGGGTCAGGATTCCCCCGCGTCGGAGGTCGTCGGCCTGCTGGCCCCGGCCACCACCACGCGGTCGCGCCCGGCGGTCTTCGCGCGGTAGAGGGCGCGGTCCGCGGCGTCCACCAGGTCCGCGGTCGACATCGCCATGGCTCTCTCACCCTCGACGTGGGCGAGGCCGACGCTCGTGGTGACCACGGACGCCACCGTCGAGGCCGGATGCGGGATCGCCGCGCCGGCGAGCAGGGCACGGAACCGGCGCGCCACGGCCAGGCCGGCCTCGACGTCACTGTCCGGCAGGATCACCGCGAACTCCTCGCCGCCGTACCGGCACGCCAGGTCGTCGGGGCGGTGCAACGCCCCCCGCAGGCACCGGGCGATCGTCCGAAGAGCCTCGTCGCCGCTGACGTGCCCGAGATGGTCGTTGTAGGCCTTGAAGTGATCCACGTCGACCATGAGCAGCACCAGGCCGCGCGGTCGGGCCTCACCGGAGTCCGCGTTCTCCCGGGGCCAGTGCCGATCGAGATGACGCTCGAACGCGGTGCGGTTCCCGATCCTCGTGAGCCCGTCGAGCATCAGTGACCGCTGCAACGTGGCATTGATGCGATGGAGTTCGTGCTCGGTCCGACGCCGGGTGAGCACCTCGGCGTGGAGTTCCTGCTCGGTCCGGCGCCGGGTGAGGACCTCCGCCTCCAACTCCCGGGTACGCCCCGCGACCAGCCGTTCGAGTCCCGTCGCGTGCGCCCGCAGTTCAGCGGCGGCGAACACCGCGCCGATGGTGCGGCTCAGGTCCACGCGCAGCGCCTCGCAGGCGATGCTCAACCCGCGCGTCTGCTCGAAGAGCACGTAGCCGAAGGCACGCTCACCCACGGAGAGCGGTTGCAGCACCAGCGGACCCTGATGGAGCTGGTCCTGCAAGGTCTCGGGCAACAGCCGGTGCACCGGGAACGGCCGCCGGGGCACGGGGAACCGATCGCCGTCCCGGTAGTCCAGGGCCAGGCGCGCCAGGCGCGCGGGGCCGAGGACCGTCGGTGCGGTGTCGTACAGCGCCAGGAAGCACCGGGGAACGCCGAGCCGGTCGAGCCTGCTCGCGGAGAGCGCGTCAACGATCTCGTCGAGACTCCGACACCGGATCATCGCGCGGTTGAGGCCGATCACGGCGTCCTGCGCGCCGAACAGTCTCCGGGCCGTACGGGCTGCGACGACAACCTGGTCGGCCGGGGTCTGCCCGGGTTCGCACGCGGCCGCGGTGGAACCCCGGATCACGATGCGCGCAGGCACGAGCACCTCGGCGGGCGTCCGCCCGCCGGCGACGAGCGCGAGCAGTTGCCGCGCCGCCGCGGCGCCCTGTCCCTCGAGGTCCTGGTCGACGGTCGTCAGCCCCGGCCAGTGCAAGGCCGCGGCGTCACCGTTGTCGTAGCCGGTGATCCTTACGTCCTCGGGTACCCGGATGCCCTCGTCCTCCAGGGCGGCCAGCGCGCCCAGGGCCGCGACGTCGTTGAAGGCCACCACCGCGTCGAAAGTACGGCCACGGGCGACGAGCCGTCGCACGTGCCGGTACGCGTGGTCCTGACCGAGGTCGCCGGTGAGCACCAGGTCCTCGTTCACGGTCAGTCCACGCAGAGCCAGCTCCGTGCGGAACACCCGCTCGCGCAGCGCGGCGTCGCCCTGGTGGCTCCGCCCCCGGATCAGCGCGGGCCGCCGGACCCCGCACTCGTCGAAGAGATGCCCCAGCAGGCTGCGCATGCCTCCCTCACTGTCCCCCCGCACGCAGGTGCCCCCGGGCGGTGAGAGTCCCACGCCGATCGTGGGCACGCCGAGCTCCCGCGCCAACCCCAGCAGTTCGGTCTCCTGGGACCGGGAGACGAAGTTCGTGACCACGGCCCCGCGAGGACGGGCGCGCCGGAGCAGATCGACCAGGGACGCCGGAAGGCCGGGCGCGAAGGGATCGTGCGCGTGCACGAGGGGAGTGATCCCGGCCTCCTCCAGCACCGGACTGATGCCACGGAGCAATCGCTGCTGGTACTCGCTGTAGCCGGTCGCCACGACGACGGCCAACGGGCGTCCCGTCGAGTCGCTCAGCGCAACCACCCGCCGCCCAGACCGGCACGAGCCCGACCGGTGTCCCCCAGCGCGGTCCCCGTCGACATCCCCGGAACGGCGATCTTCGCACCCCTTCCGCGCGTCCAGGCCCGCGCCGGCATGGCCGAGCTGACGACGCGGTCCCCGCGCACCCGAGCCCGCGGGGGCGCCCAGACTAGTGCCCGGGACCGATCGACCGTCCGAGGGTGGTATGCGGTGAATGCGGCCGGTTCACTCGGTCAGTCGACGAGCCACCCGTACTTGCGGCCCAGCTCGACGAGGCGACGCCGCACGCCGAGCACCTGAGGCCCGGTGAGGCCGGGCTCCACGCGCAACAACAGCTCGGTCACCTCCCGCAGGAAGTCCTGCTCGGCGAGCACGTCGAGGTACTCCTCGCCGGGTTCGCCGGGCTCCCCGACCACCACCGGCTCCCCGAGCGCCTCGGCACCGTTGTTCCGCTCGGCCGGCCTCGAGCCACCGGCCCGCGGACTCGACACGAGCCGCACCGCCGACGCCTTGGGGCCACGTTCACCTCGCTCGGAGACGAACTCGACCACCGCACCCGTCACCATCAGGTACTTCTCGTCGAGCAGGTCGTTGACGTGGAGGAAGACATCCTCCCCGCCCCCGTCAGGAGTGACGAAGCCGTACCCCTTGACCTGGTCGAACCGCACGATCCTTCCCCGCACCACCGCACCCCTTGCTCCGCTGTCACGCCATGGTCGTCTGTCGCACAGGGCCCGCTGTCCCCTCGGATCGTCCCCCGAGGGGGCCCGCACCGAGGAACCCTCGCCGAGTGAGGCCCTCGATCGAACAGTACTCACCGTCACCGCTGCCGTCCCAGGGACGGCCCGCCCGGATGCCGGGGACGCCGCCCACCGCCGAGGGGTGCCCGCTCCGTTCAGCCCTCGGGACTCCCCTCCGGCGCCTCGTCCCGGGGAGCTCGCCCTTCGAGGTAACGACGGAGGACGGCGGACTGCAGCTCGGCCGCCCTCCCCTCGGCCGCGGCCCGCGCCTCCTCGGCGTCCCGGAGCCGTTCCCGCGCGAGGGTGTGACCGGCCCGCTCGGTGGCGAGAAGGGCGGCTGTCTGCCGGTGCCGCTCCCGCTCCGCCTCCAGTTCCTCGCGTACCGCGCCGAACCGGGTCGACGCCTCGTCCCGCTCGCCCCGGAGCCGCTCCAGCTCCGAACGAGCCCGGTCGCGCTCGACGGCCAACTCGTCCCTGACCACCACGGCCGCCCCCAGTTGAGCGGCCACGGCCGCCCGCTCCGCGGCGACCAGATCGAGCTGGCGACGGGTACCGGCCAGTTCCTGCTCGACGGCCCCGCGTGCCCCCCGCTCCGCGTCCACGGCTTCGCGCACCTCGCGCAACTCGACCGCCAACCGGGCCACGGTCTCCTGCGCGGCCAGGCGCGTTGCCTCGGCCTGCCCCCGGGCCCGCTCGTGGACGGCGACCTGTTCCCACGCCTGGGAACGGGACTGATCGGCCTCACGCCGGGCGGCTGCGGCAGCACCGACGGCCGCCTCGCGGGCCGCGACCGCCTCACGCACCTCCGCCAGCGCCTGACGCCGCAACCGCTCCGCCCGGTCCGCGACCTCCCGAGCGGCGAGGGCCTCCTTCTCGGCCTCGGCGGCCTCCCGTTCGGCGGTGGCGACGCGGCCCAACGCGGCACCCTCCGCCTGGTCGAAGCGCGCCAGCAGTGCGGCGAGCGCCCCCGCCAGTTCCCGCGCGGCGGGGACGACCGACCGCCCGAGCGCACGAGCCTCTTCGAGCGGGTCCTGGACGGCGGCCGTGTCGCGGGCGCGGCGGAGCCGGGACGCCTGGTCGGCATGCGCCTTGCTGCAGAAACGTGGGCTGCGTCCGGGTCTGCGGCGTCCCTGGTCGTCCAGGGGGCGTTCCGGCAGGGGCAGGTCACAACCGTCCAGAGCGCAGAGCGCCTCCTCGGTCCCCGCTGCGGCGACGTCAGCGTCCGTCCCGGCGGGGTCAGCCGGTCCGGGGGACACCCCGGGCGCGGTGGTCTCGCCCTGCGGGCTCGATCCCTCACTCATCAGCCGCCACTCCTCCGTCGCCCCATTCTCATTACGCGCCTGAACGCGCATTATTATTCCACGTCGCGTCCAAATCCTAATTGTTCGGGCCTCATCGTGCAGTGATAATGCCTGTTATGACGGCATCGTAGGCGGACCAGACCGGCCTCGGACCCGACCGGGAGACCGCCCGGAACCCGGGGCAGGGGGCGCGAACGCCCGGGAACGCCGTCCCCTCGGGGACGATCCCCCTGGACGGCCTGACCCGAGCCGAGGAGAGTCCGCGGGTTCCGGGGATCGCCACCCCGGTGACCTACGCGCCGTGCGGCATCGGAGAGGTGGGAACCGGGGTGATCGCGAGTGCTGGGGTGGGCGCGAGCACCGGGGCCGTCGCAGTTGCGGGAGCCGTCGACGCCACTCGATCAGCGGATGCGCTCACCACCCGAGAACTGATCCGCGAGGCCGTCGCCCTGCTGCCCGCGCTCGATGTCGCGATTGCTGCGCCAGAGGCGGTAGGGCACACCACGATGCGGTGGGGGCCGGGGCACGGTCGTCCGGGTGGGGATCCTCGATACGGGCTGGGTGCTCTCACCGCGCTCTGGCTGGAGGCGGACAAGACGCCCCACACCCGACGGGCCTACTACCTGGACCTGTCGCTCTGGCTCGACTGGTGCCGACGGACCGGACTCGACCCGTTGGCCGCACGACGCGCGGACGTGGACGCCTGGAAGACGACCCTCGTCGCGACCGACCGCGACGGCGTGATCCGGCCGGCAGCCCCCGCCAGCGTCGCCCGTCGACTCGCCGCGGTGTCGAGCTGGTACCGCTACCTCGTGTCGAACGAGGTGGCCGCCCGCAATCCGTTCGACGCGGTGCGTCGTCCCCGTACCGGTGACGCTCCCCCACTGCCGGCCCTGGACCGCGCCGAGACCACGGCCCTGCTCGCCCACGCGGAGCAGCGGGCCCACCGCAACGCCACCGAGGCCTCCTGGCGCGACCACGCCGTGGTCAGCCTGCTCTTCCACACCGGGCTCCGGGTGAGCGGGCTGACCGGCGCGGATCTGGTGGACCTCGACCGGGACGGCGGGCACGTCGTCCTGCGCTACCGCCGAAAGGGAGGGGTGCGGGACCTGGTGCCCCTGGCACCGGCGGCACGCGCCGCCCTTGCCGGCTATCTCGCGCTGCGGGCCCGACGCCTCGGCCGCCCGGTCGACACGCTCACCGGCCCGTTGCTCGTCACGGTCCCGCGGGATGCGGCAGGCCCGGGTGGGGCGCCGAGCTCAGGTGACGGCGGCGAGGAACGCGTCGGGTGCCCGGTCCCAGGCGGCGACGGTGGCGAGGACCGCGGGCAGCGGCTCACCCAGCGGGATGTCTGGCGCACCCTGCGGACCCTCGCCCGACAGGCGGGACTGCCGTCAGCGGCGACGATCACTCCGCACACCGCGCGCCGCACGGCCGGAACCCTGCTGCTCGCGCAGGGAGTTCCCGTGCAGGTGGTCGCGGATCTGCTCGGGCACCGGGACATCCGCACCACCCGCGATCGCTACGACGCGCATCGCCACAAGCTCGACTCCTCCCCGGCCTACGCGCTCGCGGAGCTGCTCGCCGCAGGCGAACCGCCCGAGGGCCCGACCGCGACCGGGTGACCGACCGAGCACGGGCGCCACTCGCTCAGCACCCGAGGACCCGAGGAGCCGTCCAGGACCCTACCTCCTCGGGCAACAGCGCTGCCCGGATCGCCCGAGGAGAGCCACCCTGAACCACGTTCCCGCCCTTGTCCTCAGGTGCGTTCGATGTACTCGAAGACCGCGCCGTCCGGGTGCCGGGCGATCAACCGCCGCCCGTTCGGAGCCGGCGAGGGTCCCTCGAGGATATGTCCGCCGGCCTGCTCGATCTCGTCGATCACCGGTTCCAGGTCTCTGGTCAGGAGGGTGGCGACCTGCTCCCGGTAGGTCTCGGTGTCCCCGGCGAGCAGAAGGAAGGGTCCGACCCGGGCCAGATCGAGGTCCCGGAACCGGAATCGGTGCGGCTCCTGCCCACCGGCCAGTCGTCCGTAGAACGGCAGTGCCCGGTCCAGGTCGTCGACGATCACGTGCGTCAGAACTCCGATGATCTCAGCCACGGTGGCGACAACACCCGGCGCGATCCGCCTATGCCTCCTCTGCCCCGAGCTGCGCCTTCGATGCTCCGGTGGTGGCCCCCGAAGCAGGACCGGTCGGGGCGTGAGACACGGGGTGCCTCTAGCCTGGGGCGGTGAGTGCGAGCGAGGGGTCCCCCGCCACGGCCCTGCCCACCGTGCCCAAGGGCATTCCCCCGGCCGAGGTGGAGGTCGACGAGGACCTGGTCCGCGCATTGCTGCGGGACCAGCATCCGGACCTCGCGGACCTGCCTGTGCACCCGTACGCCACGGGGTGGGACAACGTCACCTTCCGTCTCGGCGACGAGTTCGCGGTACGTATGCCCCGGATCTCCGGCGCGGTGCCCCTGTTGCGCAGTGAACAACGGTGGCTGCCGCTCCTGGCCGAGATGTTGCCGGTGCCGGTGCCGGTGCCGGTCCGCGCGGGGGTGGCCGGCCCGGGATACCCCTGGCCGTGGAGCGTGCTGCGCTGGGTTCCGGGACGCTCCGCCGAACACGGCGAGCCGGCGCCCGGGGAGGCCCCCGCATTCGGTCGGTTCCTCGCCGCATTGCACCGGCCCGCGCCCGCCGAGGCCCCGCGCAGTACCTACCGGGGCGTGCCGCTGAACACCCTCGACTCCGTCGCCCGACGGCTTGCCCTCCTGCCCGGGTTGACCGCCGACCTCCCGGTCGACTGGACCGAACTCGCCCGTTTCTGGGACGCCGCCCGCGAGGTGCCGTGCGACGTCCCCGAGACCTGGGTGCACGGCGACCTGCACCCGAAGAACATCGTCGTGGACGACGGCCGGTTCGCCGCGGTCCTCGACTGGGGCGACATGAGCGTCGGGGACCGGGCCACCGACCTTGCGGCCGCCTGGATGCTCTTCCCCGTCACCGCGCACGACGCACTCTGGGAGGCCTACGGCCCCGTCTCGGAGTCCACGAGGACCAGGGCCCTCGGCTGGGCGCTGTTCTTCGGCACGATGCTCCTGGAGACCGGGATCGCCAACGACCCGCCCTTCGCCGAGATCGGCCGACGCACCCTCACCCGGGTCGCCGCGAGTCTCTGAGGTCAGGCCGCCCGCGGGCGAGCACGGGGGCCAGGGCCGGGACGGACCGGTTCCGGTTCCGGTTCTCAGCCGCCGAGGTCAGGCCGCAGGAACGGGAACGGCTCGCTCCTGGACGGCGAGGGTGTCGACGGGCGGACGTCGACCGCCGTGCTGAGCTGCGGCGCCGGCCAGGACGACGAGCACCAGCCCCGCGAGCTGCACGATCGAGGGCCGCTGCTCCAGGACGAGCAACCCGAGCAGGACGCCGAACGCCGGTTCGAGCGCCATGAGTGTCCCGAAGGCGGTGGGCGTCATCCGACGCAACGCGAGCATCTCCAGCGCGAACGGCAGGACCGGCAGCAGGACGGCGAGTCCGGCAGCCGTGACGACGACCGTGATCGTGAGGTGACCGGCGGCTTCCGGCACGCCCGCGACGGCTGCGGTCACCGCCGCGATCGGGATGGTCAGGGAGAGGCCTCCGATGCCGGCGAAGCGGTCACCGACCCGCTGGGTGAGCAGGATGTAGGCGGCCCATCCCGCGGCGGAGAGCGCGGCGAACCCGAGGCCGGCAGGGTCGGCCGTTCCCGTCCAGGGCCGGGTGAGCAGGACGACCCCCAGCAGTGCCAACCCTGGCCAGGCGAGCGCCTGCCGGCTGTGGCTGCGTACGGCGGCAACACCCATCGGGCCGAGGAACCCGATCGCGACCGCGGTACCGAGCGGGATCCGCTCGATCGCGGCGAGGAACACGACGGTCATCAACCCGGTCGTGACGCCGAGACCGAGGACGGCCGGCACGTCCCGCCCGCGAACTTCCCGGAGCGGTGGCCGGGCCAGGGCGACGAAGAGGACTGCTCCCGCGCTGAGCCGTAGCCAGGCAGTCCCGGCCGGCCCCACGGTCGAGACCAGCCCCACCGACAGAGCCGACCCCAGTTGGACGGACGACATCGCCACCAGCGCCAGTCCCCAGGGCGGTACCGGGACCGATCGCGGAACGACCATCCTCATGTGATCTCCCGCCCGGTTCCCGCTCCCCCACCCGGCTCGAAGACGGCCAGGGTGAACAGTACCGGCTGCGTGTCCGATGCGCCCTCACGGGCTTCTCGTCAAGAGCGCTGCCGGTCGTCAGCGGCAGTGCCACTCGTCAGTGGCACTGCCAGAGGACGGCGCCTGATCCGTCACGCCGGGAATCCTGATCCGTCACGCCGGGAATGCAGGGCTGGGAGCACCGGCCCATCACAAGTTCTCCACGGAACCCCCGCAATCTCCTGGATCCGATGCCACGAGGCGATGCCCGATGGCCGGGTCGCCGGTGGCCCGGGGAACCGCGCACCGAGACCTGGAGCGACCAGCCACCCTCATCCGAGACCGTCCGGACGCCACCGGAACCAACTCGACCGGTCCGCGGTCGGCTCACGTCCCCGAAGATCCACGCTGCCGTCCGGATCCGCCGCCGGTGGGTAGTCCTTCCAGACCCAGCGGATCTCGTACCGGTTGCCCAGCACGACCTTCCGCCAGGTGTGAGTGATCACTCCACGATCATCGGCGACGACCGGACAACGATTGAGCGTTGACCGTTGACCGTTTGCCGCAGTGCCCGACTCCACGGCGTGGACGGCCCTGGGCGATGCGAGGAGGTCCGAGGGCATGCGGACGGAGAGGGTGAGCTCGCCGAGGAGCTCGCTCACGGTCATCGCGAGGAAGGGCTGCAGCACTCCTTGATCGTCGTAGAACTCCTGGCGCACCACGATCGTGGTCGTCTCCCCCCGCGTGAGCGGGGTGTCGAGGAAGACATAGAAGACGCGATACGCGTCCTCGCGCAGGATGGGGTCGGCCGAGAGGACCCGTTGGCCGGGCACCTGCGTGGAGGGCAAGGGCTCCCGGCCCTCCCCGGTCCACCGGTACCGGTTCTCGACGATCTGTACCTGGCCGGCGAACGCCTTCACGGTCTTGCGCATGATCTGCGTCGTGTGTCGAGGATCCTCTGGATCGATGATCCACTCGAAATGCGTGGCCACGCAGGTGTACCCCAGGCAGTGCGACCCGGGCATCGTGGCGGCCTCGGCCATCGGACACACCGCGTGCCGTCGCCTACCTCGCGCCGAGGTCAGCCAACCTGCGGCGTACGAGACGCCCACAGCCAACACCGACAGGGCGGCCACCTGCCCCGGTGCGTTGTTCCTGAGGATCTTTACCGCCGCCAGGACGAATCCTCCGACCAGCGTGATCAAGGCGACGATGTTGGCAACGAACTCGGCCACAGAACCGACCGTTCCCAGCGACTTGCGCCCTTGTGACAGAACACCCCACACCGAACATCCCCCGTGTCAATGCATTGCGGCGAGCGTCCTCCTTGACGAGATCTCCATCACCACATGTTACTGATCATATCCTCCGGGTGATCAAGGGGGCGCCTGTCCGGCGCGTCAGCCCTGCTCACGCAGCCGCAGAACCCGCCTACGCACCGATCGTCCGCGCCGGCCGGAGGGACGCACCGGGGCCTCGCTGCCCGGACCGTCGACCCCAGCCCTCAGCGCGTGGACCGGCCCCGGGCGATGTGCCCGATCGAGATCACGTCACCGTCGATCCGGTAGAGCACCCGGTACCGGCCGAGGCGCAACCGGCGCAGATGCGCGGACAGGTAGGGGAACGAACGGGTCGGCCGGGGGTTCTCGGCCAGAGCATCGATGGCGTCGAGGAGTTGCGAGAGCCCGGCAGCATCGTCGGCCAGAAACGCGGCGGCCTCGTTGATCGCCTTCTCCTCGAAGAGGATCTGCAGGGTCACCGGGCCAGGGCCAACCTCTGCCGCACCTGGGAAGCCGGGGTGTAGGACGTCGTGCCGGCCGCGTCGCGGGCAGCCCACTCCTGGGCGGCCGCCGTGTCGTCGGCGTCCTCGAGATGCTCCGCGGAGGCGAGGCGTTCCAACGCCCGGAGCCGCAGGAAATCGGATACCGGGACCACCACCGCTGACGCCCCACCCACCTCGATCAGCTGGTACGACCCGAGGTCGGGGCAGGCCTGCGACGAAGCCCCCCGCCCACTCATCCGGCTGTCCTGATCACCGTTCCATGGTACGTCAACCCGTTCACCCAGGTGGGCGGGTACGCCGGGTTCGCGCCGTAGATGACGTTTCGGCATCGGGAGAACGGACCGTTCCGTCCCACTCCCGCCGCTAGTCGGTCGCTTTGCGTGAGTGTCATGTTACTTTCCGAAGTGGCATCCCTGTCTCGGGGTGCTGACCTCCCCCCTCCCACGTCGGCGGCGAGGCACCGTGATCGCGTGCGACCGCCCTCCGGCGGAGAGTGGGTCACCTCATGGGAGAGCGATGTCGCAGGCATTCAGCAGACTCCGCCGGTTGACCCCGGCCTCCGTGGTGGGAGGGCTCCTGGCCGTCGCCCTCACCGCCACCGTGTCACCCGTGGCACCCACGCAGGCCGCAGTGGGCATCCTGCCCGAGACGGTCTCCGCAGACCTGCTGCCCACGGTCCAGACGAACGGGATCGTCTACTCGCTGGCGGTGGTGGGCAACACGGTCTACGCCGGAGGGTTCTTCAGCAGCGCCCGACCGGCCGGGGCGCCCGCCGGTACCCAGGAGTCCCCCCGCGCCAACATCTTGGCCTTCGACCTGACCACGGGTGCGCTCCTGCCCTTCCACCACACGATCAGCGCCCCCGCCTTCACGAGCGCCACCGATCCGGGCCCGTTCTGCCAGGGCACGGGAGTCCTGCACCAGTGGGTGTGCGCCGACGTCTTCCGGGTGGTCCCCTCCCCCGACGGCACCCGGATCTACGTCGCCGGTGACTTCACCCGGGTGGACGGCCAGGCCCGGTACCGGGTGGCCGCCTTCCGGACCTCCGACGGCGCCCTCGACACCACCTTCAAGCCCACCGTGAGCAGCCGCGTGCGAGGCCTCGCGGTCACGAACAGCACCGTCTACCTCGCGGGCAACTTCACCTCGGTGAACTCGGTGGCCCGCACCCGCGTGGCGGCCGTGGACACCAAGGGCGCTCTCGTCACGGCCTTCGCCCCCACCGCCGATCGGGAGGTCTGGGCGGCGGAACTCTCCTCCGACGGGACCCGTCTCCTCCTCGGCGGCCAGTTCGACAAGGTGGACGGTGTCGCACTGCACGGCATCGCCTACGTCTACACCGCCAAGGGCACCCTCGCCCCGTGGGCGAGCAC
>CAZOWW010000128.1:0-16087 GCA_964583765.1 uncultured Kineosporiaceae bacterium
GTTGACCGGGACCACGGTCATCGACCTGGACGCCTCGGTCGTGCAGGCGGGCAGCCTGGCCCCCTTGAACGTTGCGCCAGGGGTGGAATCGAACAAGTCGACGGCCTGCCGACAGAACTCATCGGAGTAGCTCCTACGGGCCATGAGATGGATCCCCTCGCTTCCCCAGCAACGTGCTGGATTCGGCGTGTCCAAGATCCAGGGTCAGGGCCCCATATCGGTCTGAGGAACTCTGCACCAACGGGGCAAGTCTGGATCCCCAACGGAGGAAGCTGAAGCGCTTCGGTGTCCGGCCGATCTGGACGAGGCGGACGATGGTTCAGTGGTGGACGCCCAGCTCAGGGGCTCGAATGCCCCCAGGTGTGGGATGTCCGGGGGCCGATGGCGGCCATCTCGCACGGTGACCCCGGTCTGGGGGTGCCCCACCGTGGGCCGGAGCCGGCGGTGTCCTCCGGGCGTGGCCCGCAGAGTGTGTCACGCTGGGGAAATGACCCCCGGTGAACGCTCAAGTCCACCACGTCCTGCCCTCGTGTCAGCTCCCGACGGCCCGCACGCCCAGCTGACCGGCGATCTCAGTGTCGTCGTGGGATCCCTGCACGATCAGTACGACTCGCGACTCGGGTTCGCCGCGGTCGACTCCGAGATCCAACAGGTCGCCGACCGCTTCGCCCTCGCTCGAATCCGTTCCTACGTCCCGCTGTTCGTTCGCAGGTTCGCCGGCGCGAAACTCCGAGAGGACTGCGCAGGCCAACCAGGACCCGCCGCCCGGCCCGCTGTGACGGCCGACGATCGGATATTGGTCCCGGCCGTACCCGCTTGATCGACGAGGCTGCGTGCTCGGCCAGCGGGGTCGACGCGGAGGCGAGAGGGACGTTGCCGTACTCGACCGGCGCACCTACACGGCACGTGGAACCGTTGCGCAGCGCCCACGCGTTGGGAGCGCGGATGCCCGAATCGCTGGACGTGTTGATCACCCGGCTGGATGCCCTGGTCGCCGAGCTCGCCCGGGCCGAAACAGCCCACGCCGACGTCATCGCCGCCGTCTGTGCGCAGCACCGACGGGGCGCGGTGAACCTGGTGCACTACGCGACGTTGCGGCACCAGGACCTACGGGCCCTGCAGAACGACCTGATGGACATCGGTGCCACGTCCCTGGCGACCACCGAGGCCGATGTCCGGGCCAAGGTACAGGCCGCCCGCAATGTGCTGGCAGCCCTGCGCGGGGACCACGGGCCATGGCACCTGGCGGCGACCAACCAGGCTCTCGACGGCGGTGACGACGTCTTGGATGCCAATTCCCGCGAAGTCTTCGGCGTCATGCGCCCTGGGCGACCCACGCGGATCATGGTGACTCTGCCCGGGGAGGCGGCCACCGATCCCGAACTCGTCGCCGCCATGGTGGAGGCGGGGATGGATGTTGCCCGGATCAATTGTGCCCACGACGATCGCGCAGCCTGGACACGGATGGCCGCCCATGTCCGTGCCGCCGCCGCGACCGCGGGCCGCCAGGTCCTGGTGTCGATGGATCTGCCGGGCCCCAAGCTGCGGACCGGACCCATCGCGGACGGCCCGGCGGTCGGGCGGGCACGGGTCACCCGCGACGAGACCGGCCAGGTGGTGGCCCCGGCCCGGATCTGGCTCACCCCCGCGGACGCCGTGAAGCCGTCGCCGGCACCGATCGCCCCGGGTGCCCGCCCGGCTCTGGCCGTGGGCGTCGACCAGGCGTGGCTGGCGCGCCGTCGCGTCGGCGAGGAAATCACCATGACCGACGCGCGTGACCGCAGGCGCACCTTCACCGTGACCCAGGTCGGCCCTGGTGTGGCCCTGGCCGAAGGGCGCCGCAACGCCTACCTCGCCGACGGGACGAGACTCTCGTGCCACGGCGCGGTCACCAGCGCGGCCGGTATCCCCCCTCTCAGGCGCAGGTTTTCCCTGACCAGCGGAGACCACCTGGTCCTGACCAGCGACCTCACCCCGGTCGATCCGCCGTCGCCCGGCCGCGATGCCCGAATCGGCTGCACCCTGCCGCAGGCGATCACCGCGATACGTCCCGGGGATGCCGTCCTGTTCGACGACGGCGCGATCGCCGCGGTGGCCGAACGCGTCACCGACGGCGAAGCTGTCCTGCGGATCGCCCGCACCAAGCCGGGCGGCCAGTTCCTGGGAGCCCAGAAGGGCATCAACCTGCCCGACACCGTGCTGCCCCTGACCGCGCTGACCGAGCAGGACGACGACAACCTGCCGTTCGTCGCCGAGCACGCCGACCTGGTCGCGGTCTCGTTCATACGCACCGCCGCGGACGTCGAGCACGTCCTGGACCGCCTGCACGCCGCCGGCCCCACCGCGGACGATCTGGGGCTCATCCTGAAGATCGAAACCCGGCAGGGCTTCGAGAACCTGCCCTCCATCCTGCTCACCGCCATGCGTCACCCACGGCTCGGCGTCATGATCGCTCGCGGGGACCTGGCCGTGGAGATCGGCTTCGAACGCCTCTCCGAGGTCCCCCGACAGATCCTGGCTCTGTGCGAGGCGGCCCATGTCCCGACCATCTGGGCCACCCAGGTTCTGGAGTCCCTGGCCAAGACCGGGCAACCCTCCCGTGCGGAGATCACCGACGCGGCGGCCGCCCAACGCGCCGAGTGCGTCATGCTCAACAAGGGCCCCCACATCCTGGCCGCCATCCGGGCGCTGGACGAGATCCTCGCGCGAATGGGCGAGGTCCAACACAAGAGCCGCATACTGCTGCGCCGCATCCACTCCTGGGACGCACAGTAGGAGCCCCGGACCCGGCCCCGGGTTCGGCCCGCAGACCCCCGCACACAGACTTACCGACAGGCCCGCCCTAGGGGCCGCGTCCGTTCCGTCCACGCCCTCGGGGTAGCCCCACCTGACCCGGGGACGTCGTACATGATTCTTCCTGACAAGGCGCGCGCTCGACAGTGACGGTGGCCGAGGGGCGAGGGCGCATGGACCGGCACGGGCTCTTCGCTGCCGTGGAAACGGCGGGCCTGGCCACCCTGACCGGTCGATCTCTCGCCCGATCCGTGGGCCGGTCCGAAGTCCCCGCGAAGGGCTGGGGTGACATGGACCCCGTCGAGGTGGGACCGGAGGTCGACGAGGGGCTTCGACTCGCCGTCCAGATGGTCAAGGGATTTGGAGTGGCCCAAGACCCTGATGGCTAATTCCGGACACGCTCAAGGAAATGCGCCTGACCGGCATGGTCGAATGCCTCGACCAGCTCGCCAGCCCCGACACGACCAGCCTGACGACCGTCGACGTCGTCAAGATGATCACCGGCCGGGAACGGGAACGGCGACGCAACTCGAAGCTGACCCGCCTGCGCCGCGCCGCCGACCTCGCCCAACCCCACGCCGACGTCACCGACCTACACGTCCTGCCCGACCGGACCTCTACCTGCGTGCGGTCGACCTGCTCGACCGGCTCACCCTTGCCGAACGCGCCGGGGCCGCGGAGCGACACTGGCCAAGCTCGTCAAGGTCGATCTGCTCATCCTCGACGAATGGTTCACCAGCCCGCCAACCGTCGAACAGGTCCGGCACCTCCACGCGCTGATCGAACGCCGCACCGGCGTCGGATCCACGATCTTCTGCTCCCGGATCCCGCCCGCGAAATGGAACGACCAGATCGAGGAGAAAGTCGTTGCCGACGCCATCGTCGACCGCATCACTGCCAACGCCCACAAGATGACCCTGACCTGCAAGGACTCCTTGCGCAGGGTCTTCAAACGTAACCAGTCAGGCCCTCTCCTGATCTGTGGCGTGTCGGTGTCGGCGTATACGTGTTCATTGCAGCCTTGACACGTGCATCGTGCTCGCCTTAGCTTCCCCGCTATCACGCTTTCCCGCAGGCGTCGAACACTTCGAGCAACTGCTGTCCCGTCGAGGGGATCTCACGGGTCACCACGACTCAGGTCGGGTTGTCCCGGTTCAATGGCTTCATGCATGCCCATCGTCTTTGCAGGGGCCGAGACGAGGCTGGTACACCTGTCAGTCCGAGGAAGGGCCTCTCTGTTCTTCTGTCGGGCGGATTAGCCACTTCATCCCATGTCCTGATTCTCCACACCCCGGAATCGAGTAGGCATCACGGCGTAGCCAAATGTTAGCGTTAACAGCCGTCGAATGAGCCGCTCGCCGCAGCTATGGCGACCGTCAGCACCTGGAAACTGACCTGATCGTTCGGCGCAGGCCAGACCGTCACCCGACTGTGGAACGGCACCGTCATCCAATCCAGGGCCAACGTCACACCATGCCTGGGATGGAGAAGCTGAAGGGAAGGCCCACCATGTCAGGAATCAAGCGGCGGTTGCGTCGCCCACCGGCCTCCGTGCTCGTGGCCGCCTGCGCAATGCTGGCCGCCAGTGGTGTGGTGACCGCGCTCGCCACACCGGCCCGGGCCGCTACCTCGATCACGATCAACGGGACGTCCGGTGGCCGCACGTTCGATGGCGTCGGCGCGGTCAGTGGTGGCGGCGGGAACAGCCGGCTGCTGATCGACTATCCCGAACCGCAACGTGGCCAGATCCTGGACTACCTGTTCAAGCCTGGTTACGGCGCGGCCCTGCAGATCCTCAAGGTCGAGATCGGCGGGGACACCAACTCCACCAGTGGTGCCGAGCCCAGCCATGCACACTTCCGCGGTGACCTGAACTGCAACCGCGGCTACGAGTGGTGGATCATGGAGCAGGCCAAGGCCCGCAACCCCAACATCAAACTCGTGGGCCTGGCCTGGGGCGCGCCGGGTTGGATCGGCAACGGCACCTTCCTGTCCACCGACATGATCAACTACTACCTGTCCTGGCTGGGCTGCGCCAAGCAGCACAATCTGACCATCGACTATCTCACGCCCGTACAGAACGAACGGCAGTGGGACGTCAACTTCACCATCAATGTGCGGAACGCCCTCAACTCCAACGGCTACACCGGCGTGAAGCTCATCGTCCCGGACCTGTACCCGGGCGCATGGGCGGGCGCGGACGAGATGGTGAGCAACGCGACCTTCCGCAGCGCGGTCGATGTGCTCTCCGGACACTACCCGTGCGGATACCTCAGCGCAGAGTCGTCCTGCACGGTACCGACCAACGTGAGCAACTCGGGCAAGACGCTGTGGGCGAGTGAGAACGGATCCCAGGATTACAACGACGGCGCCAAGCCGCTCGCCCGGGGCATCAACCGCGGCTACATCGACGGGAAGATGACCGCTTACCTCAACTGGGACCTGATCGCCGCGGTCACGCCGAACATTCCCTGGCCCACGGTGGGGTTGATCCTGGCCAACCAGCCGTGGTCGGGCTGGTACTCGGTCGGCAAGGATGCCTGGACCTTGGCGCAGACCGCCCAGTTCACGGCCCCGGGCTGGAGGTACTTGGACTCCTCCAGCGGCTTCATCAGCGGTAACCGCGCCAACGGCAGCTACGTGTCGCTGAAGTCGACGAACAACACCGACTACAGCACGATCATCGAGACCATGGACGCGACCGCCGCGCAGACGCTGAACTTCAGCGTCATGGGCGGGCTGTCCACCGGGGCGGTGCACGTGTGGGCAACCAACCTGAACTCCAGCAACACCGCTGACTACTTCGTTCACAGCAGCGATATCACCCCCTCCGGCGGCAACTATTCCCTGACCGTGCAACCCGGCTACCTCTACACGATCACCACCACGACCGGGCAGGGCAAGGGCTCCGCGGTCAGCCCGGCCCAGGGATCGCTGAGCCTGCCCTACAGCGACGACTTCGAGAGCTACGCCGCCGGCCGGTCTCCCAAGTACCTGCAGGACATGCAGGGCTCGTTCGAAACCGCCGCCTGTGGCGCTGGGCGTTCGGGCATGTGTCTGCGCCAATCGTCGACGCAGGCTCCGATCACGTGGAAGACTCTCGCCGACCCGGCCACCTACGGCGGGAACCTGAACTGGAACAACTACGCAGCCTCCGCAGACGTGCTGCTGGAGAATTCCGGCTACGCACAACTCGAGGGCCGTGTCGGTAGCACCAACCTGGATCCCATCGGCAACTACAACGGGTACTTCCTGAGGGTCACCGACACCGGTTCCTGGTCGATCCTGCGCAACAACACAAGTGGGCAACTGACCACGCTGCGCAGCGGAACGGTCTCGGCGCTGGGAATCAACCGCTGGCACACCCTCGCTCTGGGCTTCAGTGGCAGTGCTATCACCGCCACGATCGACGGCGCCCAGGTCGGCACCGCCAGCGACTCCACCTTCGGCGCTGGACAGGTCGGTCTCGGCACCGGCCAAGGCGAAACGGCACAGTTCGACAACCTGTCCGTGACCGCCGGATCCAGCGGCGGTACGGGAGGACTCACCGGGGTGTTGCGTGGCCTTGGCTCCAACCGGTGCCTGGACGTGCCGAACGTGAGTCAGACCGACGGCACCCTCCTGAACATCTGGGACTGCAACGGCGGCTCGAACCAGCAGTGGACGCGAACCTCAAGCGACCAATTGACGGTGTACGGATCCAAGTGCCTGGACGTGCCGGGGCATGCCACCAGCGCGGGTACCCGGGTGGACATCTCGACCTGCACCAACGGCGCCAACCAGCAGTGGACGGTCAACGCCAGCGGCACGGTGGTTGGAGTCGAGTCCGGGCTCTGCCTGGACGTCACCGGTAACGGGACCAGCAACGGCACTGCCGTGGAGATCTGGACCTGCAACGGTGGCAGCAACCAGCAATGGACCCGCAATTGACCCTTCGGGGGTCTAGCAGGGTGGTCCCGCCCCGGGGGCAGCCGGGGCGGCACCGCAACCGATCGCGTCCGAAGTAACCCCGTCAGTACCGAATCGGTCAACACCCCTTGCGAGACGAGTCGTGCGGCTAAGCCACCGGCCCGGAAGCCTCGCGGCGCCGAACTACCGAACTGTCACGGACGGCGCTTCGCCCGAAACTGACTCCAACGCGTCAGAAGAGAGGGTACTTGTCATGATCGTCCGTTCATGGACTCGCCGTCTCCGCGGCGGCCTGCTGTGTGGGGGCGCCGTCGCGGTGCTCGCCGCTGCCGGCCTTGCGGTGGCATCTGGCACTGCGCAGGCTGCCACATCGCAGCCCTGCGACATCTACGCCTCGGGCGGGACGCCGTGCGTGGCTGCGCACAGCACCACCCGCGCGCTGTACGCGGCGTACAACGGTCCGCTCTACCAGGTGCGGCGCTCCTCCGACAGCACCTACGCGAGCGTCAGCCCGCTCACCGCGGGCGGCGTCGCCAACGCGGCGACGCAGGACTCGTTCTGTGCGGGGACGACCTGCGTGATCACGAGGATCTACGACCAGACCGGTCGGGGTAACGACCTCACCCAGGCGCCCGGCGGTGGGGCCGCTGGCGGGGCGGACAACCTCGCGAACGCGACCGCGGCGCCGACCACGGTCGGCGGCAACAAGGCCTACGGCGTCTACATCGCCGCCGGCACCGGTTACCGCAACGACGCGACCTCCGGCATCGCGACCGGGGACAACCCGGAGGGCATGTACGCGATCTTCGACGGCACGCACTACAACGGTGGCTGCTGCTTCGACTACGGCAACGCCGAGACCAGCAACAACGACACCGGCAACGGCCATATGGAGGCCATCTACTTCGGGAACATCAAGGTCTGGGGCTACGGCACCGGCAATGGCCCCTGGGTCATGGCCGACCTCGAGAACGGCCTGTTCTCCGGAGTGAACGCCGGCTACAACGCCAACGACCCGACGGTCAGCTCCCGGTACCTGACCGCCATCGTCAAGGGCACGGCAAACCAGTGGGCCATCCGGGCCGGCAACGCGCAGTCGGGCAGCCTGTCGACCTACTACAGCGGAGTGCGCCCGAACGTCTCCGGCTACAACCCGATGCACAAGGAGGGCGCCATCATCCTCGGGATCGGCGGCGACAACAGCAACGGCTCCGCCGGTACCTTCTACGAGGGCGTCATGACGTCCGGCTACCCGTCGGACGCCACCGAGAACGCCGTGCAGGCCAACATCGTCGCCGCCGGCTACGCGACGGCGGCCAGCACCGGGGGCAAGGAGATCGTCGGTAGCCAGTCCAGCCGGTGCGTGGACGTTCCGAATTCGACCCAGGTCAACGCCACCCAGGTGCAGTTGTGGGACTGCAGCGGTGCTACGAATCAGCTGTGGACGTCCACGTCCAGCAAGCAGCTGATGGTGTACGGCAGCAAGTGCCTGGATGCGTCGGGGCGGGGGACTAGCAGTGGCACCCAGGTGATCATCTGGGACTGCAACGGCCAGACGAACCAGCAGTGGAACGTCAACTCGAACGGCACGATCACCGGGGCGCAGTCCGGGTTGTGCTTGGACGCCACTGGTGCTGCAACAGCCAACGGTACGAAGCTCATCCTCTGGTCCTGCAACGGCCAGACGAACCAGCAATGGAGCCTGCGCTAAGCAGGGCCCCGGCACTGTCCGGATCTGAGGTGACGTGCCCGGCTTTGGGTGTGTACGGCGTGGCGTGCTGACGCGGGAGCGCGGCTCCTGGTGATCTTTCGGGTGTCGAAGCCTGAAGATCGTTCCGGGAGCCGCGCTCGTGTCCGCATCCTTGTGCCTACCGAGAGATGCGTCCGTCCTGGTCAAGGATTGTTTGAGGTTCGGCGGGCAAGCCACGGACGGCTCCACTACGCATGGCTGCCGCTGACTGCGCGATGATGCGCAGCGTCAGCTCGGCGGCCAGCGGGTCCGGTTCAACCCGGCCGACCGGGCCTGGCTGGCCGCGCTGTTGCACCGGGCCCCGAAACCAGGTCTGCAGGGATTGCGGCTGCTGGTACTCCCCGACACAGTGCTGCGCTGGCACCGTGACCTCCTCGCCCACCGACACGCGGTCGCGTCACGCCCACCGATGCGGGGCCGGCCTGCGACCGTCCGCTCGATCCGGACGCTGGTGCTGCGCCTGGTCGCCGAGAACCCTTCGTGGGGGTATCGCCGGGTGCACGGGGAGCTACTCACGCTCGGGATCACGGTCGCGGCGTCAACGGTGGGGGAGATGCTGCGCGATGCCGGGATCGACCCCACCCCGGACCGAGCCGGCACAACCTGGACGCAGTTTCTGCGTTCGCAGGCCGAAGCGTTGCTGGCGGCCGACTTCATCGAGACCCTCACGCTCGCCGGAACCCGCATGTACATCCTCGCGCTGATCCAGCATGCCGGCCGCCGCATCCGCATCCCCGGCGCCACCGCGCACCTCACGGCGGTGTGGGTGACCCAGGTCGCCCGGAACATGGTCATGGACCTGGAAGACACCGGCTGCCGAGCGAAATACCTGATCCGCAATCGGGACGGTGATGGCGCTTAATGATCTTGGCCAGAGTTGCTCGCTGAAGTTCCCCATGTGGTGGCGGTGGTCAGCGTAGTGGTGTGCGGGTTCCGGTGGTGGCGCGGCGGAGGTTGTCCGAAGGGTGACCGCCTCCGGCCCGTTCGGTCTGACCGCTGAGCGCGTCGACTGTGACCGGTACCGGCTCGTTTCTCGGACCTGGCGTCCACCCTCACGTGGTGCGGCACCGTCCGGGCTCCCGACAGCCGTCGAGGGGCGCCCCGGGCGAGGCTGGGCAATTCCCGCAGGGGAACCTGAGCCCGTGGCGCGGATGGGAGGGGAGCGGCCCGTCCGACCCGTGCACACGAAGTTGCCGACAGGCCCGCACCTGGGACCGTCCAGCCCACCAGTGCTCGTACAGCTCGATCAAATCGATCATCTCGAAGGTCCTCCTCGCCATCAGGGGCTCCGCTCCTCACCGTCTCGGGTGAGCCGAAGCCTGACCGTTGCTGGAGGCCACGCCCCGCCGGCACGCTCGTCGTCCCCATGGGGAATTCCGTGAACGACCGGGGTGGGGAATTGCGTGATCGGAACCTCCTCAGACCTGGGGAATTTCATGATCGCTGACAGTCACCCGAAGCAGGAGACGGCGATCACGATGAGGATGCACAGTCCCACGGCCGCGCACAGGCCCAGGAGCATGTGACCGGCACGTCGTCTCCCGCGGGGATTGTGCCGTAGTCCATGGGCGATCGCGCCAGCCTGTTGGATCCGGCCTTGGGGGGTGTTGGGATTGGTCGTTCCGGTGGGCCACCCGCTGTCCGGGCCGTGCGGAGTTACGATGATCTTGTTCCTTTCCGGGAGGAACGTGTTGGCGAGACCGGTGAGTCGCCCACGTCTTCGATGTATCGATCACGAGCAGGATCCTCGTGGGGTCTTCTGCGAACAAGCTCTTTCGGGGTTGGTCGTGGCGCTGTCGGCTTGTGGCGACGTCGTCGGAGTCGGTGTCCCACAGGAGCTCGGCGTCGTCATCAGGGGCGCGGAACAGGGATTCGAAGAGCACCATCTCCAGGCAGGCGAGGGACCAGCGTGGCGCATACGGCCGCCAGAGGCCGGGTTCGTGCGAGATCTGCATGAGGGTCGGCGGGTCGTCCTGATCGAGATCGTCGAGGTGGATGCCCCACTCGGCGCAACCCTGGCTCTCGATCCGCAGCACCAGGACCTGGCCGTCGGCATCGACATGGATCTGGTTGCCGGTGAGGAGCCTGTTCTGGTTGCTGGTCAGGTCGCGGGCGTGGCACAGGAGGGCGTAGCTCTCGATCAGGGACAGGGGAAGGGCATGGATCCGGGGGTTGGGGGCCGTGAGGGGGCCCCGCAACGCGGCGAGCTCGGCGGTGCCGAGACCGTCCCCAGGACCCAGCGGACGGTGCCATTCCCTCGCGTAGTTCCGGATGAACCGCCACGTCGCATGCCGTTCCTGCGCCGCCGGCGTCACAGCCGCCACAAGATCGAAACTTGGCGGCGGCATCATGTCCACGAGGCAACCCTACGGACATCGAAGATCCGATGGCCTCCGCTCTCGTCGCACATTCGGGAGCACCGGGGCCTCGCCCATCAGGGTGTGTTGTTGGTGGCCGGTGCAAGCCATCGATCTTGGCGAACCTGACGGAGACGTCAGGGGGTAATTCTGTGTCCGAGGGATTCGGCTACGAGAACCCGGCACACTCGCAAGAAACGAGTGTCCATGCGAACGAAAGTACCTGTGTCGTGGAGGTTGTCCCAACGCAGCTTCCCGTGGCTGCGGGCGTAGCCAGTTCGACCCGTGCACACGAAGTTGCCGACAGGCCCTCGGTTGGACCGTTCGGCGTAGAACCTGATCGGCCAGTCAGGTGCGCGGGGCTGCCGGCCCTGTCGAGCCGCGGAGGATGAGACGGTGCGGTGGCGCCCGGTGCAGAGTCCGGGGCGTGCCCGCGATCGCTTCGCGTATGACCTCCGCGACCTGCTCACCCATGGCGTACACGTCGACCGCGATCACCGACAGTGGCGGCCCCGCGAGCCGGCAGAGCGTCGAGTCGTCCCACGCGACGACCGACAGATCTGCCGGGACCGTGCGCCCGGCCGAGGATGCGGCGGCGAGCCCGGCGGCTGCCATGGCGTCGTTGTCGTAGACGATCGCCGTCGGCGCCACGGCCGGCTCCAGGAGTTGGCGGGTCAGCCGATAGCCGGCCTCCTTGCTGTAGTCGCCCCCGAGCGTTACGAGCTCGATCGAACGCCGCGCGCACTCGTCCACGAAGGCGGCGTCGCGCTGGCGGGTGTGCCACAGCTGCCTTGGGCCGCTGATCCGCCCCACGAAGCGGTGTCCGAGGCCGTCGAGGCCGTCGACGACGGCCCGCGCCGCGGCGTCGTCGTCGACGTACACGCTCGAGGCCGGGAGGCCTTCGGCGGGACCGCCGAGGACGACGGCCGGCAGACGCAGGCCTGCGAGCACGTCGAGGCGCTCGTCGCCCGTGCTGATGTCCACCACGACGATCGCGTCGACAAGCCGGTCCCGGGCCCACCGGCGCCACGTCGCGATCTCGGCCTCGTGATTCTTGACGACGTGCAGGAGCACGGACAGGCCGTGCGGTGAGAGCGCCTCCTCCATCCCGGCGACGAGCTCCATGAAGAAGGCTTCCTCGCCGAGCAGTCGCGCCGGCCTGGCGAGCACGAGGCCGATGGCGGCACCGCTCATGACGTCGTCGCCACGGATTCGCCCGTCACCGCCTCTGCGGCGTCCCCGGTCTGCGCCGTGGGGACGGTGCGCAGGTCGTTCGCGGTGCGCAGGCCGGGGTGCCGGGTCGGGGCACACGCGCCGTCGAGCGGAGCCGCGCCGGGATCCAGCCAAAGGTCGACGTCCTCGACACCGGTGTCGCCGCACCCCCACTGCATGATCGAGTCGCCCGCGAAGACGAACGAGGAGCTCATGACGTCCCCTTCCGCCGCCGAGGGCCCTCGTGTCCATGCTGTGTACCGTTGCGTGGTGCCCAACTCGTCCGCGCAGCCGCCGCAGAGCCGGACGATGATCCTCGACGTCATCCGGGCGTCGCGGACGGTCAGCCGGGTCGAGCTCGCCGACGCCACGGGACTGACCCAGGCGACAGTATCGACCGTGGTGCGCAAGCTCATCGACGAGGGGTTGGTCGTGGAGGTCGGCCGAGGCGCATCGACCGGGGGCAAGCGGCGCACGCTGCTGCAGATCGAGCCGACCGCGCGGTACGCCTTCGGCGCCCAGCTCGGCTCCGACGCCACGACCTTCGTGCTCGCCGACCTCGGGGGGGCGACGGTCTCCCGGTGGCGCCGCGGTCCGCTGATGAAGGTGGCGCCCGACCAGGCCGTCGCCGTCGTCGCCGATGAGCTCGACGGGATCGTCGAGCGCGCCGCGATCGACCGCGCCAAGCTCTCCGGGGTCGGGCTCGTCGCCCCCGGCCCGCTGCTGGCAGCCACGGGCATCGTGCTCGCGCCGCCCTCGATGAGGGGCTGGGTCGACTTCCCGTTGCGGGAGCGCCTCGAGCAGGCGACGAACCTGCCGGTGCTGCTCGACAACGACGCGACCGCGACCGCCGCGGGCCTGTACTGGACCGATGGCATCGCTCCGAAGGCGACCCTCGCAGCCCTCTTCATGGGCCAGGGCATCGGCGCGGGACTGCTGTACGGCGGCCAGGTCCACCGCGGCGCGGGAGGCAACGCCGGCGAGATCGGCCACATCACGGTCGATGTCGACGGGCCAGAGTGCTGGTGTGGCAACCGCGGCTGCGTCGAGGCCATCGCCGGCCCGGTCCCGACCGTCGAGCGGGCCCGCGAGGCCGGGATCGACCTCGGCGACCCCGAGCGCTCGGTCGTCGCCGCCTTCGGCCAGCTGGCCCGCCTGGCCCTCGGTGGCGATCCGAAGGCCCTCGAGGTCGTCGGGACGTCGGCCCGGTATGTCGCGGTCGCGGCGCACACCCTGGTCAACGTCATCGACCCTGACCTGCTCGTCCTGACCGGGCCGGCCTTCGCCGTCGCCGGGCCGCTGTACCTGCCGGTGGTCGCGAACCACGTCATGGCGCGCCGTTTCGCCCGGCACAGCACCTCGATCGACGTCCGGCTGAGCACGCACGGCCCGGAGGCCGCGGCGCTCGGTGCAGCAGCCCTCGTCCTCCAGGCCGAGCTGGCCCCACGTGGCACCGAGCAGGCGCAGGCCTGAACAGGATCACTTGGTCGCCCCGGTCGTGAAGCCGTTGTAGATGTAGCGCTGCAGGCTGAGAAAGGCCACGAGGGTGGGGATGAGGATGATCACGATGCCCGCCGAGATGACCTCCCACTGCGCCCCGAAGGGACCCTTGAACGCGAAGAGCGACGTGGCGATCGTCTTGTGGTCGGGCATGTAGAGGTAGGGGATGTAGAACTCGTTGTAGATCGCGATGCCCTTGATGATCACAACCGTCGCGATCGCCGGCTTGAGGTTGGGCAGGATGATGCGGAAGAAGATCCGCAGGTGGCCGGCCCCGTCGAGGGTTGCAGCCTCGTCCAGCGCGCGCGGGATCGAGCGCATGAACTGCCAGAAGATGTAGATCGAGATGATGTCCGTGCCCGCGAAGAGCACGACGCCCGCCCAGATCGTGTCGTAGAGCCCGAGGCTGTTGATGATCCGGAACGTCGCGACCTGGGTCGTGACGCTGGGCACTAGCGTGGCCACGAGGAACGCCCCGAGGGTGAACGTGCGGCCACGGAACTCGAAGCGGTCGATCGCGTAGGCGGCTCCGGCGCCGATCAGGATCGTGCCGCCCACTGCCAGGGCGAGCACCATCACCGTGTTGGCGAAGCCGGAGAGCATATTGCCGTCGCGGAACGCCGTGACGTAGTTGTGCACGTTGAGCCAGTCGTGCGGTGCCGTGAGCGGGCCGGTCGAGAGGTACTCCTGGTTCGTCTTGAGGGAGCCGATGACGACGATCGCGATCGGCAGCAGGACGGCGACCGTCGCCAGGACGAGACTGAGGTAGACGCCCACGCGGGCGAGGACGCGCTTCACGACAGCTCAGCCCCTTCCTCGGGGACGAGTCTGCGTTGCACCCAGGTGACGAACAGGACGAAGATCAGCAGGACGACGGCCATCGCCGACGCCAGGCCGACCCGCCCGATGCTGAAGGCCATCTTCACGGCCCGGATGACGAACGTCTCCGAGCCGTTGCCGCCGCCGGTCATGATGTAGGGAATCTCGAAGACTGCCAGCGAACCCGAGATCGCCAGGATGAACGACAGCGACACCACCGGCTTGATCGACGGCAGGATGATGTAGCGGAACTCCTGCCAGCGGCTCGCGCCGTCGATTTCGGCGGCCTCGTAGGTCTCCGAGGGCACCGACTGGATGGCACCGAGGAACACCACGAAGTTCAGGCCGAGGTAGCGCCACACCGACACCGACGCCAGCGTGAAGTTGATGAGCGTCGGGTCACCCGTCCACTGGTGGATCAGCGAACCGAGGCCGAGCAGTCGCAGCGTCGCGTCGAGGCCGCCGTCGGGCCTGAGGAAGTTCAGGAAGATCAGGCCGATCGCTACGCCGTTGATCAGGTAGGGAAAGAAGATGATCCCCTTCCAGATGTTCTTGAACCTCGCTTTGAAGGACAGGATGGTCGCGAAGTACATTGCCAGCGCCATCTGCACGAACGAGGCGGCGAAGTAGTACAGGGTGACGGTGAACACCCTGAGGTTCGCCGGTTTGGTGAACACGTCGACGTAGTTCTTGAGGCCGACCCAGTGCTTCGTCTTGTCGAGCCCGTCCCAGTCGGTGAACGAGTACCAGACCATGTTCACGACGGGCAGGTACGTCAGCCCCAGCAGGAGAACCATCGGCACGATGAGGAAGAGGTACGGGGTCGCGCGGCGCAGCACGGCCTGACGGACGGTGGCGCCGCCACCCGGGCCAACGGCCCGGGTCGCGGCGCGTCCGCCGGCCCGCTGGCGGGGCGGCGGCCCCGCTGCGGTCCGGGAGCTCACGGCAGATCAGCCCGCGTCCTCGACGCCCTGCTTCCACTGGGCGTTGAGCTCGTCGAAGATTTGCTGCTTGGTCTTGGCGCCCGATCGGGCCTCGTCGACGATCGTCTTGCGGTAGTCAGGCGTGTCCATGCTCAGCTCGGCCGCCTTCTGGACCTGGTTGAGCAGGTCCTCCTTGCCCGCCGGGGCCGGGTTGAGCGTGATGAGCTCGACCTGGTCGGTGAACGACTTCAGCGCTTCCGGGATGGTGCCGGAGACGAGCGGGGACAGGCCGACCTGCGTGGTCGAGTAGCCCGAGTCCTTGTTGAACCAGTCGATCCAGGCCCGCGCCGTGACCTTGTTCTTCGAGTGGACGTTGATGCCCAGGTTGTAGTCGCCGCCGGAGGTCGCGAAGAACTTGCCGTTCACCTGGCTCGGGAAGGGCATGTAGCCGATGTCACTGGCGCTCTTGCCCGCGGCCACCGCCGCGGCCTGCATCTGGGGGATGGCCCACGACCCGAGGAACATGACACCGATCTTGCCGGTGCCGATGAGGTTCTTCGACGCCTCCCAGTTGGTGGTCGTCGGGTCGGCCTCGGTGAGTTTCTGGGCGACGGCGTCGTAGAGCAGCCCGTCGATGACGGCCATGTCCTTGCCCGCGGTCCAGGGCGCCGGGTCGGTCACGAACTTGTTGACGAAGTCGGGGTCGTCGCTGACGCCACCGCGGTAGTACGTCCAGGCCGACAGAGGCCAGCCGTCCTTGTAGTTCGTGTACAACGGGACGACCCAGGGCACCTTGGCCTTGATCGTCTTGAGGTCGGCCAGGA
>CAZOWW010000129.1:0-15544 GCA_964583765.1 uncultured Kineosporiaceae bacterium
GCCGGAGAACAGGACCATCGGCAGCATCACCAACTGCACGAGGTCGAAGTCCAGCCAGGAGCGCAGCACGGACGCCGCCGCCATCCCGACACCGGCGAAGCAGAGACCGATCACCACCGCAGCGGGCAGGGCGAGCAGGGCGGTCCAGCTCGTGACCATTCCCGCCAGGGCCATCACCAGGAGGAACGAGGCCGCGTACCCGGTCCCCCGCAGCAGGGCCCACGACACCTCGCCCACCGCGATGTCGCGGGGGCCCAGCGGGGTCGCGAGCACCGCGTCGTACAGCCGCAGGTAGTGCAGCTTGTAGAAGATGTTGCCGGTGGTGTCGAAGACCGCGCCGTTCATCGCCGAGGCCGCGAGCAACGCCGGCGCGACGAAGAGCGCGTACCGCACCTGGTGCCCGCCGCCGGCGTCCACCGTGCCGACCAGCCGACCCAGCCCCAGGCCCATCGAGAACAGGTAGAACACCGGCTCGAAGAAGCCGCTGATCAGTGTCGTCAGCGCGTGCCGCCAGGCGGTCATGTTGCGACGCACCAGGGCGCGGGCCCGGCCCGCGCCGGCGGGCACCGGAACCGCACGCAGTGTCTGGTGGGCGACGGCCGCGAGCAGCCGCCCCGCAGGCCAGGAGCCACCGGCCCTCCGGGCCGCGACGCCGTCCGGTGTCTCCCCGTCCGGCGCACCGGTGTTCCCCACAGACATGTCCGGCGCACCCGTCTGCCCCCCGGGTACGTCCGGCGCACCCGCCTCCTCCACCGGCGCACCGGCCTCGCGCGAGAGCCCGCTCACGGCGCCAACCTGGCCCGGTAGCCGCGCGTCGCGAGGGCGCATCCCCCCACGCACCAGAGCAGGAGGTAGGCGAGGTGCATCCCGCTCCAGAGCAGGTCGTGCAGTCCGGGATGCAGGGAACCGAGGCACAGACCTCGCGCCAGGTCCGTGGCGTGCCACAGGGGCGTCACCCAGGCCAGCGGACGGATCGCTGCCGGCAACTGCGTGAGCGGGAAGAACGTGCCCGCGAACAGGAACATGGGCACGAGACCGAAGCGGAAGAGCAGGGGGAAGCCGCTCTCGGTGTCCTGACGGACGGAGAACGCCATCACCGGGGCTGCGTGGGCGGCCCCGCAGAGCACGGCCACCCCGACCGCGGGCAGGACCCCGATCCCGAAGGCACCGAAGGCCAGACCGACCCCGGCGAAGGTGAGGCTGACGAGCGCCACCCGCACCACGACGAAGGCCAGGTGACCGAGCAGGATGTGCACGGGTTCCAGCGGGGTGGCGAGCATGGCGTGGTACTGCCGGTTCCACTTCACCGCGCCCATCACCGGGTAGGTCGACTCCGTCACCGCGGTCTGCATGGCGGTGGCGGTCAGGACACCCGGGGCCACGAAGGCCGCGTAGGCGACGCCGCCCAGCCCGGCACCGGCCGCCGCCGTCCCGCGATCGATGAGCGAGCCCAGCCCGTAGCCCAGGGAGCCGAGGTACAGCACCGGGGCGAGGAAGCCGCTCGCCGCGCTGCCGCGCCAGGTGCGCCGATAGGTCATGAGCCAGAAGGCGAGCGCGGCGCGCACCGAACGCAGGTGACCGACGAGTCCCCCCACCGCGGTGGACCGGTGATCAAGTGCCACGGCGTTCTCGGGTTCTTGCGCGCGCAGCGGCACGTTCGTCGGCTCCACGGGGCTCAGTCCGCCAGCGAGCGGCCGGTCAGCCGCAGGAAGACGTCCTCCAGGGAACTGCGGCGCACCAGGGACGAACTCGGGTGCAGTCCCTCGTGCGCCAACTGCTCCAGGACGCGCTCACCGGAGGCCGTGGAGACCAGCACGCGGTCCCGCAACGGCTCGACCCGATCGGCGCAGGCCGCCAGCACGTCGAGGAAACGGTCACGTCCGGCCTCGGGGAGCCGTACCTCGAGCACCTCGCGGCTCGCCCACTCCTCGATGAGCGAGCGGGGTGACCCCTGCGCGACGATCCGTCCGCCGTCCATCACGACCAGCCGGTCGCAGAGCTGCTCCGCCTCTTCCATGTAGTGGGTGGTCAGGACGAGCGTCACGCCCTGCTGCTTGAGTGTGAAGAGGCGGTCCCACAGCAACTGCCGTGCCTGGGGGTCCAGTCCCGTCGTCGGCTCGTCGAGCAGCAGGATCCGCGGCTCGTTCACCAGCGACCGGGCGATGGTCAGGCGGCGTTTCATGCCCCCGGAGAGCGGCTCGACCCGGTCCCCCGCCCGTTCCGAGAGCTGCGCGAACTCCAGCAGGGCGTCCGCGCGTGTCTCGGCCACCGCCTTGGGCAGGCCGAAGTACCGGGCGTAGCTGATCAGGTTCTCCCGGACGGTCAGCTCCTCGTCGAGGGTGTCCCGTTGGGGGACGACGCCCAGCACGGCGCGGATTCTGGGACCGTGCCGCGCGGGCTCCAGGCCGAGCACGCGCAGGGTGCCGGCACTCGGCGGGGAGACGCACGCGATCATCCGCATCGTCGAGGACTTGCCCGCACCGTTGGGCCCGAGGAAACCGAACGCCTCCCCGGCCATGATCTCGACATCGATGCCGTCGACCGCGGTGAACTCACCGAACCGCTTGACCAGCCCACGGGCGTGGACGACCGGCCCGGAGGTGACGTCCGGCGGCAGTTGCTGGCGGTTTCGGCGCACTCTGGGACCCTAACCGGGGCCGGCGCACCTCACGAACCCGGCCGGGCCGAGCCGAACCGAGTCGGGCGAGGCTGGGTCAGGTCGGAAGGCTGCCGCCGGACGGGAGCACGCGGTCAACGCCGCCCGCGCCGCCGGGGAGCGGTGGACCGCCAGCGGAGTTCCTCCGGCACGTCGAGGTCGTCGCACAGGGCGAGCCAGACATCGCGCAGCGGCTCCCCTGCCTCCATGGCCTGCTGTCCGGTGCAGTGTCCCAGCTGGCGCAGCACATGGTCACGGACCAGGCTGCGTGCACGGGCCGCACCGAATTCGCCCTCGACCAGTTCCCAGAACTCGCTGCTGCGCACCTGCCGAGCATGTCAGGTCTTCTCCGGGGTCGGGGCCCGACCGCCAGGAGGGAGCCGGCGATCAGGCACCGGCCCCTGGCGAACAGGCACAGGACGAGGAGTGTCCGAGGTCGGCGCGAGAATGCTCGGGTGGCGGCTGACGGCGCGTCCCCCGGACCGGCTCTCGAAGGTCCGGAGGATCCCCTCGAAGGGTTCTCCCTGCCCACCCGGGCATGGTTCACGAATGCCTTCGCCGCCCCCACCCCGGTGCAGACCGCCACCTGGGCCGCCATCCGGCGGGGGGAGCACGCCCTCGTCGTGGCCCCGACCGGCTCGGGCAAGACCCTCGCGGCGTTCCTGTGGGCCCTGGACCGGCTCGCGGTCTCCGCGGAGGAGGGCGGCCGCCCCCGGCCGCAGGGTCCCCGGGTGCTGTACATCTCGCCCCTGAAGGCCCTGGCCGCGGACGTCGAACGCAATCTGCGCCTGCCGCTCGCCGGCATCCGCGCCGCCGGGGAACGCCTCGGACACGCTCTCCCGCAGGTCCGCGTGGCTGTGCGGTCCGGTGACACGTCCCCGCACGAACGTCGGCTGATGGTCACCCGCCCGCCGGACATCCTCATCACCACCCCGGAGTCGCTGTTCCTCCTGCTCACCTCCGCGGCGCGGGAGGTGCTGACCGACATCCGCACGGTGATCCTCGACGAGGTGCACGTGCTGGCCGGGTCCAAGCGGGGGGCGCACCTGGCGCTGAGCCTCGAACGGCTGGACTTCCGGCTGCCCCGGCCTGCCCAGCGGGTGGCGCTCTCGGCCACGGTCCGTCCGGTGGAGGAGGTCGCCCGTTGGGTGCGAGGACCCGGGGACCGGCCGCTCGCCGTCCTGCGCCCCGCCTCCCGCAAGCGGTTCGACCTGCAGGTCGTGGTCCCCGTGCCCGACCTCGACGACCTCGGTTCGGCCGCCCCGGTGTCCGCCCACGGCCCCGGGGCGGCGAGTCGTTCCTCGATCACGTACGCGCAGGCGTCCCTGCGGTCCGGCTCGCCGCCCACGGCCTTCGATTCCGCCCCGGAGCCCACGGGGGACTCCCCCTCGCGGGAGGACCGCGCGTCGGTGTGGCCGCACCTCGAACGCCGTCTCCTCGAACTGATCCTGGAGCACCGTTCCACGCTCGTGTTCGTGAACTCGCGACGGGTCGCCGAGCGGCTCACCGCCCGGCTCAACGAGGCGTGGGCGGACCAGTCGGCCGAGCAGGCGGAGGCCCCGGACGCCCCGCCCGTCCCCCGCCTTCCCCGTCCCGGCGCCCTCCACCCCGCCCAGGTCATGGCGCAGTCCGGGGCCGCGGCGGGCGCGCCCGCGACCCTGGCCCGGGCGCACCACGGCTCGGTGAGCAAGGAGCAGCGCCGCCGGATCGAGGAGGACCTCAAGGCCGGTCGCCTGCCCGCGGTGGTCGCGACGTCCAGCCTCGAACTCGGCATCGACATGGGCGACATCGACCTCGTGGTCCAGGTCGGCGCCCCGCCCAGCGTCGCGGGCGGCCTGCAGCGCGTGGGCCGGGCCGGGCACCAGGTGGACGCCGTCTCGCGCGGGGTGTTCCTGCCCACCTTCCGCAACGATCTCGTGCAGACGGCGGTCGTGGTGGAGCAGATGCGGGCGGGCGAGATCGAGCACCTGCGGGTCCCGGCCAACCCGCTGGACGTCCTCGCCCAGCAGATCGTGGCGATCCTGGCCCTCGACGAGCTCGACCTGTCCACCCTCGGCGACCTGGTGCGCCGGGCGGCGCCGTTCACCGACCTGCCGCCCTCGCTCCTCGAGGCCGTGCTCGACATGCTGGCCGGCCGATATCCCAGTGACGAGTTCGCGGGACTGCGACCCCGCATCGTCTGGGACCGCGTGACCGACCGCCTGAGCGCCCGGCCCGGCGCACAGCGGCTGGCGGTGACGAGCGGGGGCACGATCCCGGACCGCGGCCTGTTCGGCGTGTTCCTCGCCGGCGGGCAGGAGCACGCCGAGGGCGCCGGGCGGCGGGTCGGCGAACTGGACGAGGAGATGGTCGCCGAGTCCCGGGTGGGGGACGTCTTCGCCCTGGGTGCCTCCTCCTGGCGCATCGAGCAGATCACCCACGACCGGGTTCTCGTCAGCCCGGCCCCGGGCCGTCCCGGTCGGCTGCCCTTCTGGAAGGGGGAGGCCGCCGGGCGTCCCGCGGCTCTCGGTCGCGCGATCGGTGCCTTCGTCCGGGAACTGACCACGACCGGCCTCGACACCGATGCGGCGCGCACCCGCATCACGCGCACCGGGCTCGACCCGTGGGCCGCGGACAACCTCCTCGACCACCTCACCGAGCAGGCCCGGGCCACCGGGGTCGTGCCGGACGACCGCACGGTGGTGGTCGAGCGCTTCCGCGACGAGCTCGGAGACTGGCGGGTGGTCGTGCACTCCCCGTTCGGTGCCCTCGTGCACGGCCCGTGGGCGCTGGCCATGGCCGCGGGCTTTCGCGCGCGGTTCGGCGTGGAGGTCTCCGCGGTGCCCTCCGACGACGGCATCATGCTGCGCCTGCCGGACGTGGAGACCCCGGACGGTGCCGCACCGCGCGTGTCCGACCTCGTGGTGCTGGATCCCGACGAGATCGAGCAGCTGGTCACCGCGGGCCTGGCGGGGTCGGCGGTGTTCGCGGGCCGGTTCCGCGAGTGCGCCGCCCGGTCCCTGCTCCTGCCCCGCCCCCGTCCGGACCGCCGCCAGCCGTTGTGGCAACAGCGTCTGCGTGCGGCGCAGTTGCTCGAGATCGCCAGCCGGTACGAGGACTTCCCCGTGGTCCTGGAGGCGGCCCGGGAATGCCTGCAGGACGTGTTCGACGTCCCGGCGCTGGTGCAGGTCATGCGAGAACTGCGGGCCCGCGTCATCCACCTGCGCGAGGTCGAGACACCCACGCCGTCCCCCTACGCCCGGACCCTGCTCCTGGGATACCTGGCGCAGTTCCTGTACGAGGGGGACGCCCCGCTGGCCGAACGCCGGGCGGCCGCACTCCAGCTCGACCCGCAACTGCTCGCCGAACTGCTCGGGCGCCCGGACGGCGCCCCGCTGCGCGACCTGCTCGACCCGGACGTGCTCGCGCAGGTCGAGGCCGAACTCCAGCACCTGACCCCTCGGGGGCGGCGCAGCGGCCCCGAGGGGCTCGCCGACCTGCTGCGCGACCTGGGACCGCTGGACGAGGCGGAGCTCGCCGCACGCAGCTGCCACCCCGACCGGACCGGCGAGCCCGCGGACCCGGCGACGGTGCGCCCCTGGCTGGACCGGCTGACCGAACAGCACCGGGTCATCGACGTCGAGATCGCCGGGGTCCGGCGCTGGAGCGTGGCCGAGGACGCCGCCCGGCTGCGGGACGCCCTCGGCACGCGGCTGCCCGCCGGCCTGCCCGAGGCCTTCCTCGCCGCCGTGCCCGATCCCCTCGGTGACCTGGTGTCCCGCCACGCGCGCACGCACGGCCCCTTCACCGCGGCCGAGGCCGCCGATCGGTTCGGCCTCGGCCGTGCCGTCGTCGAGGACCACGCCCGGCGCCTGGTCGCCTCGGGCCGGCTCGTCCACGGGGAGCTCCGGCCCCTCGCCGCCCAGCCCGGGCCGGCCCTGCCCCGGTCATCGCTGCCCGCGCCGCCGTTGCCCGCACCGGCCCTGCCCGAGCGGTTGCCGCCAGAACCGTGCTCCGGCGACGCCTGCACGACCCGCGAGTACTGCGACGCGGGGGTCCTGCGCATGCTGCGTCGCCGGTCGCTCGCCGCGGCCCGCGCCGACGTGGAACCGGTGGCGGCGGCCGAACTGGCGCGGTTCCTGCCGGTCTGGCACGGCCTCGACCGCCCGGGGTCGGGCACCGAGGCGGTACTCGCCGCGGTCGAGCAGCTCGCCGGGGTGCGCGTGCCCGCCAGCGCGCTCGAGTCGCTGATCCTCCCCGCCCGGGTGCGCGACTACCACCCCGCGCTGCTCGACGAGCTCACCACCTGCGGGGAGGTCGTGTGGTCCGGTCACGGGGCACTCGGCGGGCAGGACGGCTGGGTCGCCCTGCACCCTGCGGCCCTCGCCCCGCTCACCCTGCCGGAGCCCGATGCCGTTCCTCCCCACCAGGTCCACCCGGACCAGCTCCCCGACGACAAGTCGCTCGCGGACCGGCTGCTCGACCTGCTCGCGGGCGGGGGTGCGTACTTCTTCCGTGGCCTCTCGCAGGCGCTCGGAGGTCCCGAGGACAGCCGGCTCGCCCAGGTGATCTGGGACCTCGTCTGGCGCGGACTGCTCACCAATGACACGCTCGCGCCGCTGCGCACCCACCTCTCCGCGGGCGGCGTCGGCCGGAGCCGGTCACCCGGCCCGCACCGCAGTCGCCGACCGGTCCTGCCCACCCGGCAGGGGCCACCGACCGTCGCGGGACGGTGGTCGCTGCTGCCGACGATCGAGCCGGACCCGACCCGGCGGGCACACGGTGCGGCGGACGTCCTGTTGCAACGTCACGGGGTGCTCACGCGTGCCGCGGCGGCCCAGGAGCGCCCACCCGGCGGCTTCGGCACCGTGTGGCGGGCGCTCTCCGCCTTCGAGGAGTCCGGCCGCGCCCGCCGCGGCTACTTCGTGGAAGGTCTCGGTGCACGCCAGTACGCAGCCCCGGGAGCCGTCGACCGCCTCCGGAGCCTCGCCCGTGATGCCGCAGCCGTGGCTCCCGCACCGGTGCACGCGGGGCCAGCGCCGGAGCCCCTCGCCGTGCCGGAACTCACCGGAGCGGGGACGAGCCCGGCCCCGCGGGCGATCGTGCTCGCGGCGACGGACCCGGCCAACCCCTTCGGCGCGACCCTGCCGTGGCCCTCCCGCGACCGCGAGAGCGGCGGTACCGCCGAGGGAGCGGACCTCGATCGGGACGCCCCGGAGCACCGCCCCGGCCGCAAGGCCGGCGCGGTGGTCGTGCTCGTCGACGGTGTCCTGGCGCTCTACCTCGAACGCGGTGGGCGGTCCCTGGTGTCCTGGACGTCGGCGCGGCCCGTGCTGGACGCCGCGGCCCGCGCCCTCGCCGGAGTGGTCCGCTCGGGCGCGCTCGACTCCCTGACCGTGCTCCGCGCGAACGGGCGACCGGCCCTCAGCAACGGCCGGGAGATCACCGGCGCACTGCTCGACGCGGGTTTCCACCCCACGCCCCAGGGCCTGCGCATCCGCCGCTGAGCGAGCCCGGCAACCGGGTGAGGGCGGGCACCGGGATGCGGGACGACCGGTCCCGGCCCGGGCAGGAACCCGGACCGGGACCGGTCGGCGTACCGGCTAATCCTGGTCGACCCCGGGGTCGTGGTGTTGCCGGCGCAGGTCATGCACGAGGACCACGATCGGGACAACGATCATCAGTAGGACGAAGGCGCTGATTCCGAGCGCGGGTATGAGCCAGTCGATGTTCATGGGGTTCTCTCCTGAGGGCGAGGCCACGAGGGCCAGGTCGTCGTGTCGGTGGGTCAGGAGAGACCGGGCGGAGCACGGGGCCCGGTTGCCGGGTGCAGGACAGCCGGGCAGAGGTGATCGGTGGGGTTGACGTTCGTGGCGGTGGCTGTGCGATGCGGGAGCGCGGGCGGGCAGCTCGTGGCTGAGCCACCCGAGGTGGTCCCCAGATGCCGGGCGGTGACCGGAGCCCTGAGCGCGGTGCGCGAGTTCCCGGGCAGCGCGGGCTGCGCGTACGGCACGCCGGCCACGAACAGGCTCGGGGCGCTCGAGTTCCGCAGCGGATCTGTGAGACCGGCGCTGACGGTGGGGGCGGACAACAGCCACAGGCCAGCCACGGCCACCGCGACCAGGGCGGAGACGACCGTCCGGGAACGTCCTCGCCGCCACGGAGCTCTGGTTGCCCGGGCAGTCATCGGTTCCCGGCCCCTGCCCACTCGCCCATGATGGCGGACCTCACCGCCGGTGGCCCGGCAGGGCACCGGTCACCCCGGCGCAGGCGAGCGATCAGGGCACCGCGGAGCGCAGGGTGAAGCTACCCGATCCACCACTGCCCACCACGCGCCACCGATAGGCACCGGCGGGGCCGGTGTAGGCGACGTGCTCGGCGGACGACGTCGTCTCCCCCCGCGCCACCGTCGTCCAGGACAGGCCGTTCCACCGGTCGAGGTACAGGTCGAAGTCGGTTCCGTTCGCCCCGGTGAGACAGCCGACGTGCGGGCCGGCGGCGGTGGCCACGTAGAACCCGACCTCGGGCAGGGTGAGGGTGGCTCCCACCGAGGTGATCGAACCGGAGGCGGTCTCCGGCGTCGTCGCGGTGTGCGCGCAGGTGGGGGTGGCCGTCCGGGGATGGGTCAGACCGCTGAAGAGCAGCCGGTCGGGCGAGCCCGTCCCCCGCTGGGCCACTGCTCCCGTGGTGCTCGTGGCCAGGATCGCCGCGGTCACCGTGCTCGGGCTCGCGGTGGGGTGCTGCTGCAGGTACAGGGCGGCCACCCCTGCGACGTGCGGGGACGCCATCGAGGTCCCGCTGAGCACCGCCAGGGCGGTGTCCGAGGTGTACCAGGACGACAACACGTCCGTCCCCGGCGCGAAGAGGTCCAGGCAGCTGCCGTAGTTGGAGTAGTCCGTGTCCCGGCTGTCCGTGTACGTGACCGCGCCGACGGTGATCGCCTGTGGCACCTCCGCGGGCGAGGTCTCACAGGCGTCCACGTCGCTGTTGCCCGCTGCGACGACGACGGTCACCCCGGCCGCGACCGCGTTCTGCACCGCCGAGTCCAGCGCCGTCGAGGAGGAGCCCTCCAGACTGAGGTTGGCCACGGCCGGCGTGCTGTGGTGTGCGGTCACCCAGTCGATCCCGGCGACGACCCCGGAGATGTCCCCCGAGCCCTGGCAGTCGAGCACGCGCACGGGCACGATCGTCACCGCCTTGGCCACACCCAGCGTGCTCCCGCCGATGGTGCCCGCCACATGCGTGCCGTGTCCGTCACAGTCCTCCGTGGAACCGCCGATCGCCGAGTACCCGGTGCCCACCCGCCCCCCGAACTGGTGGTGCGTCGAGCGGACCCCGGTGTCGATCACGTAGGCCGTCACCCCGGATCCGGTGGGGGCATAGCGGTAGGTGCCGTCCAGGGAGGACGCGCGTTGATCGATCCGGTCGAGGTTCCAGGGTGCGCTGCGCTCGGTCGCCGCGACGTGCACCCGCGCGTCCTGCTCGACGTAGGCGACCGACCGGTCCGCACGTACCGCGGCCAGCGAGGCGGCATCCATCCAGGCGGTGTACCCCACCAGGGCGTGGCTGAACCGGCGTTCCACCACGGCCCCCACGCCTTCCGCCCGCATGATCGCGGCGCTCCGTTCGGCCGTGGACGTGTGGTCACCGCGCAGCACCACCAGGTAGGTCCCGGTGACGACCGCGGTGCGCGGAGCCAGGTGGAGCGGGGCCAGGTGTCCCCCCGCCACGGCCGCACCACCCGTGGGGTCAGGACCGGTCCCTCCACCCGTCGCGGCCTCGGTGGGCTCGGATCCGGCACCGGTTCGGGTGCCCTGCCCCCCTCCCGGGGGGATCGTGCTGTTCCCCGTCGGACCTGTTCCCGGCGAGGCTGTTCCCGTCGGGCCGTCCTGCTCCTCGGTCACGGGGGACGCCGGAGCGGTCGGACCGGACGCGGGATCCGGGGCGGCCTCGATCGTGCCCAGGGCTCGGACCCCTCCGGAGCCGCCCGGATCCGTCGGGCGGGAGGAGTCACGCGGGGCCACCCAGGTGATCACAGCTGCTCCGGTCGCCACCATGGAGGCGACGATCATCACCGCACCCAGACTGCGTGCGGGCGCGATCCTCCGCTGCATGGAGTCTCCCTGTGTCGTCCGACGGCGGACGGGCCTGGGCACCGGGCACTACCCCGGGCACCGGAGGGCGACCTCGGTCGTTCGGCCCGCTCGGGGCCAATTATGCACGCAGCGCGATCAATCAGTTACCCTTAGACATCACCTGGCGACGCAGACGTGCCGGCATCGCGTTCGGGTGTGCCAGAGACGTTCGGGTGTGCCAGAGCTGACGAGACACGCAAGCGCACCCTCGGGCATGACGGTGCGCCGATGAACCTCAGGCAGCGCGGGATGAACCTCAGGCAGCGGAGACGAGCCCGGAGCCACGCAGCCCGGGCAACCCGTCCGCGAGATCGGCGGGCACCGTGTCCGGCACGGCCACCCCGGTCACCGAGAGTCCCTCGGCCCGGGCGAACTTCTCGCTCACCGCGCGCAACACCGAGGACAGCGGCACGTCGAGGGCGCCGCAGATGGAGGCGAGCAGTTCGGAGGACGCCTCTTTCTGACCTCGCTCCACCTCGCTGAGGTACCCCAAGGACACCCGGGCGACGGTGGACACCTCGCGAAGGGTGCGACCCTGCTGCCGCCGGGCATCACGGAGCACGTCACCGATCTCCTCCCGCAACAGCACCATCGCACGTCCTCCCTTCGCCGTACCGTTCCTGACCTCATCGACCGCCGGACGCCTCAGCTGAAGGCCTCGAGGGAGCGGTGTTCGAACCGGTCCCACCGGACGCCCGGCGCTCACGCTACCGCGTGGCGGCCCGGCAGGAGAGGGCGGCGCGAGGCTTGTCACATTCAGAGCAACTCCTCCTGCCCCTCTGCTTGTTCCGCCGCAGCCGTGCCAACGCCTACGCCGGGGGCGAACACCCCTGGGCGGAGGGCTCAACCGCCTGTGCCGGCGGAGGCTCAGCGACGTGCCCCGACGAGGCCTGCGTCAGCAGTTCCGCGAACAGGGCGAGCAACGCCTCGACGGTCTCCCGGCGCACCTGTGCCCGAGCGCCGGGGAGCCACAGTGACCGCACGGCACGCTGCCCCGGATCGGGCCCGTGCACCGCGATGTGAACCGTCCCGGCGGGCACCCCGTCCTGCGGACCGGGTCCTGCGACCCCGGTGGTGGCCAGACCCCAGTCGGCTCCCAGCGCCACGCAGGCGCCGGCCGCCAGCTGCGCGGCCACCTCGGGGTGCACCGGGCCGTGTGCGGCGAGCAGCCCGGCGTCCACCCGGAGCACGGTGTGCTTGACCTCGGTCGCATAGGCGACCACCCCGCCCCGCACCACCCGCGAGGCACCGGGCACGTCCACCAACGCGGCCACGACCAGCCCTCCGGTCAGCGACTCCGCGGTGGCCACGCTCTCTTCCCGCGCGGTGAGCAACGCCACCACGCGACCCGCGACGTCCGTGCCGTTCACCGACGGCGGCGCGCCCGGTCGGCCCGACGCACCCTCGTCCGCTCGCTGCCCGCGACCAGCCGGACCGCCTGCACGGCGTACTCGACGCCGGTGACCACCGTGACCACCACCGCTGCCCCCATCACACCCATCCGCACCGGATCGATCGCCAGCGACCCGGGCACCAGATAGATCATGATCGCCAGTGCCTGCAACGCGGTCTTGGCCTTGCCGCCCCGCCCCGCCGGCATGACCCCGTGCCGGATCACCAGCAGGCGCACCAGGGTGATCCCGATCTCGCGCACCAGGACGAGCGCGGTCACCCACCAGGGCAGTTCCCCCAGCACCGAGAGCCCCACCAGCGCGGTGCCGATGAGCGCCTTGTCCGCGATCGGGTCGGCGATCTTCCCGACGTCGGTGATCAGCTGGCGGCTCCGGGCGAGTTCGCCGTCCAGCCGGTCGGTCAGCACGGCCACCGCGAACGCGAGCGCAGCACTCGAGCGCCAGTGCCAGTTGTTCCCGCTGTCCTGCAGGAGCAGCCAGCCGAAGAGCGGGACCAGCACGATACGCAACGCGGTGAAGGCGTTCGCCACGTTCCACACGCTGACCGTGCGCACGGGCGCTCCCACCTCAGCGCCGAGGTGCCCACCCCCGCTGAGCTCACCGACCCGGGGCTCACCCGCACGGGATCCCACGGTTCCAGGGCCGGGCACGGCGGGCGCCTCGTCGTCGAGGGGCACGGTCATGCCGGGACCTCCGCGTCCGCCACCGAGCGGCCCGAACCGGCCACGTGGTCCGGGCCGATCAGGTTCGCCACCAGGTCCGCGCCCTCGGCGTCCTCGACCGTGGCCGGCACGAGATCGCCCACCTGCAGGTGCCGTGGCTCGGCTCCCGCGAGTCGGGTCACGCCGTCCACCTCGGGCCCCTGATGCGCGGCCCTGCCCCACCACGTGCCGTCGTCCGGGTCCGTCCCCTCGACCAGCACCGTCACGGTCTCTCCGATCCGGTCCTCGGACCGCTGCGCCATCAGTTCCTCGACCAGGTCGTGCACCCGTCGGCGCCGATGCTCCACCTCGTCCTCGTCGAGGTGACCGGGCAGACCCACGGCCTCGGTCCCCTCCTCGTCCGAGTAGGCGAACACCCCCACCGCGTCCAGGCGGGCCGCGCTCAGGAAGCGCTCCAGCTCCGCCAGGTCCTCATCGGTCTCGCCGGGGAACCCGACGATCACGTTGGAACGCACGCCGGCCAGCGGAGCCCGCTCGCGGATGGTGGCGAGCAGCTCGAGGAAGGGCTCAGTCCCCCCGAACCGGCGCATCCGGCGGAGCACCCCGGGAGCCGCGTGCTGGAAGGACAGATCGAAGTACGGGACGACTCCGGGGGTACCCGTGAGCACGTCCACCAGGCTCGGGCGCATCTCGGCGGGCTGCAGGTAGGACACCCGCACCCGGTCCAGGCCGGGAAGGGCGGCCAGACGCGGCAACAGCGCCTCGAGGGCCCGGAGATCACCGAGGTCCTTGCCGTACGAGGTGGAGTTCTCACTGACCAGGAACACCTCGCGCACCCCGTGCTCGGCGAGCCAGCGGGCCTCGGCCAGCACGTCCTGCGGCGGCCGGGACACGAAGGCACCGCGGAAGGCGGGGATGGCGCAGAACGCGCACCGCCGGTCGCACCCGGAGGCGAGTTTCAGGGGGGCCCACGGCTGGTCCCCGAGACGCGCCCGGACCACCGGTGCAGGGCTCGGTCCGGCAGCCGCGGCCGGAGCCCCCGTCACGGCGAGAACCGGCTCGGCGATCGTGGCCACGGACCGCACCCCGAGCGGCGCCGGGCCGGTGGGCGCCTGCCGGGCCACGGGGGCCAACGGCAGCAGGGTCCGGCGGTCGCGGGGCACGTGCGAGTCGGGCCGGTGCCCGGCGAGCACGCCTTCGAGGCGCTCCGCCAGGTCCGGGTAGGCGTCGAAGCCGAGCACGGCGTCGGCCTCCGGGAGCGAGTCGGCGAGTTCCCGCCCGTAGCGCTCGGCCAGACAGCCCACCGCCACGACCGCGCGGGTGCGCGTGCCGTGGTCGGAACGCACCTGCGCGATCTCCAGGAGCGCGTCGATCGAGTCCTTCTTGGCCGCATCGACGAAACCGCAGGTGTTCACCACGGCGACATCGGCGTCGGCGGGATCGGCCACGAGCCGCCATCCCGCCGACGCGAGCCGCCCGGCCAGTTCCTCGGAGTCCACGTCATTGCGGGCACAGCCCAGGGTGACGACGGCGACGGCTCGATCAGCAGACACGGCGCCAGCGTAACCGCGACCGGGGACCTGATGACGCCAGGAAGCGCTGTGGTGCCGCGCTCAGCCCTCGCCGTCCTCCAGGAGCGCCCGCATGGGCCGGGTCGCCGGCAACCAGGCACCGCCCTCGGGCAGGTTGTCCAGCCGCACCCGCGGCAGCGGGGCGGTGAAGGCGCCGGGTACGTCCTCCAGATCGACGAAGTGCAGGAGCTCGGACTCCTGTGCGTATCCGGCGACCTCGGCGAACGAGACCACCACCACCTGCACGCCGGACCGGGCCAGGTCCTCCAGCGGCTCCAGGAAGTTGCGGCCGTCCCCGCTGGCCACGACGACCCGGTGCAGCCGGTGCGTGCAGCGCCGCTGGGCGATGTGCCGCAGCATGTCCGCATCGACGTCGTCCTCCGGGCCCAGCTTGGGCCGGGCGAAGACCGAGTAGCCGAACGACCGGATCGCCTCGACCCAACCGCGCATCGTCACCGCGGCTCCCGGGGGAACGTTCGCGAAGACGCACCCCTCGACCTCGCGGTCGCCGGCGTCCCGCATCAGCCACTTCGCGATCGCGTCGAACCGCGGCCGGGACACGGGGGTCGGCCGGCCACCGATCACGTTGGCCAGGGTCATGTCCACGTTCGGCGCATCCCAGACCAGCAGGTCCAGACTCGGCGGATCGGACTCGGTGGTCCCTGCGCCCGCGCTTCCGGTCACGGCGTTCGCCGCGGCCGGACCGCCGCTGCCAGTCATCTCCACACTCCTCGGAGCCGGCGCCGAAGGCGCCGGCGATCAGTCGCCATCCCCCGGTTCCCACTCGTCCTCGATGCGCCCCGCGTCGTCGTCCGGCGGATCCTCCCCGCGGATCATCGCCAGCGTGCCCGGGAGGTCGTCCGGCTTCACGAGCACGTCGCGGGCCTTGCTCCCCTCGCTCGGTCCCACCACGGCCCTGCTCTCCAGCAGGTCCATCAGCCGTCCGGCCTTCGCGAAGCCCACCCGTAGCTTGCGCTGCAGCATCGACGTCGACCCGAACTGCGTCGTCACCACCAGTTCGGCAGCCTGGACCAGCAACTCGAGGTCGTCCCCGATGTCGTCGTCCACCTGCTTCTTCACCACAGGGGCGGCGACGTCCTCACGATAGCTGGGTTGCAGCTGGCCCTTG
>CAZOWW010000130.1:0-15317 GCA_964583765.1 uncultured Kineosporiaceae bacterium
ACCCTTCCCAGGCTCCCCCGGGGTCACCCTTCCCAGGCTCCCCCGGGGTCACCCTTCCCAGGCTCCCCCGGGGTCACCTTCTAGGCTCGAGGTATGTCGCGACTGCGTCTTGCTCTGGCACAGGTGAATCCCACCCTCGGTGACCTCCCCGGCAACGCGGAACTGGTGCTCCGCTGGAGCGGCGCGGCCGCCCGGGCGGGGGCGGATCTCGTGGCCTTCCCCGAGATGGTGCTCACCGGTTACCCGGTGGAGGATCTTGCACTGCGCAGTTCCTTCGTGGACGCCTCGCGGGCGACGACCACGAAGCTGGCCGCGGATCTGGCGGGCGCCGGCCTCGGCGCGATGCCCGTGGTGCTGGGGTACCTCGACCGCGTCGACCCGACCTCGGACGCTCCGGGCGCCACACGTCCGGGCGTGCCCAAGGGCCGGCCGCAGAACGTCGCCGGAGTGCTGCACGGCGGTCGGGTGGCCGCGCGCTATGCCAAGCACCACCTGCCCAACTACGGGGTCTTCGACGAGTTCCGCATCTTCGTCCCGGGCAGCGAGCTCACCGTGGTGCGCACCCACGGTCACGACATCGCCCTGGCGATCTGCGAGGACCTCTGGCAGGACGGCGGACCCGTCGCCCGCACGCACGTCGCCGGGGCCGGTCTGCTGCTCGTGCTCAACGGGTCCCCCTACGAGTGCGGCAAGGGGGACGTGCGTCGTGAGCTCGTCACGCGCCGTGCCGCCGAGGCCGGCTGCACCCTGGCCTACGTCAACCTCGTCGGGGGTCAGGACGACCTCGTCTTCGACGGGGACTCGATCGTGGTCGCCGCGGACGGGACGGTGCTGGCCCGCGCACCGCAGTTCGAGGAGCACCTGCTGCTGGTCGACCTCGACCTGCCCGACGCGGTCGCCACCCCGGCGACCGGCACCGGGATCGCGCGGGTGCACCTGAACGACCGCCCCGGGAGTGGCCCGGGGCATCCGGTGGCCCCGACACCCGCTGTCGTGGACAGCCCGGTCGTCGCCGGGAACACCGGTCACGACGGAGGCACCGGTCTCGGCCTGAGCACCGGTCACGACGGGAGCACAGAAGCGTCGGACACGAGCGGTGGCTGGTCACCCGCGACGTCCGCGCCCGGCACCGTGACGCCGTCCCTGCCCCTCGAAGCGGCGGTCCACCGGGCGTTGGTGCTGGGGCTGAGCGACTACGTGCGCAAGAACGGGTTCCGCTCCGTGGTGCTCGGCCTGTCCGGGGGCATCGACTCCGCACTGGTCGCCTCCCTGGCCGCGGATGCGATCGGAGCGCGCAACGTCGTGGGCGTCTCCCTGCCCAGCGACTACTCCAGCGAACACTCCCGCGACGACGCGGCCGACCTGGCCGGGCGGATCGGACTGGACTACCGGGTCGTGCCGATCGCGCCCATGGTCGCGTCGTTCCTGGCCGGGGTCGGCGCGGCCGGGACCACGATGAGCGGAGTGGCCGAGGAGAACCTGCAGTCCCGGGTGCGGGGGGTGATCCTCATGGGGCTGGCGAACCAGGAAGGGCACCTGACCCTGACCACGGGCAACAAGTCGGAGCTGGCCGTGGGGTACTCGACGATCTACGGCGACTCGGTGGGTGGCTTCGCGCCGCTCAAGGACGTACCCAAGACGCTGGTGTGGCGACTCGCCCACTGGCGCAACGCGGAGGCGGAACGCCTCGGGCAGGTCCCACCGATCCCCGAGAACTCCATCTCGAAGCCGCCCTCGGCCGAGCTGCGTCCCGACCAGACCGACCAGGACACCCTGCCCCCCTACGACCTGTTGGACGCCGTCCTCGAGGCGTATGTGGGCGGCGCGCTCGGGCGCTCGGAACTGCTCGCGGACGGCTTCGACCAGGAGGTGGTGGACTCCGTGGTCACCATGGTCGACCGGGCCGAGTGGAAGCGCCGGCAGTCAGCGCCCGGCCCCAAGATCTCCCCGATCGCCTTCGGCCGGGACCGCCGGCTGCCCATCACCAGTCGCTGGCGCGAGCACGAGTCCTGACGCGGGGCGTGCCGGGCTGACGCGGGCGTGGCGACCTGCCTCAGGACGTGCTGGGCTGATGCGGGACTCGCCCGGCCAGGTCAGGGGCGGGGTTCGACGTGGGTCTGTACCTGCGTCCCCGGCAGTGCCTCAGCCACGGCGTCCTCCACCTGATCGGCCAGGTCGTGCCCGCGCGTGATCGTCCACGAGCCGGGCACCAGGATCGTCAACGTCACGAAGCGGTGGCGCCCGGAGGCGCGGGTACGCAACTCGGCGAAGTCGACGTCCGCGGTGCGCAGGCTGACCAGCACGGATTCGATCCTCGCCACGTCCTCGGCCGGCAGGCTCGCATCCAGCAGCGAGGTCAAGGACTGCCCCACGAGCCGGGACCCGGTCCACAGGATGTTCACCCCGACCACGATGGCGACCACCGGGTCCAGCCGCTCCCAGCCCGAGACGGCCACGAGGAGGACACCCACGATCACCCCCACGGACGTCCAGACGTCCGTGAGCAGGTGCTTGCCGTCCGCGGTCAGGGTCACCGAACGGTGGACGCGACCCGCCCGGAGCAGGAGCACCCCGACCGCGCCGTTGACGACGGAGGCAAGGGTCGAGATGGCCAGACCGGCGCCGACGCTCTCCAGCGCCACTGGGTGCATCAGGCGTTGGACGGCGCTGGCGAGGATGGCGGCCGCGGCAACGAAGATCATGAGTCCTTCGACGCCCGCGGAGAAGTACTCGGCCTTGCCGTGACCGAACTGGTGGTTGTCGTCGGCCGGCCGGGCAGCCACCCCCAGAGCGATCAGTGCCACGATCGCCGCCACGAGGTTCACCACCGATTCGGCGGCATCCGAGAGCAGACCGACCGACCCGGTGAGCAGGTAGGCGCTCGCCTTCAGCCCGATCGTCACCACCGCGGCCGCGATCGAGAGCCATGCGAATCGGGTCAGGCGTACTCCGCCGTCTTCCTGCTCCGCGTCCGTCCGGGGAGGGATCATCTGCACCACCCGATCATCCAACCAGCACGTGGGGACTTCGGTCACCACGCGTCCGCCCCGGGTCGACCGTGGCGCCCGAAGAACTGCGCCCACGCCGGCCGGACTGCATCGACTCCCGCCGTCGGGTTACCGTGCCCGCATGGCGGAACTCACGGTCGGCTACGCGGCGATGCTCGAGCAGTTCACTCCCTCCGAGGTCGTCGATCTCACGGTCCACGCGGAACGGCACGGATTCTCCGGCTGCATGGCGGCCGACCACTTCCAGCCCTGGACGCCGGCACAGGGCAATGCCGCCTTCGTCTGGAACGTGCTCACCGCGGTGGCCGAGCGCACCCGCGGCGACCTCGGCCCCGGCGTGACCTGCCCCGGCTACCGCTTCCACCCGGCGATCGTCGCCCAGGCCTCCGCGACGCTCGCCGCCATGTACCCGGGGCGGCACTGGCTCGGGGTCGGGGCCGGCGAGGCGCTCAACGAGCACGTGGTCGGCGGTTACTGGCCCGAGGCGGCCGAGCGCAGTGCCCGGCTCTTCGAGGCCGTCGAGTTGATCAAGAAGCTCTTCGCGGCCTCCCTGGCCGGTCGGGACGTCCGTCACCAGGGCACCTGGTACAGCATGGAGACCACTCGACTGTGGACCATGCCCGAGCTGGCGCCACCGGTGCTCGTGGCCACCGCGGGTCCCGTCAACGCCAAGCGGACGGGCCGGCTGGCCGACGGGATCATCACGGTCGGCGCGCCGCTGGAGAAGATCGGGGGCCTGCTCGACCGGTTCGCGGAAGGAGCCCGGGAGGCGGGCAAGGACCCCGACACGATGCCGAAGGTGCTGCAGCTGCACCTGTCCTGGGCGGCCACCGACGAGGAGTCGATGGCGAACGCGCTCGCGGAGTGGCCGAACGGGGGCATGCGCTTCGCGAAGGCGGACATCCGTTCCCCGCACGACTTCGCGGCCATGGCCCAGCTGGTGCGTGCGGAGGACTTCGCGGGTCGCATGGTCGTCTCCAGCGACCCGGACGTCCACCGCGCGGCCGTCCAACGGCATCTGGACCTGGGCTTCGACCGGGTCTATCTGCACAATGTCGGACGCAATCAGCGGGAGTGGATCGAGGTCTTCGGCCGGGAGGTGCTCCCGGCGCTGCACCGCTGAGCAGACCGAGCCACGCCGCCGGACTGCACCGGATCACTGAGCAGCACCGGGGCGCCGCGCAGAGTCACGCCACCGAACGGACCGAACCCGTGCCGGTACTCACGCACGTACAGTTTGCTGCCCCAACAGATCGGCGATGTGGTCCCGGAGCCTCGCTGCGGCGGCCTCGCTCATGCCCACGAACTCCAGGCCGAGTTCGGGCCCGTCCTCCCCCTCGATCTCCCGCACCACCCGGGCGCCGAGTCGCTCGGTGCGCTCCCCCAGCGGGACCTCGACGTCCACCTGCGAGCCGACGCTCAGAGGCACCTGCTTGTCCCGCGAGCAGCGCAGGCCGCTCTGGCTCAGGTCGAACAGGGTGGCGACGTACTGTGCGTTCCCCGCGGAGACCGGGGCCTTGGCGGTGACCGTGACCCGGTCGTGCCGGCGGCGTTCCAGGCGCTCGGTGAGCCGGGACATCGACTCGATCCGGTCCATCGCCTCGCGCACGGAGCGGTCGAGCTGTTCCACGGCCACGCGCTGCTGACCGGCGTAGTGCGCCACCTTGGCCGTGGCCTCGTCGATCCCGCCGATCCCCTGCGTCATCGCGGTGATCGTGGCGGCCATCGCCGTGGCGTCGTGCTCCAGGGCGGCGATGGTGGACGTGATCTCTCCCGTGGAGCGGGCGGTCTCCTGGGCGAGGCCCTTCACCTCGGAGGCCACGACGCTGAAACCCTTGCCGGCCGCACCGGCCCGGGCCGCCTCGATCGTGGCGTTGAGGGCAAGCAGGTTCGTCTGCTCGGCAACCCCGGCGATCATCTTGGCGATGCCGCCCACCCGGCGCAGGCTCTCCCCGACCGCGAGGACGACCCGGTCGGCCTCCTTGGCCTGGGCCACCACGTCCCGGGTCACCTGGTCGGCCTCCCCGGCACCGGCGTCGATCGTGCCGACGGCGCCCCGGACCGCCTCGGCCTGCTGGACGACGTCCTGCAGCTCCGAGAGCACGGCCGTGCCGGTCTCGTCGATGACCTCCTGGGCCCGGCGGCGGACCTCGTGCTCGGCCAGGCGCAAGCGCATGGAGTTGCGGACGAGCTGGTCCTCGCGGGCGGCCTGGTCCCGCTCGATCTTCGCGTTCTGCTCGGCCAGGGTGTCGAGCATCGAGTCCATCGCACGGCACAGCTCGCCGATCTCCGAGGTGTCCCGCACCGGCCCCACCCGCAGGCTCAGGTCGTGCGAGCGCACGACCTGGCTGAGCCGCGCGGCGAGGCTCACCGGACGGCGGAAGAAGAAGACGCCCGCGGCCAGGGAGGCGACCAGCCCGATGACCATGATCAGGCAGATCTCGATCCAGGCGGTCCGGTAGGTATCGGAGGCGGAACTGCGCTGGGCCTCCGAGGCCTTGATCTCCGCCTCCTGCAGGTTGTCGAGCGGCTCCGCCATGGCATCGTCGGCCTTCGTCAGGGCCCCGTCGAGGGCCGCGTAAGCCCCCTGCAGGTCGCCTCCGTCCGCGACCTTCCAGACCTGCTGGTCCCGTACGGTCCGCCAGGTGCCGAGCAGCTCCTGGAACCGGGTCATGAGCGCGGCCCGCGCATCGGTACGGCTGCCGTGCACCGCGAAGTAGGCAGCGATGTCGGCGTCGGCCTGGTCGTCGGTGTCCTTCGCGTCCTTGGCCACATCCGCCCGTCCGCTCGCGGGTGTTGCCAGGTACTCCCAGACCAGCACGCGCATGTCGCCTTCCATGTCACGCAGGTCCGTCATCGCGGAGAGCGGCCGCACGGAGTGCTGGTCGAGTTCCTTGGCAGCCGAATTCACCTGGGCCAGGCCCGCCAGGGCAACCACATCGGCGAGCACCGCGGCCAGGCTGCAGACCACCAGAGCCCAGAGCAACCGTGCCTTGAGCGAGAACCCCCGCGACCGGACCCCCGCCATCTGCTCCGACACCATCACGGCACTCCTCGCCCAGCGCACTCCGACGGGATTGCATCGGCGCGATGGCCGGGCGGATTCACTCCTGTCCGCGGAGTCACCCCTGGCCGGGAACGTCACGCGTGGACGCCCGTTCGGGTGGCGGCCCGATCAGTCGACCGGTCGCACGTCCTCCGGAAGCGGGTCCAGGGCAGGAGCGCCCGTGTCGGGACCGCCGAGCGCTGCGGCCAGGCCGTCCAGCAGTCGGAACAGGCGTCCGTACCCCGGCATCTCGTACACGTCGTACCAGAGCAGGTCGGCGCCGCCGGCCGGCCATCCGGCTTCGCCGGGACGGGCGCTCCCGTCGGTGATCGTGAGCCCGCGGACCCGCTCCCCGGGGTAGGGCATCACCTGGGGCGCGGCAGGGAATCCGGCGGTGTCCAGGGCCGCTGCCAGTTCGGCCAGGAACGCGGCGCCGACGCGTGCCGTCCGCCGGGTACGGCCACCGCTCCACGGGTGGTGGTCGAGACGCACATCCCCGCTCGCGTCGACCTCCAACGCGACCCGGCCGAAGGGATCCTGGGGATTGTGTTCGTTCCCCGCCTGGTAGCTGAGCGTCTGCACCGCTGAGGTCCGCCTCTCTCGTCCTGACCCGCGCCCATCAGGCACAGGTCCTCGCCCGTTCGTCCTCGCACTCCCGGATCCGATCCCATCATGTCCCGGAGCACGGCGATCTCCAGGCCCCGCCCGTCACCGCACCGGACGAGCGCCGCCCGGCTCCCGTTGCTACAGCGGGTGGGTCGAGAACGGAGCCTCCACGGTCGGCGTGGTCCCTGCCCGGGCGGCCGAGGCTCCGCCGGCGTGCTGGGCAGCCTCGTGGATCACGGTCGGCACGAGCGTCATCGTCTTCCCGTCTGGTTCGTGGTGCCACGTCTGCCGGTAGTCGAGGCTGTTGCCCCAGTTGTCCTTGCCTTGGGCGGTCTCCCACTGCTTCACGTGGGCCTCGTCGTTCCATCGGCCCGGGTATTTGTCCATGAGCGCTTCCCGGGCGGCGGTGAAGTCGTCCGCGTTGTTCTTCTTGTTTGACATCTTCCCGATCGACACTTGATCCTCGGCGAACGGGGTGAAGTCCGGCTTGTTGTCGATGTACTCGATCGGCTTCCCCTTGGTCGCGCTGACCGCGTCCAGGGTGTCCGGTAACCAGCTGCTGTTGCCCGGTTCGCCGTCCCAGCCACCGTTCTTCCGCGAGACGCGCCCCGTGCCCTTGCTCGCGGCAACCTCACTCAGGCCCTCGGTGCTCGTGCCCTCGGCACCGATCTCCTTGCTGGGCACGCCCCGACGTTGTTCCTCCGCCATGACGGCGAGGATGTCCGCGTCCCGGGCGGCCTGCGGGTCCAGGGGTGTCGTGCCGCGGGGCGCCGGGGCCGTCTCGGTGCCGGCCGTGGTGGGAGCGGACTCGGGACCGGAGGTGGCGCCGTGGGCACCCGATCCGGCCACGTTCTCCTCCGGCACCGCGAACGAGCCTCCCGTGGTCGAGGTGGCCTCCGGGGCGGGTGAGGAGGTGCCCGTGCCCCCGGTCCCGCCCCCGGCCGTCCCCCGCGCCGCCTCGATGTCGCCACCCAGCTGTGCCAGGTGCCGCTCGTGCACCTGCACCCCGGGCTTGACCATGGGCTTGCCCGTGGCCGGGTCGATGACGGCATTGCCCGCGGCGTCCCGCTGCCAGAAGTCGCCCATGAGGCTGTTGTCGTTGGTGACCCCGGGCGCGCTGCTGCTGCCCCGGTTGACCGTCTTCGGGTCCACGTACTCGTCGAGGAATCCGAGCTGGTGACCCAGTTCGTGGGCGAGCGTGGTCGGGTTGTCGTTCAGGAACCACTTGTTCTGGACGGTGGGCCCGTCGCCGGGGTGGACGTCGACGCTCAGGTGCGCCTGGGCGGGGTCGTCCACGAACTGCACCTTCACCTGCAGCTTCTCCCCGCTGGGCAGCTGCAGCCCATTGTTGTAGTGCTGGTCGACACCCGCGATCGCATCGGCCTGCATCCGCGCCAGCTCCGCGGGGGTGGGCTTGGCGCCGCTGGCGCCTGCCTGGGGCTCGAGATGCACCTTCATGGTCACCTCGGCGACCGGGCCGCCCGGTCCGTCCACCTTGACGACATCGAACCCCTGGCGGATGCCATAGCCGTTCGGAGACCCGTCCGGGTTCACCATCGGATTGCCGGCGTTGTCGAGCATCTGGTCGATCCGCATCCCCTTGACCTCCACGGGTGCGGACGTCTTGGAACCAGTGCCGGCCGGATCCACCGCTGGTATCACCTCTGTCTTCGTCGGTCCGGTGCCGGTCTTGGTGGTGCCGGCCGGATCCACCGCCGGTATCGGCTCGGTCTTCGCGGTCCCGGTCGGGTCCACGGCGGGCATCGGCTCGGTCTTCGCGGTCCCGGTCGGGTCCACCGCCGGCATCGGCTCGGTCTTCGCGGTCCCGGTCGGGTCCACCGCCGGCATCGGCTCCGTCTTCGCGGTGCCCCCCGTGCCACCGGTGCCACCCGGGTCCACCGCCGGCATCGGCTCCGTCTTCGCCGTGCCGCCGAGGTCCACCGCCGGCATCGGCTCCGTCTTGGCCACCCCACCCGTGCTGGCTGGCTCCGCCGACGGGGCGAGCCGACCCGCCGATGCGGCTGCCTCGGCCGAGCTCACGTTGAACGCCATGCCCGAGTCGACCGCGAGCCCCCGGACCCCCTCAGTGGCAGCATGGATCTTGCCGACCACCAGGTCGGAGACCATGACCCCGCTCACCGCGGCGTTGAGCAGGATGCCCTGGTCCCAGTGGTCGAACGCGTGGTCGATCCCGCCCGTCATGATGTCGTTGACGATGTTCTGGCCCACGCCCAACCCGATACCGAGCACCACGTTCGACACCTTGCCGGCCGCCAGCTGGGCGGCCTCAGTGGCCAGGTACTTCTGGGCGAGCGAGTTCATGATCGTGCTACCGCTACGGGCACCGATCGCGCCGGTCACCCCAGCACCCAGGGCACCGCCGGCCGCGCCGAAGATCGCGCCCATCGCGGCTTCCTTGCCGACCTCGGCCCAGCTCCACTCCTTGCCGTTGGCGTACTTGCCGGTGCCGCAGGCGTAGTCCGTACCGTTCGAGGCGAGCACCGAGGCCGCGCCGGCGACCGCGCCGGCCAGGATCAGGGCCCCGATACCGGTACCGCAGATCGCCACGATGGCGATGGTCACGAGCAGGCCCACGATCAGACCGGCGATGAAGCCGGGGGTGAGAGCTTCCCAGGCGTCCTTGAGCTGGGACAGGAGCCAGCCGTCGTCCACTCGCTGGCGTGCCCGGTTCGCGGCCTCGTTCATGCGCGAGTCCAGCGTGGACAGAGGCTCGCCGGCCTTCTTGACCGCCTCGCCGGCATGGCCCTCGAGCTTGGCCCGCAGGTCGGTGACCGCCTTGGCGAACCCCTTGTCGACGTTCGTCAGGGCGCCGGACAGGGCCTGGGCGGTGCCCTCGACGGCCTGCTCGCCCTGGGCCACCGCCTGGTTCAGCAGGGAGCCCAGTTGACTGGCGACCTGGTTCTGCACCGCGCTGGCCTGCCCGGCGCCCTCCCCGCCCATCGCCCGCGCGTGCGAGGCGCCCTGGTGACCCGCCTCGGTCACCGACTGGTGCACGTGCGCGGCCGCCTGCACGAACTGGTCGGCGATCTGCTGGGACACCGACCTGGCCTGGGAGGACGACATGCCGTAGGCATCCCGGAGCATCCCGGTCATCGAGGAGCTCAGGTCCCGGGCCATCGTCCGGCGGATACGGCGGCTGGTCACCTGCCCGAGAATCTCCGCGGTCGACGCCCGGCCCTTGGCCGCCGCCTGCGCGCCCTCCCGCACGAGCGCGGCCTCGGTGGCCGAGGCGCTCTGGAGGAGAGCACCGCGTCCCGCCGCCGCCCGCTGGGAGACCCCGGAGCGGGCCGTGCGCAGCAGGGCATCCAATCCCGCCAGCACGGACTGACCGACCTTGTCGACGGATGCCGCGCCCTCGGTCGATGCCTTCCCCAGAGCGGCGTCGGCCTGGGTGACGGTCTGGGCGAGCTGGGTCGTCACAGGAAGGATCTGCATGCCGATCTGGACGCCCAACTGCACGCCCTGGCCGACCATGTCCTTGCGGACCTCGGGACCCACGGCCCGCAGGTCCGACTCCGTGGTGCCCAGACTCTCGGTGATCTGCTGGGCGGTCTGCGCCGCGACCTCCTGCGCGGCCTTGTGCATGGCCGCGGTGGCCTGCGGGCTCGTCCCGGCGAGACTGCCGACGATCTTGGCCCCCTGCGCACGCGCCTGGGCGGCCTGGCCGTCCACCTGCGAGCGCACGGAAGACGCCACCGAGGACGCCGTCGACACCGCCGAGTCACCGTGCGTCTCGCCCAGCTGGCGGACCTTGGCGGAGCCCTCCGTGACCAGCGTGCCGGCCTTGGTCTGCTGGGCCGTGTGCTGGGCGCCCAGCTCGGACCGGGCACCGTCCCCTGCCTGCGCCACCGCGTCGCGGGCCGCGGCCACTGCACCGGCCACCTGCGCCCGCGCTCCTGTCACCGCGGCACTCACCGCGGCCAGCTGGGCGGCCTCGGCCTGCCCGAGACGGGACTGTTCGGAGGTCACATGTGCCCGGTGCGCCGCAAGTGTCTGCGCCACCGCCTGCGCGAGCTCGGCCTGGCCGGCATCGTGCGCGGTGAGGACCTCGTCGTAGACCGCTGCCGTGGTCTCATGCTCGGGACGTGGCATGTCGTCCAACGGACCCGCGTGCACGGCCTCAGGACCCGGGACGGCACCGGGCAGTGCGGCCGCCTCCGCGGCCTCCATGGCGCCGCCCGCACCACCGTCGTCGGTGACCTCGTCCCCGCCCGACCCGGAGTCGTGCCCGGCCGTGTGTCCCCCGGAGGCCGACGCAGGGGCATGGTGCGCAGAGGCGGCCGGGTGTCCACCCGCGCCCCCCGCCCCGCCCGGAGTCTGATGCCCGCCGGCGCCCCCCGCGTGTGCGGCCTCGTGCGCCGCCCCGGCCCCCGCCGCGTGCGGAGCGGCTCCCTGCCCCTGCTCTGCGCCCTTCCCGTGCCCGCTCGGCCCGGCAGCCATGCGGGCCTCCTGCGCGGCAATCCCCTCCGGACCCAGGGCCACGGCGGCACCAAGGCCGCCGGCGGCCAACTCCCCGGCCCCCGCCGAACCCGCCTTGTCGATCAGCCCACCGGGGCCGTCCACGAAGTCCTGCGCGCCGCCCGCCGCGGCCGCCCCCGCCGAACCCGCCTTGTCGATCAGCCCACCAGGGCCGTCCACGAAGTCCTGCGCACCCCCGACCGCAGCCGCCCCACCAGCCGCAGCCCACTCCCCGGCCCCCACCGAACCCGCACTACCGATCAACCCACCCGGGCCGTCCACGAAATCCTGGGCGCCGCTCGCCGCGGCCGCCCCCGCAGAACCCGCCTTGTCGATCAGCCCACCAGGGCCATCCACGAAGTCCTGCGCACCCCCGACCGCAGCCGCCTCACCGGCCTCGATCCCGTCCGCCAGCTGACCCGCACCGGACACCAGCCCTGCCACCGCGCGGTTACCCGCGAGCCTCTGCAGCCGCATCAGGGTCGGAGCACCAGGACCGGGCCGCGACGGGGTGGCCGCCTTGTGAGCGGTCCGTTCCGGCGCGTCCTGCTCGTGGTCCGCGTGCGATCGCATGGGAGCTCCTCGGAAGGAAGGTTCTGCACCGGTGCCCGGCCGCCGGACCGGATCCTCCCAGGGACCGATCGCGGCGGATCAGGGGGACGACGTGTCCCACACGTCGCCCCGAGCGCGAGATCGGTGCGACGCTGCCATCCCAGCAGATCCGGCAACTGCCCGGCAGCGCCCGCGGACTTCCCTCAGGGCACCTCCCTTTGCCCCTACGGGCACTCCGGCGTCGCCCGACCGGGTACGGCTCTGCCGCGCACCCACCTCCCGCGGGCCCAGGACGGTCCCCCGAAGACTCAGGACACTCCCCAGAAGACTCAGAGCAGTCCTCAGGACGGCCCGAGCGGACCCGGGACACGCCGAGAAGGGGACGCGGGGCGGCGGCGAGGCCCCGTCCGAGGGGCGGCCCGGAACGGACAACCTAGACTGGCGGGGTGTCCACCGCCGCAACCTCCGAGCCGTCCCCGCAGGTGGGGAGCCCTCTGGCCGACCTTCCCCCGCAACCGGGACCGGGGACGTCGCGACGCCCTGGCCCGCTCGTCCCGGGTCGCATCGGCCCGCGCCGACCGGTGCCGCCCGACCTGCCTCGGCCCGAGTACGTGGACCGGCCAGAACCGGAGCGTTACCGAGGGCCGGAGGTCAAGGACGCCCGCACGATCGCTGCGATGCGCCAGGCGTCCCGGGTCGCCGCCGGCACCCTGGCCGAGGTGGCCAAGCACATCGCTCCAGGGGTGGCCACGGACGAGCTCGACCGGATCGGGCACGAGTTCATGCTCGACCACGGTGCCTACCCGTCGACGCTCGGCTACCGCGGCTTCCCCAAGTCCCTGTGCACGAGCGTCAACGAGGTCATCTGCCACGGCATCCCCGACTCGACGGTGCTGCTCGACGGCGACATCGTCAACATCGACGTGACGGCCTACCTGGTCGTGGACGGCCTGGGCGTGCACGGCGACACGGATGCGACCTATCCGGTGGGCGAGGTCGACGAGGAGTCCCGGCTGCTCGTCGAACGCACCCATGAGGCCGCCCTGCGCGGGATCAAGGCGGTGGCTCCCGGCCGGAGGATCAACGTGATCGGCCGGGTCATCGAGGCATATGCGCGGCGTTTCGGGTACGGAGTGGTGCGTGACTTCACCGGACACGGCATCGGCACCGCCTTCCACTCGGGACTGGTCGTCCCGCACTACGACGCCGCGCCCGCCCATGACACGCTGATCGAGTCCGGGATGACCTTCACCGTCGAGCCGATGCTCACCCTGGGCACCGCCGCCTGGGACATGTGGGGCGACGGCTGGACGGTGGTCACCCGGGACCGGCGCCGCAGCGCGCAGTTCGAGCACACGATCCTCGTCACCGACACCGGCGCGGAGATCCTCACCGTCGTCTGACGGCCGGGAGACCGGGCGCGCGAGAGGACAGACGACACATACCACCCTCGGTAGTCGCGATGACGGAACGAAACTGCCATGGTGATACCGACACGACGCACCACACGGTGTGCGACGGATGGTTTACGGAGGGTCTGGGGGATGGCGAAGGCACGACGGGTCCGCAGCGGACGCGGCTTCGGCGTCGACATCGGCGGATCGGGCATCAAGGGCGCCCCGGTCGACCTCGCCGCGGGCACCCTGGCCGGTGAGCGGGTACGGATCCCCACACCCTCGCCGTCCACACCGAAGGCGGTCGCCGAGGTCGTGGCCGAGGTCGTGCACCGGTTCGGCCGCCAGTCGGGACGCCGCCCGGTGGGCGTCACCTTTCCCGCGGTCATCCAACACGGGACGGCCCGCACCGCGGCGAACGTGGACGACGAATGGATCGGTGCGGACGTCGACGCCCTGCTCTCCGATCAGCTGCACCGGCACGTGCACGTCGTCAACGACGCGGATGCCGCGGGACTGGCCGAGGTGCGCTACGGAGCGGCCAAGGGCGTCCCCGGTGTGGTCATGGTGGTCACCCTGGGCACCGGAATCGGCTCCGCGCTGTTCCTCGACGGCCGACTCGTGCCCAACACCGAGCTCGGGCATCTCGAGATCGACGGGGAGGACGCCGAACTGCGGGCCGCCGACAGCGCCCGGGACCGCGAGGACCTCTCCTGGGAGGCCTGGGCTCCTCGCGTGCAGCGCTACTTCACCGTGCTCGAGAATCTCTTCTGGCCCGACCTGTTCGTCATCGGCGGCGGGGTGAGCCGCAAGCACGAGAAGTACCTGCCCCTGATCACCCTGCGGACGCCGATCGTGCCGGCGGCCCTGCGCAACGAGGCCGGCATCGTGGGAGCGGCCCTGCTCGCGGCGGAACTGGGGTAGGCCCGCTCGATCGCTCGACGCGTCGGCCGGACGACCCCGCGGTCACCCCTGGGGCGGAAGGAGCGGCCGTCCGTGCCACGGGACAGCGGGCGTCACCGGGGCCGAGCTCTCCGGCACGAACCGGGCACCACTCGTCAGTCGAAGTAGCGGTCGATGTCATCGGCCGCGGACAGGGCCGCACTGTTCTCGGCCACGGACTGCAGGTAGCTGAGCGCTCGTTCCCGCCCCATGGTCGAACTGGCCACGGATCCGGCGATCGAGGCCAGGGCGGTGACGAAGGCAAGCCGTGCGGTGTCGTCCTCCCCCGCGTCGGTCAACACGTAGTGCATGGCCTCGTGGTCGCCGAGCATCTGGAAGCGAATGAACGCCGCCGCCCGCTGGTTGGCACGCGCAGCCATCCGACGCTCGGCCGTCGACATCGCTGTCCTCCCACACCTGATCGATGGAACCTTGCTGCTTCCACGGCAACAGACAGCGACACCGGCCCGCAAGCGAGTCACACCGCAGGCACCCACCTGGCGCAATCGCCACGACCGGTCCGGACGGCCCGGTCACGGAACCGGACGGGCCCCATCCTCCGCCCCCGGCGAGTTGCCGTGTGCGGACGTTCGTCACGGAACGCACCCGCGCGTGACGAATCCCTCACGACATCCCCAACGGCGCTCTTCGGACAGGCGCCGACACCCCGCCGGCGCGACGGTACCGGCAAGGAACGCGCATGGGTGCGGACGAGCCGGCCGGTAAGCCGGATCCTGTACCCGGTGCACGCACCGGGTGGCGGCCATCCATCTCGGGACGCCGTTGCCGACGCCCTCCAGCGACCTACCCGGAAGCTCGGGCGAGCAGCCCTCGAACGCTTCCTGTCTGGTCTTGCTCCGGGTGGGGTTTACCGAGCCGTGCCGGTCACCCGGCACGCTGGTGGTCTCTTACACCACCGTTTCACCCTTACTCGGATCGGCGGCCGAAGCCGCCGGTCCGGGCGGTCTGCTTTCTGTTGCACTGTCCCGCGGGTCACCCCGGGTGGGTGTTACCCACCACCCTGCTCTGTGGAGTCCGGACTTTCCTCGGCGGGAGGCGGACCTCCCGACGCGGCCGCCTGTCCGGCTCGTCCGCGGGGCCAGCCTACCGGCGTTCCCGCGCACGGCCCTCCACGCTGTTGCTGCCGGGCGCCCCGCGACCGAACCGGATTGCTTGACAGCCCCCAGCGGGGAGCCTATGTTCACCGCCGATTGGATCGGTCCAATCGCTTCGACGACCTTCTCGGTCGGTCGGCCAGAGCCGTCCGGTCCGATTCCGTCGCGGAGGTCC
>CAZOWW010000131.1:0-15075 GCA_964583765.1 uncultured Kineosporiaceae bacterium
GGTAGGTCCAGCAGTCGGTGTCCCGGAAGAAACTGGTGACGTTGATCAGGATCGTATTGAACAACGCCTGGAACTCCTGCGCGTCGGTCTCCAGTAGATCCCGATAGCCGGCGTAGTCGACGATGGCGGTATCGTTCATCCGCTTGCGGATACGCCGACCCAGGGTCGAGCGTTTGTAGCCTGTGAAGTCGAATCCACGCGCGTCACGGATGAAAACCAACAGCTCTTCGAGTTCGTGGTCGATTCCTGCAGGAACGTCCCCGGCCGTCACGGCGCCCCCACTTCAACCAGATCGCGAATAACGGTCCCAATCTCATCGAGCGGCAGTACAAAATCGACCGGCGCGCTCGCGACGGCAGACTCTGGCATACCCGAGAACTCCGCCGAAGCCGGATCCTGCACAATCACTGTGCCGCCCCGCGACTTCACCGCGCTAACACCCATCGCACCGTCACGACCGGTACCGGTCAGCACGCACGCGAGAGCCCGCGCTCCGTACGCGCCAGCAACCGACTCGAACAACAGATCCGCGGACGGCCGCACGAAGTGGACCAACTCGCTGCTGGTCAGGGTAAGCACACCGTCCGCAGTGATCAGCAGGTGGTGGTTGGGTGGTGCGATATAGACGATCCCGGACTGCACGCGCTCTTCGGATTCCGCCAGCTTCACCGGGAGTTTCGTCCTGCGGCCCAACACGGCGGCGATGACCGTCTCATGCCTGCGATCCAGATGCTGCACCACCAGTACCGGAACTGCGAATCCGACCGGTAACTCACCGAGAACCCGGCTCAGCGCGGTGATACCACCAGCCGACGCCGCCAACGCCACAATTCCGTATCGCTCGGCCGAATCGATGGGGCCAGGCACGTCCCCGGACAAGCTCATGCCATATCCGCCTCTCTCGATGATGCGACGGCTCGACCGCTGCGGAGCGGAGTCCCCGCAGGTTGATCGCGCACCGATCTACCGGCACCATAACGAGCCTAGTACTCCAGCGACACTTTGTGATCTGTCCGACGTGTACCGGTTCGGGACGTAGGACAACCACCACACGAGGATCCGGAGTTGTGAGGACAACGACAGATCGCACGGTGGTCGCGGCACCCAGGGTAGAACGGGGCTCGCTCCATCCTGCGGTGGCGTCAGTCCTCGGGCCGCCGAAGGCGTTTGACCTGCCCTCGGTGCCGCTTGTCGTCCAGCCGCCGTTGCCGTTGTCGCCGACTCGGCCGGGTCGGTCGCCGTGGTGGCGCGGGCGGCGCGATGGCCTCGCGGATCAACACCGCCAGCCGCCCGCGGGCTGCCTCACGATTGCGTAGTTGTGCCCGGTGCTCGGACGCGACCACGGTCAACACTCCGTCCACCAGTCGCCCGGCAAGACGACCGAGCGCCCGCTCCCGCAGCTCCTCGGGCAGCGACTGCGACGCCCCCACGTCCCAGCTCAACTCAACCCGTGAGTCGGCAGTGTTCACCCCCTGCCCGCCGGGACCGCCGGCGCGGGAGAACCGCCAGCTCAACTCCCCGGCGGGAATCGTCACCGCAGGGGTGACAGGCAGGTCGGCATCCACGGCCGAAGTCTCCCGCACACCGTCGGCGGGTGGCGACAGGCCGCCCGAGAGTTGCCTCCTGGCGGGTGGGATCATGAACTGGGCGGTCCGGTCGACCTCCACATCCGGCACCGGGCCTGGTGTCTCACGGGGCAGCGTCCCTGCTCGGTGTCTCACGGTCCATGCGATCCTCCCCGGACGACTGGCCCCGTACGACCGGTCCGGCCGGGTCCCGGCGGGCTCACCGCCTCTGAACGAGTCCAGATGGTCGTGCGTCTACTCCGCTGCGGGCTGCGCAGCGCCGGAAGAGTCAAGGCCAGCCGAGTCCAGCAGGTAGGGCGGGACCGGTCGGCCGGCGTTGAACGGGGTGAACCACCTGGTGAAGGCCAGGGGTGTGGTGCCGGTGCGGGCGAGGGATTCCTCGTCGTCCTCGATGCCGTCCAGGCCGGGGTCGAAGAGGAGCTCGTGGTCGGTGTCCTCGAAGAGACAGTCCTCGACGATGCCGCGCCAGCCCGGGAGGTCGAGGTCGGCCGCCTCCAGCCGGACCTCTGCCTGGTCGAGCAGGAGCCTGAGCGCGAGTTCCTCGGCGACGCAGGCAAGGGGCCGCCAGCCTTCGGTGAGGCGAGCGGTGACCGTGACAGCGGCGACGATGAGCTGTTGGACGAACAGGGCGTCGTAGCGGTGGGCGTAGCGCGCCGGTAGGTCTTCCAGGACGAAGAACGCCGCGCCCTTCGCGGACCTCACCGTGGCCCCCGGGTCCCCCGTGCCGGTGAGCTCGGCAAGGTCGCCGAACAGGTGATCCACGGTGGTGACGGCCGCGTGGTACAGGGCCCCCGCGACGTACCGGGCTTCCGTGAGTGCCGCCTCGCGTTCGTCAGGGTCCGCGTCATCGACGTCCCGAACGGTGAGCCACTGCAGGTCCAGGCCACCGAGGACATGATCGGCATCGTCGAGCAGCCGGCGCCGGGAGAGTTCAGGATCGACGGGATAGCGGGGATCGAGCGGCGAGCGGTGGACCACTTCCGCTCCGCCGTCCGCCCCGTCGGCGTCTGCTTCGTCCGATGCCTCATCGGTGACCTTGACGGAGAAGGGGCCCCACCCCAGCAGATCGGGGTCGGCCATCAGGGCGTTGATCGCGTCGCCGACAAGGCTCAGGACCGGGGGCGTGGCCAGGGCCGGGGCGTCGATGACGAGGCGGACCTCGCCCGGATCGATGGTGGCGTGGGTGATGTAGCCACCGGGTGCATGGGCCTGGACGGCCGCGCCGACGACGTCTTCCAGGCGCCGCAGGACACCGTCACGTTCCAGGGGCGTGGCTCCGACCGCCACCACGACCACGATGGTGAGCTCGTCCGTCTCCACGGCCGTCAGTCTGTCGCAACCGCCCCGGGACCACGACTCACGTGCGTTCGGCACGAGGTGGGTGTCCGGCGTCCAGGTCAGGTGCGGTCGGACGACCGTTCACCCGTGACTGCGCCGTCCCCGGGTCTGCTCACTGCCGGGACCGGTTCGCGGCAGGGACGCCGCGCGACCGTCCTGCCGGGTGGTCCGGTCACCAGGTGGGTTCGTCAACCTGATGTGACCGCTCCTCGCGGCCGGCGGAGTCCTCTCCCTCGGCGTGCTCCAGGAGGCGCTCCTCCCGGTAGTCCGACGGGACGTCGGCGATCTCCGTGACCGGACGGTACCGCTCGTCGAGGCGTCGCAGGTCCCACTCATTGATCCACGCCCGGACGTACTGGCGCATGCGGGTTGCTCCCAGGCGCTCAAGACCGACCACGTCCGGTGGGTTCCAGCCGAACACCTGGCCGTGCAGGGCTCGCAGCCGGTCGTAGGCCGCCCGAAGTTCCTCGGCGTCCGGCGGGGTGAGCAGATGCATCTCACGTTCGATGAGACGCATGCCGAGGGCAGCCGCGGTGGCCGTCCTCGAGGCCTCGGGGGTGCCCTTGGCCTCGAGTCGCTCCGGGATGATGTCGCCGTCCCGACGACCACTGATGACTGCCGCCTCGTAGTCGTCGGTCATCGCGAGGACGGCGGCCAGCGGTGCGCCGGGGCCGCCACGCTCCCCCCGCACCCACTGCGCCAGTTCGGCGTAGGCACGCGCACGTTGCAGGAGCGAGTACCGCCCGATGAGCTCCGCCTCGTCGAAGAGGATCACCCACCCGCGGGAGCCCGCGGCGGCCAGGAGGCGGGGCGCGAACCGCCACCGCTGCAGCGCCAGTTCCTTCACCGACACCGGGGACAGGACGGGACGGACCTCCCCGGACTGCTTCATCGCCCGCCGCAGCTCGGCCGCGTTGATCGGGTCACCGGACCAGAACCGGACGAGGGTGTTCGCCCAGGCGGCATCGGTCTGGCGGGCCCTGGCGAACTGGACCAGGGTCGCGGCGAAACGCTCGTTGAGCTCGGCGCCGGGAGTGGCCGCCCAGCGCAGCAACTCGGCGAAGGGGCGCCCGTCGACGTCGAGGGCGGCAGCAGCCTCGACCAGGGCCGGTCGCGGGCGGTCGGCGACGACCGCCGATTCGACCGCCGCCGCGAACACCTTGGCGGGGTCGAAGAGCGGGGTCTCCTTGCTGATCACGACCCGGCTCACGGCGAAGCCGGCGTCCAGGGCGAGCCGCCCCAGGTGCTCGAGCAGGTGGCTCTTGCCGCTGCCGAACCCGCCGCCGATCAACAGGCCCCCCGGTCGACCGGCCGCGGCCGCCTCGGTGAGCAGAGCGAAGCGGTCCTCGAGAGCGACCTGTCCGCTGCCGGTCGCCGCGACCGCGTCGCGGCTGGGGACGCCGGAACGCAGGGCCTCGATGGCGCGCCGTGCGGCGACCACGGGATCCATCGCGGCGTCGACGGTCGGGAAACCGAAGGATGTGCCGGCCAGAGTCATGCGGGCCACTCCGTGTCCTCGCTCACCCGGACCAACGCCGCGTACGGGTTGACCCGGTACCGGTCCCGGACCTCATCGATCACCCGTAGCCGCAACGCGGAGTACGCGGGCAGGCCGCGGACCTCGTCGTGAATCAGCTCCCACGGCAGGGTGACCGCCACCAACAGACCCTCGAACTCGTCCGTCGCGTCGACGAGTTGTCGAACCAGCTCGTAGGCATCCAGCACGGCGGCCTTGGAGTAGTAGTGACCGTCCCGCAGCCCGGCCGGGGGACGGCGCGCCACCGCCAGCCGGGTGAGATCCAGGTGCAGCACGAGTCCGGCGTACCCGGCGAGTCGCAGCCAGCGACTCAGCGACAGGAGCATGGCCCGGGCATTGTGCCGCCCCACCTTCGCGGTCAGGGACAGCTTGCGGAGCTCGCCGATCGGGACGCGTTCCAGCCGCAGCCATCCGATCACCGACTCGCACTCCGGCCGGGTGACGTCGCCGCGCCCCGTCCGGTACTGACAGAGCCGGAACATCGCCGTGCGGAACTCGTGGCTCAGGCCGGCGTCCCGCAGCACCCGCCGTTCCAGCTCACGCCGCAGGCTCCGACCGAGCTCGGCCGGGTCGACCGCGTGGTGGGCGGCGACGGCCGAAACGGTCAGGTGCTCCGGCCCGGCCGGTGGGAACCCGATCTCCGCATAGGCGCGGGCGAGCACGGCCCCGGCCAGGGCGAGCCAGTCCACCTGACGCGCGGTCTCGGCGAACGCCTGGTCGATCAGGTGGATCCGGGTGGTGACGGAATCCACCGACACATGGGCGAACCCGTCGCCGAGCGCGGACAGCCCCCTGGCCAGCACCTCCGCGGTGCCCTCATCGGCGACTGCCAGGAGCTTCACGGCGGCGCCGCCGCGCCCCACGTAGGAGTCGAGGTACTCCCGCTCCAGGAAGGCGAGGTAGTCCCGTGCACCGAGGGTCGCCGTCGCCGACTCGTCGACCATGGGGTCAGCCCTCCTCGTCGCCCAGGGTGAAAGCGATCCCCCAGTAGTACTGACGTTGGCCACTGCGGGCCACCGTGACCAACAGCCCGGAGCCCTTGGTCCCGGTACTGGCGCACCACCTGACCTGACGAGGGTTGCGCGCGGTCCGCGTGACGCCGGACTGGTCGAGCAGGTAGAGATCGCGGGCGAACTCCTGCTTGGAGTACTGACCACGCTGCCCCGGCAACAGGGTGAGCACGGACCAGATGTCGACCAGCCGGACCACGGCGTCCGGCCTCTTCTGCTCGCCGGCCACCACCAGCTCGTACCCGGCGCGGAGACTGTCGAGGAAGGCGTCGGCCTTGAACCGGGGCGCACTTTCCTGGGTCGCCGCGAGCGCCTCGACCAGCACCGAGGGACGGATCCGGCGTTCGCGGACCCGGTCGATCTCGACCGCGGCGTCCCCGGGCAGAATGCGCAGCAGGGAGGGATAGCAGAGCAGCCGGTCCTCCTCCTCGAAGACGGCCAAGCCACGGGCCTGCGCCGCGGCCAACAGTTCCGCGGTGTACGCACCCTTGGCCATGAGGGCCTGCTCGTCGAGGTCGAACGACGCGGACAGCGTGCCGACCCGTTCGCTCAACGCGGCCAGCGACGCCTGCGCCGAGGCGATCGCCCTGCGTAGGTCACGCACCTGACCGGTACGAGCCTTGGCTGCCGCGTTCCGCACGTCGCGGGAGACGGCTGCGGCCGCCTTGGCCGCCGCGTCGGCCGCCTGCTGGGCCGCCGCGAAGCTCGCCTCGAAACCGGCGGCATCCGCCGCACCCTGCGGCTCCTCGAACACCACCGTGACGTCGTCCATCACCGTGAGGCCGTCCACCGGGGAGGGGTCGTCGACCACGGTCACACCGTCCATGTCTGCCACGTCAGATCCTCCTGTGCCGGACCCGCCTCGTTCGACTCGGTCGCTCATCCGTTGGGCACGACCGTAGCGGACCCCACCGACGTCCCCGGACATCATGCTCGCAGGTGGGGGCCGGGCAGGATGCCCCCGGGCGAAGGCCGGGCAGGATGCCCCCGGGCGAAGGCCGGGCAGGATGCCCCCGGGCGAAGGCCGGGCAGGATGACCGCCGGCGGGAACTGAGACCGGAGGCCGCAGGCGGGGACCGAAGCAGGCCGCCGAGCGGTGGCCCAGGACGTGCGGCGTGGTCAGGGCCGAAACGCTAGAGTCCGACGGTGCGTGGATTCTCCGCCTGGACCCCGGTCGGTGAGCCGGTGGTCATCGCGGGACGGCGCATCACTGCGGGCATGTTCTACCTCGGGCACGGTCTGCCCGCCGTCCGCGGCGCAGTGGAACCCGCCCAGATCAATCCGCGTCTGCCCGTCGATCCGGTGGGGACCCACCCGTCCACGGATCCGGGCCCCGCCCCCAGTTATCACCTGCTGTCGGCCGCCCACCGGGCGCTCTACCTGGACTGGCTGGCGGGCGGACGGCGACGGGCGGACGTGCCGATCGGGTTGCCCGTGCTGTTCTGCTCCGGACTGGAGCGGCGGATCCTCGTCGATCACCGCGAGGATCCGTGCGCCGTCGGGGCCGAGCCGGCACAGTTCGCGGTGGAGGTGGCGCGCCTCGCGGACCTGTTCGGTGGGGAGTATCCGTCGTTCGCCCGTCATACCGCGGCCTTCCGGGAGGCCCTCGAGTTGCTCGCGGCGCCACCGGTCCGGCCACCGGGTGCCCCGTGGCCGGATGCTCCCGTGACCACCGGCGCGAAGGCGGGGCACGCGTCCTCCGAGGTGCCGCAACGGCTGAGGATCCTGCTGGCCCAGTGTGCGAACGCGGGCCGCGCGGTGCCTGCGGACTGGGTGCACGCCTGGGCCCGCCACCACCCGCTGCTCGTGCCGAGCACGCCGCAGCTCCGTTGCCCGGAGGAGTTCACCCGTCTGTTCCACCTGCGCCTGCAGGCGGCCTGGCCGCAGGGAGTCGTGCCGGAGGCGAGCGGCGCGCCGCCGATCCGGCTCGGGTACCGCCCGGCGAACCCCGGGATGGATTCCGTGGTGGTCGAGCGGCCCGATCTGCCGGATGTCCTGGCGGCTCCCCAGGCGATCCGCGTGCTCGCCGCGCTCACCGACGAGGTCACCGCCGCCCTGACGCCGTACAGCCGCTGGCTGGGACGGACGCCCGAGGGCCGGGAGAGCCTGGCCTCCACCCGGCTGCTCCCGACGGATCTGCTCCGCGCCGCCCCGGGACCGCTCCGGCCGCTCCTCGACTGGGCCACGCGCCACCTCGCCGCACGGAACCACGTCGTCGTCGAGGCGGCCGAACTCGCCACCCATTGGTCGAGCGCAGACCGGTCGGGACGCATGTCCCACGAGGAGGCGACGGCCTTCGCCGAGGTCCTCGACCGGATCGGAGTCGGGGTGGAGCCCGATGTCCGGTTCGGCGGATCGCCGCTGCACCCGGGACCGGCGGTGATCTTCCGGCTCGACCCCGCGGCGGCCACCCCGTCAGCCGGCACGGCGACTCCGGCACAAGCCGTCTCACCCCGGTTCACGGTCGCGGCACATCTGGTCGCCGTCGCGGCTGTGACCGTTCTCTCCGCCGCCGACAACCCCGGGACGGCGCAGGCGGGAGCGGTTGCCGTGACGGCGGAGCGACGTGACGACGTCGTCAACCGGGCGGTCACCGATCTGGCCGTGTACCTCGATCTGTCCGTCCGCGAGCGAGACCGGCTGACCGCCCGGCTCCACTGGCTCCTGGTCTCGCCGCCCGACGCCCGCACCGTGCAGCGGGCGGCCCTCCGGCTCGACGCCGATGCCCGGGACCGGGGAGGGGATTTCCTGGTGCGCCTGGCCACCGATGTCGGGGCCTGCGGCCATCGAGAGGTCGCCGCCCTCGCCGAGGGCTTTCGGCTGCTCGGGCTGCACCTCGACGAGCTGCACCGACGTCTCCACACCATGCTGACCGAATCCTCGTCCCCCACGGCCGTCCGTCCGGATGCGGAGCCGGTCGTCGTCCGGAGCCGCCGCGCCGCACGGTCAGGTCACACCCTCCCGTGGGTCGTCCCAACCTCCCCCGGACGACCTGCCGGCTACGCGGAGAACCCCGCCCGCCGCCCGCAGGAGGCGGCCGCGCCCGACGCACCGACCACCAGGCCCACCGCCTCGTCCGAGTTCCGGCTGCGGACGGCGGTCGTCGCGCACCGGATGGCGGAGACCGCGGCGGTCGAGGCGCTGCTGGCCCAGATCTTCTGCGACGGTACCGACGATGTCGGCGGGGCCCCGGCCGCAGGCCCGGCGAGCCGGCGACCGGAACACGGGACGCCGTGCCCGGACGACGCGAGACCCGGCCGCCACGACAGCGGAGCGCCCGGCCCGGACGGCGATCCACCAGGTTCGCCCCCGGACGGGCAGGACCTCGAAGCGGCACCGCTCGCCCTGCTCACCACGATCCTCGCGGACGACGCCACCGGCGGGACCTGGACGACGGCCAGGTTCCGCGCCGAGGCGGCCCGGCACGACCTGCTTCCCGCGGCCGCCCTGGACCTTCTCAACGACGAGGCGATCCGCCTCACCGGGGAACCGGTGCTCGACCTGGACGGCGATCTGCTCCGCGTCGACGCCGAGATTGCCGCGGAGCTGCTGACATGACCGCGGCCGTCCCGTTCCCGGCGAACCGGATCCGGCCCCGGGAACGGGACGCGGTGATCGCAGCGCTGCGTGCCGGCGTCGTTCCGAACCTCGGTCTCCAGCACGTGCAGGTCGGGCGAGCGGCCGAGATCGAGGCGATCGTGGCCGACCTCACCCGGATCAGCGACGGAGGATCGAGTGTCCGGTTCGTGGTCGGCGCATACGGTTCCGGCAAGACGTTCTTCCTCCGCCTCACCCGCGCCATCGCGCTGGAGAAGCGCCTGGTCACCGTGCATGCGGATCTCAGCCCCGGGCGACGACTGCATGCCACCTCCGGGCAGGCACGTGCCCTCTACACCGCGCTCGCGAGCAACCTGTCCACCCGCGCCCGGCCGGACGGCGGTGCGCTGCCCAGCGTCGTGGAACGGTTCGTCATGCAGGCGCTGGCCCGGGCGCGGGTCGAGAACACCGATCCGGAGTCCGTGATTCACGCGCAACTGGACGAGCTCACGGCCTCGGTCGGCGGATACGACGTCGCCCACGTGCTCGCCCGGTACTGGCACGGGCACGAGCACGATGACGAGCAGCTCCGGACCGATGCGATCCGTTGGCTGCGCGCGGAGTTCGACTCCCGGGCGGACGCCCGCCGCGCATTGGGGGTGCGGACCATCATCGGAGACGGGAACATCCACGAGCATCTGAAGATCATGTCGGTCTTCGTGCGGCTCGCAGGCTTCGACGGCCTCCTCGTCTGCCTCGACGAGCTGGTCAACCTCTACCGGCTGCCCAGTGCCCAGGCCCGCTCGGCCAACTACGAGCAGATCCTCACCATGATCAACGAGAGTCTCCAGGGGTCGGCCCCGTATCTCGGCTTCCTGCTGGCCGGTACCCCTGAGGTGCTGCTGGACACGCGTCGCGGTCTGTTCTCCTACCCCGCGTTGGCGTCCCGCCTGGCGGAGAACACCTTCGCCCGTCAGGGGCTGGCAGACCGGTCGGGACCGGTGCTGCGCCTGGAGAACCTCTCTCCCGAGGACCTCTACGTGCTGCTGACCAAGCTCCGGCACGTCTACGCCGGCGGCGATCCGACCGCCTACCTCGTGCCGGACGAGGCCTTGACCGCCTACCTACGGCACTGCGCGGCACGGATCGGGGACGCCTGTTTCCGCACTCCGCGACAGACCGTGAAGGGTTTCCTCGACCTCCTGGCGATGCTCGACCAGCATCCGCACCTGGAGTGGCGCGACCTGCTCACCCGGGTTGACCTGACCGACCGGACGGACCCGAGCGACCCGGCGGACCCGGCGCACCCGACGGACCCGGCGCACCCGACGGACCTCGCGCCGACGAACGCCCACGGGCACGACCGCGGAACCCCCACCGGCGGACGCGAGACGGACGACCCGGATGACGACGAGCTGGCCCGGTTCCGGCTCTGAGCCCGGCTCCGGGTTCGAGCCGAGCGACGGATCCGCCTCCGCTGCCTTCCACCGCTTCCACCCCGAGGTGCAGCGCTGGATCTACGACTCCGGCTGGGAACACCTACGGGACATCCAGGAACTCGCCGCGCCGGGAGTGCTCGCCGGCGAGCGCGATCTGGTCCTCTCCGCGAGCACGGCGAGCGGCAAGAGCGAGGCCGCCTGGCTGCCCATCTGCTCGGTCCTGCGGCGTGAGCTGGACGCCGGGCGCCGTCCACTCGGGGTCCAGACGGTCGTCGTCAGCCCCCTGAAGGCCTTGATCAACGATCAGTATCAGCGGCTCTCCGACCTCTGCGACCGGGTGGGGCTTCCGGTACACCGCTGGCACGGCGACGTCCCCGGCAGCCGCAAGGCCCTCGTGCTGCGCGCGCCCAGCGGCTTCCTGCTCATCACCCCCGAGTCGCTGGAGGCCCTGTTCGTACGGCAGGGCACCGAGATCGGGCGGTTGTTCGGGGACCTGCGCTACGTCGTGATCGACGAGTTGCACTCCTTCATAGGGACGGCCCGCGGGGCGCAGCTCCAGTCGCTCGTGCACCGGATCGAGCTGCGGATCAGGCGCCGAGTGCCCCGGATCGCCCTGTCCGCCACTCTCGGCGATCTGTCAGCCGCGGCCGAGTTCCTCCGTCCCGGCGCGGGCCGGGAGGTCGAGGTCGTCGCTGCCGATTCGGACGCCGGCGGCGATGTGCGTCTCCAGGTGCGGGGGTACCTCATGGCGGATCCGCCGGCACCGACGCACGCCGACCGGATCGCCGATGATGTCTTCGCCACGGTGCACGGCGGAGACAACCTCGTGTTCGCCAACTCCCGGGCCGCAGTCGAGGAGTACGCCGATCTGCTGGCGCAGCGGGCTGCGGCGGCCGGGAACCGCACCGAGTTCCTGGCCCACCACGGCAGCCTTGCCCGGGAGCTCCGCGAGGACGTCGAGGCGAGGCTGCGTGATCCGGACCGCCAGGTCACGGCAGTGTGCACCTCCACCCTGGAGCTGGGCATCGACGTGGGCAGCGTCGATGCGATTGCCCAGCTCGGCGCCCCGCTCACGGTGACCGGTCTGCGGCAGCGCCTGGGCCGCTCCGGACGTCGTCCCGGCCGTCCCGCCGTCCTGCGCGTGTACGTCTGGGAGAGCCGGACCTGCGAGACGTCGCCGCCCCCGGACGCGTTGCGCGGCGAGCTCTTCCAGACCGTCGCCATGGTCGAGCTGCTTCTCGCCGGCTGGTACGAACCCCCGCACGCGGCAGGCGCCCAGCTGTCCACGCTGATCCAGCAGATCCTCTCGGTGACGGCCGAGCGCGGGGGCGAACGGGCCGATCGGCTCCACCGCGACCTGTGCAGGAACGGACCGTTCACCAGCGTGAACCGATCCGTGTTCGCCCAGCTCCTGCGGGACCTCGGACGGCACGACCTGCTCCGGCAGGACGCGGACGGCGTGCTGCTGCCCGGCGGGCGCGGGGACCGGCTCGTCAACCACCACAGCTTCTACGCGGCCTTTCGCACCTCCACCGACCATCGGCTCGTCGCCGGTGGTCGCTCCATCGGCACCCTGCCCGTCCAGCGGCCGTTGCTGCCGGGGACGCTGCTCATCTTCGGCGGACGGCGGTGGCGGGTCGTGAACATCGACCCGGAACGCCGCGTGATCTACCTGACACCCTCGGACAGCGGCCAGCCGCCCTCCTTCGCCGGCAACGGCGGCGAGACCGCGGACGAGGTCCGCATGCTGATGCGCGATCTCTATCTGTCCGCGGAGGTGCCCCGGTACCTCGACCCCGTCGCCCGGCAACTGCTGGCCGAGGGACGGAAGCAGTTCCACCGGCACGGCCATGCCACGCAACAGCTCTTCGACTGGCGCGGCGAGGCACTGCTCTTCCCCTGGCGCGGCGACCGGATCATGAACACGCTCCTGGTCGTCCTGGCGAGCCACGGGTGGACGGTCGGACAGGACGGCCTGTGCCTGACCGTGCACGACCTCAGGGCGGTCGACCTCTGGGAGGTACTTGCGGACCTGGCCCGGACTCCACCTCCCGACCCCGTGGACCTCGCCCGCACGGTGCGCGTGCAGACCCGTGAGAAGCACGACCACTACCTCGGAGACGACAACCTGGCGCTCGCCTACGCCGGACGTTCGCTCGACGTCCCCGGCACCTGGGACCTGCTGGCCGACCTGGCCCGGCTGCCGCCACCGGTGGACCCGCCGTCCCGCGGAGGGTCCGTGGGCGAGGACACCTGACGCGGCGTGCCGCCCGACCGCGGACGCCGCGTACCACCGTCCGGCGCCCCGCCCTTGCCCATTTCCTTCCCGGACGACACCGAAGGGAAGTATTCCATCGGTATACTCCCCCCGTGGCTGACACGACCATCAAGGTGGACAGCACCGTACGGGACCGCCTGGCGGTCCTGGCCGCTCAGCGAGGGTGCACCATCCGCGACCTCGTGACCGCGCTGGCCGAGGCGACTCTCACTCGTGAGGAACTGGCAGCCCGGCAGGCCGCCGTCGCGGCCTACGTCACTGAGCACCTGCGGCCCGAGTTCAGCACTGCCGACATCACCGCCGGGGAGCAGTTCTGGCAGGAACTGGAGGCCGACCAGCGGCATGAGCGCAAGCGGTTGGCCGGGTGAACGGCGCAGGCGTCGTTTTCGACCACACCGCCCTGCTCGCACTGGGTTCCGGCAGCCAACTGGCCTCTCAGCTGGTCGTGGCCGCCCACGGGCAGGTCGGCCGTCACGTGTACACGCCGGCCCTGTGCCTGGCCGCCGCAGTCGCCCAACGGCCGGCCCTGGCCGACCACATCGGTGCCCTGCCGGCCATGGAAGTCATCGAGCTCGGCTTCACCGCCGCAGGCAGCGTCGGGCACCTGATCGCCGACGGCGCGGACTGGCAGGCCTGCCAGGCGATCGACGCCGCCCGCCCGAGCGCCGAATGGCCGCACGGACTGCCCGTGGTCACCGCACTGCCCGCCCTCTACCGCCCCCACGGGATCGCCCTCATCCCCCTGGAGAAGGGCTCCCCCGGCGGTCAGTAGAGGGCGGCCCTGCCGTCGGCGCCGAACAGCCGGATCTTGTGCGCGGCGGTCTCCTGCATCGCCGCGATGCAAGGTGGCTGGATCACGTTCGGCTCGCGCAGCCCGGCGTCCCGCAGGACCTCGCGCAGGTGCGCGTGGTAGGCGACCTTGAGGTCACTCGAAATATTGATCTTCGTGATGCCCAGGGCCACGGACCGGGCGATCTCCTCATCGGGGTTGGCCTAACCCCCGTGCAGGACCAACGGCACCGCGACCTTGGCCTTGATGTCCGCGAGGAGGTCCAACCTGAGCTCGGGTTTCCGCCACGCGGGGTAGATGCCGTGGCAGGTGCCGATCGCGATCGCCAGGTTGTCCACACCGGTGCGCTCGACGAACTGCGCCGCGCCGTCCGGATCGGTGTGGATGATCGGCGCCGCCAGTCGCTCGCTGATGGCGACGATGCCCTGGCACATCGCCCAGTCACTGATGTTGAACGCGGGCACGGCGAACCGGTGCTCGTCCGCGACCGCGAGCATCCGGTGACCGGTCATCAACATGATCTCTCCTTTTCGCCCGGCTACCGCAGGTCGAGGGGTCGCAGTCCGACGCGCGCCCAGCGCCACCGGCCCGAGAGATCCCGGACGAGCACGAGGACGCCGTGCGCCCGCGCCGGACGGAGCTCGAACAGCACATTGCGCTCGTGCACGTCGTCGTACCGCGCCCGGTAACCGTCCATCGCCGTGCCGAGCCGCAACCGCAGCCAGGCCGTGAGCACGCGGTCGAGGACCGAGGGCCGCCGCGGGTCGAAGCAGAACCGGGACCACTCGTACCCGTGGACGAACTCCCGCACCTTGACCAGCCCGGTGCACCGCAACGCGAAGGGCCCCGCCAGCTCCTCGTCGGCGTCCAGGATGACCCCGGGAACCCGCAGTTCGGCGTGGTAGCGCCCGTCCACGAGCCGGCCGCCGAGGTACCCCCGCTCGTCGATCAGTTCCACGGCGACCACCCGGTCCTGAGGATCACGCAGGCAGTAGACCGCTTTCTCCTCCCCCGCCCCCAGGAACACCGCCTCCCATCCCGGCATCCGCACCACCAGCTCCCCGTGGTGGGCCTCAAGGATCACGACGACGTCCAGGAACCGGTCCGTGACCTGCGCGGCCGTGGCGTTGCGTACCCGGCGAACGCCGCTGGGGAAGGCCACGGCGAACCGGCCCTCCGAGCTCTCCCGGCCCTCCGAGTCATCGCCCACCAGAACTCCTCGCCTGCTGCCGACCACCGCTCCGGCGGATGCCGTCGCAACGAGAACACGTCCCTACCCGCCCGAAGCGTTGCCCACGGCAACCCGGGTGAGCACCGTGGGCCGCCCGTCCGGCAGGACTCCTGAGATCCCTGTGCGCTCGGAGCAACCTTTGGGGGACCCGGAACGACTTCACTCCACGAGCGGAGCAGTCCGCACCCCTCGGTGAAGGTGAGTGAAGATGAGAAGGTCAGTGGCGCTGTCGTTGCGCGCATCGGTAGCGGTATCGGTCGCTGCCGCCGCGATCGGGTCAAGTCCCTGGAAGTGGTGTAAAGAAGATCTTTCGAGTTGATCTTGTCTAG
>CAZOWW010000132.1:0-14997 GCA_964583765.1 uncultured Kineosporiaceae bacterium
GGCGTACATGGCGTAGGCCTCGACCCCGACCGGCAGCGTGATCGCGGTGTTGATCGTGACGGAGTCCGCGATCCCCGGCAGGGGGTGGAAGATCCCGAAGCCCACCAATTGGCCCAGGCCGACCCACCCGGACCACACCGCGGTTCCGGCCGAGGCGCCGATGACCAGCAGGGGCCACCGGCGCCGACGCCCGGACCCCGGGCCCGTCGCGTCCAGCTGGGCGCGACGGGCGTCCTGCGCGGGTGCGTTCACCGGGCCTCACCTCCGTCGAGGCCGGCGAGGTGCGAGGAGTGCGCGCGGGCCTCTCGCAGAAACCCGAACAGGTTCCCGGCAGCGCCGGCGGCATCCTCCAGACACAGCGACGCGCTGAACACGCCGTGGGCGACGTCGCCTCCCTGGTCGTGGCGCACCCGGTGAGCGTCCAGTGCCTCGCACAGCCACCGGTCGGCCTGCGCAAGGGCTTGGGGCAGGCACGCCGCGAGCATGGCCAGGGAGCCGATGACGGCGTCGACGTCCGCGGGTTCCTGGTAGCCCTCGGGACCGGCCCACATCGTGGCGTGGTTCAGGGCCCGGATCGCCTCGGCGGCAGCCTCAGCGTGAGCGCGGGCACCCGCAGTCTGTGTGGGAGTCTTCACGCGGCAGCACCACCCTGGATGACCGTGAACCGCGCCCGCCCACCCGGGACGGCGGCCTGGTCAGTCCGGTCCGGGAAGCTGGCGGCCGGCCAGCGACCGAACGGAAGTTCCTCCTCCTGGGCGTCGTCCTCGTCCTCGGTGGGGCTGGGGTAGGCGACCCACCCGACCAGGGACTGCACCGCCCGGTTCGCTCGGCGGTCGGCCCGGATCGTGGCGACCAGGGACGCGACACACGCGGCCCCGACCAGGACCGCGCCCTGGTCGAACGTCGACCAGGACAGCGGGCTGGTGACCACGTGCACCCCGTCCACCACCCACCCCGTGACACCGGCGGCCAGGCACACGCGCCCGGCGGTGACCTTCGGGCGAGGCACCCGGTTCAGGACCCGGCGGACAGCCGGGGCGCTCTTGCGAATGGTCATGACGGTCACGGCCTTCCATGGCGACGGGACAACGGCGTAAGGGGTGTGGCAGGACGGGCACGCCGACAGGGCGTCCCAGACCTCGGCACCGGCCCGGGAACACCCCGACCTGGTGCAGCTCTTGTGCGGGGGCCTCATGCCGCCACCGCCTCGGGGTGGCACCGGCCGGCGCGGGTGACGTGCGCGGTGGCCTCGCGGGTCAAGGCGGCCTCGGCCCGGCGAAGGCGCCGCCAGTCCAGGTCGCTCGGGTGCTTTGTACTGATCAGGCGGATCTCGGCGTCCAGGACGTCCAGCCCCGCGGTGATGAGGGGCTCTTCGGCTTCGATGGCTCGCAGGTCCTCGGCCGTGGGACCGGTGACCTGGGCGAGCGGATCGGGCAAGCTGAACATCGGGGTCGTGCTCCTTTGGAAGGTGTGGGGCGTGGCCTCACGCGGCACCAGCGGTTGCGTCGCTGGTGCCGCACCACGCGTGGACCGGCTCCGGTCCACTCCCCCGCCCACGTCCACACGAGGGGACGCGGGCGAGAGGCAGGACCGGTGTCCTGCGCAAGTGGCCGGCGCTCAAGCCAGCCACGGCGCGGCTCGGTGGCCGCGCCACGACCGACCACCCCCGACCGGGGGTGACAGGTCGTCTCTGTTGAGTTCTCAAGGTCCAATCGGGCCCGCGTACAGGCCCACCACGAGCAGCTAGGCGAGGGGATGACTTCCCCTGTCAACTTCGCTGCGAAGTGCTAACCACGAAGTTAGCGGAGACGGCACGCTCGCGCAAGCACTTCGCACTTCGCCACGAAGTTGCTAGGGTGTTCGCATGGACCCGCAGACCACCGTCGTCACAGCACCCGTCCAGCTACGCATCGCCGACGACCTACGCATCCGGATCGAGCGGGGCGAGCTCCGCGCAGGGGACCGTCTCCCGTCGGCCCACGAGCTCGCCGCGCAGTGGGGCTGTTCCCCCAGCTCGGGGCGCGCAGCGATCAACCTGCTCAAGAAGCAGGGCCTTGCCACAGCTACGCAGGGGAACCGCCCTATCGTCCGCATTCCGCCCCGCCGATCGGTGCTACGTCAGGACACCAACCAACTTGAGAAGGACCGGGTGCTCCTGTCCGAGGAGGAGCGTCGCAGCTACGGCGCCGCTGAGGACAACCTCGGACTTCCGTTATCCGACCTCCAGTTCCGTACCGAATATGCGCGAGTGGCCGCCGATGACGAGCAGGCCGCAATCTTCGGCGTCTCTCAGGGCGCCGAGCTCCTCCGCCGCGAATACGAGACGTTGTGCCGCACGACCGGCGTACGTGAGCAATGGAGCATCTCCTACATGCCTGTTGACCTGATCTCCGGAAACCCTGATCTGCTTGACGAAACCAAGGAGCCCTGGCCCGGCGGCACGCAACATCAGCTCTACACAGTGGGGATTGAGATCGCCAGAATGGATCACGAAGTGACGGCAACCATGCCGACCACCGTCGAGGTGCAGAAGTGGGCACTTCCCGAAGGGGTGCCGCTGCTTTGCGGACGACGAATCGCTGTCGACACACAGGGAAGGGTCGTTGAGGTATCGGAAGCCCGCTATCCCGCAGACCGAACGAAGATGCTCTTCTCGCAGCCTCTCTCCCCCTGGAGCCGTGACTGATGCCACGCCTGTCGATCCTCACTGCCGCCTACGGCCCCAGCGCCACATACCTTCCCGAGACGGCTGAGAGCGTGTCAGCACAGGTCCTGCCTGCCGACTGGGACCTCGAATGGATCATTCAAGAGGACGGGGACGACCCGATACTCCGATCCGCGCTCGTTCACAACCCTATGGTCAAGTACGAAGCGAACGGTCTGCGGCTGGGGATCGGAGCTACACGCAATATGGCCTTATCGCGGGCCACCGGGGATCTCGTGCAGGTTCTCGACCACGACGACCTCCTACTCCCGGGAGCCTTGGCCCTATTGGTCGAGAAATTCGAACAGCACCCCATCGGCTGGGCGGTTGCAGCCGCCGACGACCTCATGGAGGACGGAAGTCGCAAGTCATGGGACTCCGACCTTCCTTTCGGAGTCGTGCCAGCCGGTGCCGCGAACCGGTGGGCAGAGGACCATGGGGGGAACTGGCCCGTACATTGCGCAGGCCTCATGATGCGCACGGACGCCGTTCGCGCACTGGGCGGCTGGGCTGGTGCCCCTGTTGACGATGACATCGTCCTCTTCGCCGCGCTCTCGGAACTGAGTCAAGGGTGGAATGAGGCTCGCGTGACGTGGCTCTACCGCCAACACGCAGCCCAGACGAGCCGTTCGGCTACCTGGCGAAGCATGAGTGAATCCGGGCGAAGGATGGCCCTACAAAGGATCCGCGCAATACAGCACTCTTCCTTGAACCTTGCCGCGAGCCAACCAGCCGGATTCGGCACGAACAGCACCGACGTGTTCGTCGGCAAAGCGCTCAAGGCTTGATCGTTCCCAGCGAGGCCCAGTGATGCGCGATTCGAGCGATCCCCATCCGCCGGACCCCTGTGGACCAGCGAACTTCAGCCGCCCCACACCTGCACCCTGCACTGCCCTGGCATCCGCCGCGTCAGCACCGCATGGGCCTCGGTCCCTCTACGAGGCTGAACACGATGCCCGTTTGCGGGCGTCATTCGCCAAGTGCACGAGCAAGCACGCTCGGCGACCTTGAACCAGTACGATGGGCTAGGGTCGATCGACTCACAGCTCGGCCCAAGGAACCCTCCTGGCGCGACTACGAAAGCTGGTCAACATGGATGAGGCGGAAATCCAGGGGAGCGAGCAACACGAAGCCGAATCAACCGGAATCTCGGAGCTAATGACCACTGGCGCCGATGTCGCTGTTCATGCGGAGCACCCCAGTGAGGTATCAATAGGTGAAGAGCGGCAGCCTGCGACCGACGCACGATTCACGGTCGAGACCGGTAAGGTCAACGCGAACGCCCGGGGATCCATTGCGGTTAGCGGGTGGATAGCCGGGGGAGTGTTTACGGGCGACGGAAATTCCGTCGTCAATTACAATGTCGAAACAGCCGCAGAGGCATCCCTGGTCGAATCGAAAGCCATATTTCTTGAGTCACTAAAGAATCGTGATAGATTCATCGGAGACTTCCTGGGGCAGGCCCTTCGACAGGCAAATTCGACTTTCAGGTACAGTATTGCCTTCATGACCGCTGGAGGAACTATCATCTTAGTGGCGGCAGTATTGGCCTTGGTGAATCGTCACACGTCAGCAAGTCAGTCCATCTCCCTAGTCACCGGACTTAGTGGAGTGCTCGTAGGAACGGCAGGTGCCGCATTTTCCGTCAAGTCCGACAAAGCCAGGAAGCACTTGGCTCAGCAGGCGGACAAGATGCACCAGCAACTCCTTGACGAGCGCCGATTCAACGAGGTGTCTGCCCTGCTCACGGGTATCCGCGATGCGAGCGTCAATGATAAGGTCCGAGTTGCTCTCGCGCTCAAGTTGCTGGGCGGCTCTGCTGACGACGCCAAGCAGGTTCTGGAGTGATTAGCCGTCTTGGTGTGGCTGTACCCTCACCCCGAGACACGCCGGAGCGCCCGACCGCACCCAACTAGTGCTTCACGTTTGAGGTAACCCCACGGATCCGGTCGCCATATGCCCCAGCTACACCCGAGGCTCCGGGCGGGCGAATAACGCGTGTCGTTCGTGGTGATCCCGCAGGGGGATCACTGGTCTTCGGGCCCGGCATGACTGTTGCCCCCGCCGATGGGACGTCTTGGGGACACGCCGCCGGGCCCTTGAGCGTCGCCCCAGCACTGCTGACAGGTCTAGCACCTTCCCGCCTCCCACAACGCGAGGCCGAGTGAGGGGGCGGATGGTCTAGCTGCTCCACTGGCAACGACCAGACACCCGTCTTGTCGCGCCCCAGAACGGCGTCATTTCACGCTAATGAGCCCTCCGGCCGTCCCCATCGTCGGTGCTGTCGTTCCGCTTCTCGCCCTGGTGAGCTCTGAGGACTTCATCCAGCGCGACAGCCACTGTCTTGTGAGCGGGGACTCATACTACAAGTCACTCATCTTCTGGAGTAAGTTTGAGCCCCGAGGGAGGAAGGAAGCCCAGATTCGGTGCAGGAACCTGAAGTCGAGTCGCCGCGTCCGCGAGCGCCTGCTTAACGTAGGGATAGAGATGAACGAACCCAACTTGCTCGACAAATTCTCTTCGCAATGGTTCAGGGATCTCTAGTGGCTCCACAGATTCAAAAGTCCCTGCAATATCGACGGCGAGTTCTGCATCGGCGCTCTTGGCGCTGGTCACGAGGCGCACTTCAATATGGCGTTCATCGAAACGAACTAGCGCTGCTATCTCAGCCGTGTATTGTCCTGGCGTAGCCTCGACGTTTGGTGGCTCCAGCCTGGAGCCCGAGAACTTGTAGTACCTGAGGCCGACCAAATCCATGCAATTGATGAGATCGTCGACATTCTCGATCTGCTTCCCTGCCATCACATTCCCACCCCCACGTGCAACTTCCACTCACCCAAGGAATTGGAAGGCGTGACACTCCCACCCGAAAACAAAGGAATCGAGACCGACCTCGCGGTCGACACTTGAACTTGCCCCACCTTGGTGTACCTAGACAGGCAGGTCCGACTTACCATCCACTCATTCACGTACAGGTAGTCAAGTCGCGAAGGGTACTCGACTCCATCGTCCTTACCAAGTCCCTTGAGCCATTCGTTAACCTCGCGCCACAGCCATAGCCCGCGCGATCCACCGGCAATAGAGAACGGCTTTGGAAACTCGCCGTGCTGAGTCGCCTGGCGCTCACCCCTAATCCAGGAACCTACCGCCTGGGGAGTCACGCTGGCGCGCTCTGCGATTTCAGTGCGCGTGACAAGGTCCTCATAGAGCCGAGCGACGACAAACCCCAACTCTTCCAGGCGTATGACCGCACACTTCGCGGCGCTCATCGCGCTCACGCCCTCAAAGGTCATCGTCACGAGAGTGAGACCACTATGAGACGAGATGATGGCGTCTTCCGAGTCATAAAGACGATCAACAAGGTCATCATTTGGAGACTCCACCTCGAACATCAGTTCGAAGCTAGTCATCGTAGCCCCCTCGGTCCCCGGATCCACTCGTCACTACCATCGGCCCTGTGTCCATCGTTGTCAACCGACAACAGGTGATCCCTCGGTCACTCAGGGTGTCGGTCGGGGCAGTGTGCGGCTCGTCTGCGTATCCACTTAGCTGCGTTGTCCGGGTTCTTTGGGGATCCGGGGACGGGCACCTTTCCATCCGGATCGCCGCAGGGGCAGTAGAGTGTCGCCTTATGGCCGGATCGTCGGATTCGCCATCCTTTGCCCGCTAGCTCCTCAACGACGTCGAAGACCTTCGGCTTGAGCTCCCCTCGCAGGTCGGCTGCTTGTACCCAATCCCCCTGGGCCACCGAACGCACCTCCCCGTGGAGCTCCTGCATCCCGGCTAAGGCCCCGAGACCAAGGACCCGTCGGTCAGCTTGGCAGGCTCCACCAGCTCCCAGCAACCCGCCTGCAATCGATCAGTGGCCGAAAGTAGCCGCCATAGTGACTTGATCTGAGGATCGCAGTGGTCCCTGTCCGGACCGCTTTGAGCGCTTGCAACCGACGGCGGCGACACGGCCGCTCGGACTGCCCTGACGCTTCGACCAGGCGGGCGGCTCCGACCAGTAGCCAAGTAGCAGGGCATGTCGGGCGGCCTCCGTTACCCGAGTCATCTCCCCAGCGATCGTTGGCTACGTCTTCTCTCTTGTGGAACCTGCGTCCGTCACCCCTCCGGTTTGTCACCCCGGTGTCCCCGGTGTCCCCGAATCACCTTGACCAGCAGAAACATCCACACGGTTGGGGACACCCGCCCATGCGCGTGTCCCCAACCGTGTGGATCCCGCGTGATCGAGCGAGTGAAGAGCCATGGGAACATCACCAGGATGAGATCCGGAGTAGCCCGGGCCTTGACCAGGAGGCTGGGGGACACTCCCTGGTTCAGCATGGTCCCGCTCTGCCGTCGTGCCCAGAGCGTGCCCAGAGCAGGGGCGCCCAGGGGTCACTCCAGGCCGCACGGTGCACGAGTCGGCCCAGCTCAAGCCCTTGATGCTAGGTTGTTCTTGCAGTTCCCAAGCTGACAGTGCGGGTTCGATTCCCGTCACCCGCTCCACCACGAAAGCCCTGGTCAGGACCATGATCCTGCCGGGGCTTCGCTCGTTCGGGAGGGGTCCGCGGGGATCGTGGGCCACAAACAGGCCATAGAGACGAGGTCTTGGCACCGGTCACTCGAGCCACGGGTTGTCGCACCTCCGCCAGTCCGGTTCCAGAGTCCGCACGCAAGCTTGTGGTGCCTTTGCCCGGGCTCTCCCTCGCCTGAGAGCCGAGCTCATCAGCGATCTCGCCGTAGGCAGACCCCGTCGGCACTCCTCGCACCGCGGGTTCCTCGCATTGCGGAGCGTCGCCACCCTCTCGCACCCTGTGCCGTCATCCTTCCGATGAGGTGATTCCGGCACGGTGAGGCACTGCGGATCGAGCTGTCGGGCCGATGCCGCCTGCCAGACTGCGCGCGTGATCGGCTCTGCGGACAGCGTCGAACGCCACAGCATCGTGGGCCGGGCGGTGGACTTGCTCGCCACGGTGCTGATCCTCGTCTCCATCCCCGTGCTGACCTGGTGGCTGGTGGGAGACCTGAGCACCCGGCCCCCCGCATCCCTTGTGGGACGACTCGCTGTTCCCTCGCTGGAACATCAGCCACGACCAAGGGACAGCCGTGGGGTCCGTCGCATCGGTGCTGATCCTTGGGGGCTGCCTGGTGCTGGCACGCCCGGGTAGCTACGTCCGCAGGGACCCGTGGTGGATACGCGCCCTGCTGCCGCTGGCCACGGCGGGGATCATCCTGGCGGTCTGGTGGCGCATGGACACTGCGGCGGTGACCGGGGGGAACATCGGCGGGGGATTCGTCGACCTGTTCGGACCCCCCGGGATCATGGGCCTGGTGGTCCGGTCCCTCTGGCGCATCCACAAGGAACGAGGACCGTCCACATGAATCATGGCCGGGTCCACCGTTTGAATAGCCGCACGGGGCGGACTCCGCGGACCCTGACTGTCCCCGGTGTCCCCGGTGTCCCCAAATCGCCTTGGCCAGCAGAAACGCCGTCACCAGTGGGGACAGCTGCGCCCACAGCTGTCCCCACTCGCATCTGGTCTCTGACGCCATCCCCATGGCGCACCACGGCTGGCATCAGGTCTCTCTTGCCATCCCCATGGCGCACCGCGGCGCACCCTCATGTGCAGGCCGCCCAGCCGGGCATCAGGGCCGACCAACACGTTGACACTCCCGTAGCGCCCCTGGACATAGCAGAGGGCCGGGCTCAGTGGAGGATCCCCGATGTCAAAGCAGAGGACCGACTCCACGACCATCCCGTACGAGCGGAGCACAGGCACGGGATCGATGAACAAGTAGGGGCGCTGAGGGCCTGGCTCGCCCAGGCAGGACGGCGAGGGAGGCTTGCACTTCCCGGTATGCGAGCTCCTGAGGGTCAGTTCAGAGGTTGAAGCGCTGTTCAGCATCCGTTGAAGGTCGACATCATCGCCCTGCGCCGGCCCGCCGAACCCCGAGATCTCGGCCTCGCCAGCGCCGGGCACGACCAGCACGCACGGCCCCCAGGCAGCGACAAGCGCGAGCGCGAGGAGGAAGGGCCATCGCACCTGCGAGCCCCGGGCTGATCGACGTCCCAGGTCCACAACGGCACCATCGGATGATCACACCAGGTGATGAAGTGAGCCGACGACTCATCACTCCATTGATCACAGGGAGAGCAGGAGCTGGACCAGGGGGGCGCTGGTTCAGCCGGGAGGGGTCCCGCGGTCGTGCCATTAGCGTGCCATTAGCCGAGGCCAGGCAGGGGTACGCCAGGCCGCTCAGGGCGTCCCGTTCCCGCTGGTCGCGGGCTCCGCACGGGGGTCTTGGACTGTTCCCAAGCTGACAGTGCGGGTTCGATTCCCGTCACCCGCTCCACCAAAACCGCAGGTCAACGCCATGGTCACGACTTGTTGGCAGGATCCTCAGCGCCTGGGTTAATGGCACGCGGAACCCCTCGGTCTATGTCCCATCGGTATCGCCCCGCCCCTGACCTGCACGTATCCAAAGACCCCCTTGTCTCACAGTCACCCTCACCAGGCCTGCATCAGGCGCAAGACCCAGCTGCTGTCCCCGGTGTCCCCGGTGTCCCCGAATCGCCCTGACCAGCGCATATGCCGACGTCGCTGGGGACACCTGCCCGACAGGTGTCCCCAGAACGGCAGCCTCTCAGCTGATCCCGAGTGTGACGAGCACGCTGCCAGGCGCGGCCGGGCGGAGGACAGCAAGGGTCACGATCTGGTCTCGCCCTCCGAGTCCAAGGAAGCGCGTGGCGGACATGAGGCATCGTTCCGGAGCGGCTCGCTCCGCGGCTTGACAGTGGCGGAGCTCGACGCGGTAGCCCGCATCAGCGAGCCAGGTGCGCCAGGAGGCGGCCACCGCGGACGGCGATGCACTCCGCACGGTGAAGTCGCCCTGGAACATGCCGCATCCGCCGACGGGCCGACTCGTGCAGGTCATCTGGCCGCTCCACCCGGGCGGGATGAGTTTCAGTTCCGACCATGCAGGCAAGAGCCTCGCGTACTGGTCCGGATTCTGCGCACCCTCGACCGACAGGCCCAACCACGGCATCACCTGATCGCCACCGAGCCTGAGCGCCCGGTCGTCGGCCTCGACAGCCAGATGCAGCCCCCCGTCGTGCGCCTCGACATAACACTCGGCGAAGAGGGGGCTCGTCCGGTCGGGCCAGCAGGTGGTCCAGTCCATGGACACCCCGTGCCGGGAGAGCAGGGCCACGGCGTCCGCGAACAACTGCGTCACAGCACGGTGGGCATCGGTGATGCAGTACTCCGTGGGCATTCCGCACGCTGTGCCGTACCAATCGCGAGTGGTCCCCGCGGGGGCGGGCAGCGCGCTCAGCACGCGCGCAGCAGCGTCGTCCGGCCACACTGGTGGCGGTCCCGCGATGTCCGCCTCAGCGGCCTGGGGGACCGCCAGCACAAACGGTACGGACACGGCGACCAGCAGGAGCGCGAGCAGGAAGGGCCACCTCACGTGCCGGTCACGGGTCGAACGGCTCTGCGACTCCATGACCACCCCGTCGGGTGATCACCTGGACTGCTGAAGCTGATCAAGGAGACCTCACCCGGATTGATCTCGGTGTGCCGACCGCAAGAACCACTGGGGTGCTCCCTCGGAAGCGAGCCCCGCTGGTGGCGCGAGCGTGACGAGCAGGTCGCTACCAAGTGCAGGGCCCGGCTCGATCACCTGGTACCTAAGCGGGAACCTGATCAAGATGCATCCGACGAAGACCGACGTCATGAGCATGGAGATGCCGACCCACCTCCCCCTTGCCCTGGTCATGAGCCCGCAGGCGCTGCCGCAGTGCTGCACCCGGCACGGTCAACCCGTCGCGAAGTGGAGGAGGACGGTGTTCACTTCCCGCCCACCCTCCTGGGCATGGGCCGTCTCGCCGCTCCTTCAACTCGCGATCCAGAGCCGAATTCCGGCGCCGGCATGGCCCTACTGCCGAGAGTGCGTGTCCACGCGACGGCGAAGGCTGGCGTACGCCTACGCGGCAGGAACGACCTGGTTCGTGCTCTCGATGGGGATCGGCATCGGAGTGATGGGCACGTCCACGCCCGCGGGACCACTCAGCGCGGTCATCGTCTCCCCGATCCTCACGCTCCTCATCGCGAACACCGCGAGCTGGTTGGCCCTGGCCGGAGGCGCGGTCACCGGCAACGGCACTCTGTTGACTATCGCCAAGCCAGCGCCCAACTTCGTCGCTTCGCTTCCTCCGTTGCCGACCTATGTCGGATACCCCGGCTACCAGGCGTTTCCCGGCTATCCAACCTATCCCCCGTACCCGGTTGGTCCCGGTTACCCCGTCCAGCCCGCAGCGGGAATGCCACCGTATCCGCACGCCCCGTCGGCTCCGCCCCAGTGATCTGATACGCGCATCGGCATGGCATCTGAGCGTTTCCCCGCTCATGCCGGACCCCATCAGACCGGTGGGGTCGAAGCGCTCCCGGGCAGCGCTATGGCTTCCCGACGAAGGCTCTTGGTCAAGAGGTGATCCATCCGGCAGGTGAGACCGTCGCGACCTGATCAAGAAAGTCCGGGTCGGGGCCGAACCCTTGAGCATGGAGACGCCGGTCCACCTCCCCCTGCCCCTGGTCATGACGCCGCAGGCACTACCGCGATGCTGCACCCGGCACGGCCGACCTGTCGCGGAGTGGAAGTCGACGGAGTTCTCCTCCCGCCCACCGGCGTGGGCATGGGTCATGGTGCCCTTCAGCTTCCTGATCGGGTTGATCGTCATACTTGTCATCCGGCGCCAGGTGTCGACGCCGGCCTGGCCCTACTGCGGAGAATGTGTGGCGATGCGTCGGCGAAGGCTGACGTACGCGTTCGGAGGGGGACCCATCTGCCTCGTGCTGTCGATGGTGATCATCAAAGTCCATTCCGGGGGAGCGATCGGCGCAATGGGCGTGATCGGCGTAGTCCTTGGGACTCCGATCATCATGATCGTCTTCGGGGACGCCGCAAGCTGGCCGACCTTGGCGAGAGGTGTGGTGACCGGGAACGGAACCATGCTGACCATCAAGAATCCGGCGCCCAACTTCGTCGCCTCGCTGCCCCCAGTTCCCGCCTACCCCACATACCCCGTCTATCAGGCCTATCCCGCCTACCCCCCGTACCCGGCTCAACCCGCCTACCCCCCGTACCCGGCTCAGCCCGCCTACCCCCCGTACCCGGTTCAGCCCGCCCACCCCACGACAGCGATGCCGGCCCCCTACGCGCCGTCGGCTCCACCCCAGTTCTCCCCGGCGCCGGGCGAGGGTGGAGGAGTTCCCCCTCGATGATCCGTCTCACTGCCTCAACGCCGGGAGCCGCACCGAGGGGGCCACGATGTCGTGCCATTAGCTCACTCCACCACGAAAGCCCTGGTCAGGACCATGATCCTGCCGGGGCTTCGCTCGTTTGGGAGGGTCCGCAGGGGCGCCGCGCCCACAGCATGCCCGATGGATGCGGCAACGAGCCGGGTCCGGCGCCAGGGTGAACATAGAAGTCGCCCTGGGACAGGTCCAAGGAGCGAGCCAGGGGCGGAAGCAATGACCACCTGCGGAGCATCTGCGACAGCAGAGGTTGAGTCTCGCTGCCCTATCCCCCACTGGTTACCAGGTCAAGACCATATTCGGTGACCAGGTCCTCGTAGTCCTTGACGTTCACGGTCGCCAGTGGCAGATCCTCGGCCAGACAGCAGGCGGCGATCCACGTGTCGTTGATCGGGCGCGATCGGCCCTGAAGCCTGCCCCACCCAGAGATGGTGCCCCACAGGCGTGCCGCCTCCACACTGCTGTTGATCACGACGAAGCTGCCGAGCCAATGATCAAGAGCTCCGCGATTTCTCGCACCCCACGAGCGCAACTCCGCCCACTGGGTCATCTCCCCGATGGTCACGTAGGTCACGCACCAGATCCGATCGACCAGGAGCGGAACGAGGTCCACGGGAAGACGCCGACGAAAGGCCAACGAGGCGACATCCGTGTCGAGGACGACGAAGGCCATCGGCAGCTACGCCAGGTTGGCGTGACGCTCGGCGTACACGTGGGCAAGGAACGCGTCCAGTTCCTCATCGGACTCGAACACGTCGTCCCGAGCCATGTCCTCGACCGATTGCACCGGGCGGATCCCCCGGCGAAGGGCCTGCTCCTCGACCTTCTCCCTCGGCGAGGATCCGCCAGGCACGGTCATCGCAGGCTCAGCTCCACTGGTCATCACGATCACCTCCGCCCCTCCAGTGTCGCACTGCTGTCCACCCCGGCAGTTCGTGTCAGCGCCGTCTGAAGTCTGGCCCTCTGGCGTCGAGTAAATCTTGACCCCTCCCGATGGGCGAGGGGTGATCAGCGCGGAGGAGTGGGCGGAGATCCGTCGGTTGCATCGGACGGAGCATGTTCCGATCAAGGAGATCGCTCGGCGGTTGGGGGTGGCCCGGGATCCGGGGCATCCTGTTCCCAAACTGACAGCGCGGGTTCGATTCCCGTCACCCGCTCCACCACAAAGCCCATGGTCAGGGCCATGATCCTGCCAGAGGTTCGCACGTTTGCGGGGGGCTCGCGCCGGCCCTGCTCCGCAGCCCCTGCCTGACGCCTGCTGTCCCCGGCGTCCCCAGTGTCCCCAACTCGCACTGACCAGCACGAGTGCCGCCGCTACTCGGGACACCTGCAGGTATGGGTGTCCCCGGTTGGGCAACGGATCAAGTGACTGAGAGTGTGACGAGCACGGAGCTCGCGGTGGACGGGCGGAGGACAGCAAGGGTCACGATCTGGTCTCGCCCTCCGAGTCCAAGGAAGCGCGTGGCGGACATGAGGCATCGTTCCGGAGCGGCTCGCTCCGCGGCTTGACAGTGGCGGAGCTCGACGCGGTAGCCCGCATCAGCGAGCCAGGTGCGCCAGGAGGCGGCCACCGCGGACGGCGATGCACTCCGCACGGTGAAGTCGCCCTGGAACATGCCGCATCCGCCGACGGGCCGACTCGTGCAGGTCATCTGGCCGCTCCACCCGGGCGGGATGAGTTTCAGTTCCGACCATGCAGGCAAGAGCCTCGCGTACTGGTCCGGATTCTGCGCACCCTCGACCGACAGGCCCAACCACGGCATCACCTGATCGCCACCGAGCCTGAGCGCCCGGTCGTCGGCCTCGACAGCCAGATGCAGCCCCCCGTCGTGCGCCTCGACATAACACTCGGCGAAGAGGGGGCTCGTCCGGTCGGGCCAGCAGGTGGTCCAGTCCATGGACACCCCGTGCCGGGAGAGCAGGGCCACGGCGTCCGCGAACAACTGCGTCACAGCACGGTGGGCATCGGTGATGCAGTACTCCGTGGGCATTCCGCACGCTGTGCCGTACCAATCGCGAGTGGTCCCCGCGGGGGCGGGCAGCGCGCTCAGCACGCGCGCAGCAGCGTCGTCCGGCCACACTGGTGGCGGTCCCGCGATGTCCGCCTCAGCGGCCTGGGGGACCGCCAGCACAAACGGTACGGACACGGCGACCAGCAGGAGCGCGAGCAGGAAGGGCCACCTCACGTGCCGGTCACGGGTCGAACGGCTCTGCGACTCCATGACCACCCCGTCGGGTGATCACCTGGACTGCTGAAGCTGATCAAGGAGACCTCACCCGGATTGATCTCGGTTGACGACGGGTTGAACCAGCGGGGGGTGTGCCTTCGAGGTCGTGCCCCGCCGCTCCTACCGGTCCAGCCTGAGATGGACCGGGGGGCATTCGCGCGGTCCTCTCCTTCTGCTGCACGTCCTCAAGCCGGCTTGCGCAGACCGTTCCCGGGGCAGAGCCACGGCGGTCCGATGGAAGGCCTTCCCGGGCGCAGTAGGTCAATCCTCCCAGCAGGTGAGATCCCCAAGATTCGATCAAGAAGAGTGAGGCCCGGGACGAGGTCCGGAACATGTCGACGTCGATCGCACTGCCCGCACCTCTGGCGGTGACCCCTCAGATACTGCCCCAGTGCTGTACCAGACACGGTCAACCGGCCGCGATATCGAAGAAGACGATCTTCTCCTCCCGTCCCCCGGCATGGGCCTGGGCGGTGTTCATCGTGCTGCTGCCGACCTTCCTCCTCGATCTCATCGTCATCTTGATCGTCGTACTCACGACCCGGAAGCAGAGCGATGCACCGGCGTGGCCCTATTGCCACGACTGTCTGACACTCCGGCGTCAGAGGCTGGCATGCGCCTACGAGGCGGGGCCACGCTCTTCGTCCTCTCGGTGGTCGCCGTCCTGGCCCACCCTGCCGGCCTGACCGCTGTCGTCGGGCGCGTCGGCGCGCTCCTCGCCGCCCGATCCGCGTGGTCCTCCTGGGGCGCGCCGCGGGCTGGT
>CAZOWW010000133.1:0-14976 GCA_964583765.1 uncultured Kineosporiaceae bacterium
GAGCGGATCAATCGATGGCCCTCGGGCTAGGTGGCGTCGCGGCCGGGTGCGCCACCCAAGCGATCTGGCCTGATCCTGCGACCGTACATCTGACAGGATAGTTCAGCGACCAGCCCATGCAAAGCCTAGTTGCATCATCTGATGCCCCATGTTCAGCGACTTGCCTTCACCCGTGGGTGTCAGATGGACAGAGGCTGATCGATGTGGCGCGCCTAGCGGCGTATGCTGACGATCCGGAGGTGGCCTGGTAGCATCGATCATGTTCAAGCTCAGAGCGGTAGAGCTCGAAGGTCTGGACAGGATCGGGACATAGATGGAGAATCGACTAGGTGTATGGTCTGACTTAGCTGCTCACCACTTGTGCCCCCGAGCCATGTCCACCCACGACCAGGGAGGGCCCGGCGTACCGTCTGGACGTGGCATTGCCTGAGCGTCGCATGGCTTCACGCCGCTATGGCGCTGACGTGATCCTCCCATCGGCGCCGGTGAGCGACATGGGGTCCAGTGCGTGGAGCGAACATTCAAGATGTCAAGCGATCAGATCGATAGATGGCATGGACCGAAGTCTCGACACCGTGCAGGAGCACCCCGCGTGCAAGGGCGGGCCAGAGCAAGGGAGTTGGCGTGACCGCTGACGCGCGCAAGACAGACGAGACCGTCGAGGTCATGAAGCGGCGGCTTCGATCGACTCTGCGCCAGGCGCGGGACAAGGCGGGTCTCACCCAGAAGGACGCCGCAGATCAACAAGGGTGGAGCGTCAGTAAGATCGTCCGGATCGAGCTCGGCGCTGTGTTGGCCTCACCCGCTGATGTCCGAGCGCTGCTGTCCTTGTACGGCTTCGGCGACCCCAAGCTCGTGGCGGACATGGCTGATCTCGCCAAGCGAGCGAGGGAAGGCAAGGGGTACGCGGAGTACGCGGACGTCTACAGCGCGGAGGCGCTGGATCTGTTCGGCAACGAGTCCGCGGCCAAGGTCATCTACAAGTACGAGCCCGTCCTCGTCCCTGGCGTCTTCCAGACCGAGGAGTACGCACGCGCGGTCCTGTTCGCGTTCAAGAACTCCCAGGAGAGTGTGGAGCGCAAGCTCGAGGTCCGGCTGGCACGGCGACAGATCCTCGAGGGTGATCCTCGGCCGGAGTTGAACTTCATCATCAGCGAAACGTCGGTCAGAACCCCGGTGGGCGGATCGGCTGTCATGCGTCACCAGTTGGACCACCTGTGTGAACTGGCAACCCAACCCAACATCTCACTGCAGCTCCTGCCGTTCGCCGCGGGAGTGCACCTGGGTCTTGGTGAGGCCTTCACGGTTCTTCAGTTCGACGAGACATTGGAGGATCTACTGTTCCTCGAAGCGGCCGCAAAGGACACCGTCAGCCGTGACGACCCCCTGCTCATCAGCCGGTACCTGGAGCGTTTTGCCGAGCTCAAGCAGGCTGCCGCGGCACCGGAGCAGTCTGTCGTCCTCCTCCAGGAGATAGCGCAGGCGTACTCGGCGAGCTGAGGCGGCGAAAGGTTCCCCCAGAGTTTCCGAGGCACGGGAGGACCGTGCCTCGAACGGCCTACACCGACGGGACCAGGGCATCCCGGTTCAGCGGAAGGCCTGCGGCGAGGCAGTCGTCCCTGAGCTGTTCGAGTTCGTCCGCGGTGGCGTTCATCAGTGGAAGTCTCACCGGTCCGGCCGGCAGTCCGAGCTCCTTGAGCGCAGCCTTGACCAGGATCACGCCCTGGGTCCGGAAGAAGCCCGTGAACACGGGCATGAGCTGGTGGTGGAGTGCCCTGGCCTCGGCGACACGGCCGGCCTCATGGTGAAGGAGCATTGCCCGCACCTGTGGTCCGGCAACGTGCGTGACCACCCCGACGACCCCGACCGCACCCACTGCCGCCAACGGGAGGGTGAGCACATCGTCCCCGGAGTAGACCGCGAGATCGCTGCGCGCGAGCACCCAGGACGTCTCAGCGACATTGCCCTTGGCATCCTTCAACGCGACGATCCGGGGATGCTCGGCCAACCGGACCAGCGTCTCGGTGGTGAGCGCGGCACCGGCGCGTCCGGGGATGTCGTAGAGCATCAGTGGGAGGCCTACGGAATCGGCCACTGACCTCAGGTGGGTGCGGAGCGCCTCCTGAGGCGGGCAGCTGTAATACGGAGTCACGACCAGCAGTCCGTGCGCGCCGGCCCTCTCGGCGGCTCGGGCCAGTTCGATGCTGTGGGCGGTGTCCGCCGTGCCGACGCCTGCCACGATCGTCGCCCGGTCACCGACGGCATCCAGGACGGCCCGAAGGACCTGGTCCTTCTCGACGTCTGTGGTGGTGGGTGCCTCCCCCGTCGTCCCATTGATCACCAAGCCGTCATGGCCTGCCTCGTCGACGAGGTGAGTGGCCAGTCGGCCGACGCCGTCCAGATCGATCCCGCCGTCGGTGAGCGGCGTGATCATGGCGGACAGCACCCGCCCGAAGGGGCCCCCGGTGCCGGGGAGGGACATGGACATGGGACCGGACCCTAACAAGGCTCACGTCGTTGCGCCGGTCGGCGCGGTCGCCTGATGCCGGGATCCGGAGCCGGCCGATCCCGGGAGGCCCTACCCCTTTCACCCGAAACCGGCACGATCAAGCCAAACCCTTAAGTATTGTCCCTGGGATGGGGGACGAAGGTCCCTCGCCGGAGGTGATGTCCACGGCGCGGCCACCGTCAGGCGGTGGGGGCACTCCGGGGACATCGATCACAGGCCATGAGGTGCTCAGGCACCCGCCTCGGGGGGGGATTCATGCTCACCGTCATCTCGTCGCGACCGCCCTTACCCGCCTTCGTCGATGCGCAGGACCCGCCACGACCGACAAGGACGGACACCGCGCTCGGGGCGGTCTCCTTCGGGACGGCTCCCGGCGGCGTCCGCCTGACCGGGGACGTCGCTACCCTGGACGTCCCCGCGGGCGGCCTCGGGGATCGGTTCCGCGAGGTCTGGACCACCGCGGGCGAGGTCGTCAGCGGGTGGTGCGGGCGTCTGGTCTACGGCGCGGACGGCGGATACCTGTTCTGCGCGGGTTGGCTCCCGGGCAGGGACCAGTACCGGGACGCAGTCCGGGCGCTGTACGGCGAGATCTTCTCCGCGATCCGGGTACTGGGGTACCCGCATCTGTACCGGATCTGGAACCTGCTCGGCGGTATCAACGACACCAACAGTGCGGGTCTGGAGATCTACCGGGACTTCTGCCAGGGACGTTCCGAGGCCTTCGAGCAGCACGGTCTGAGCACGCGACTGATGCCGGCAGCCACCGGGATCGGTTCGAACGCGCCGGGGCTCGCCGTGTACCTGCTGGCGAGCCGTGCGGGCGAGGTGCGCCAGGTGGAGAACCCCCGGCAGGTCCCCGCGTACCGCTATCCGCCGCGCTACGGTCCCCGGTCCCCCAGCTTCGCCCGCGCCACGCATCTGGCCACGGAGTCCGGTGAGCAGGTTCTGATGATCGCCGGAACGGCCAGCGTCGTCGGACACGCCACCCGTCACCCCCATGACCTGCGGCGCCAGTGCGAGGAGACCTTCGCCAACCTGCGTCACCTGCTCGCCCCGGAGAACCTGACCCGCCATGGCCTGGACCGTGGTCATGGTCTCAAGGACATCGACCAGCTCAAGGTCTACGTCCGGCACGAACGGGATCTTCCCCTGGTCCGGGACCTCTGCCGTCGTGAGTTCGGTCCCCTGGCCGGCCTGCGCTTCCTCGTGGTGGACATCTGCCGGTCCGACCTGCTCGTGGAGATCGAGGGCGTGGTCGTCATGGCACCCTCGGGCCGCGGTGAATGAGGCCGCGGTGAACATGGCAGCGGTGGGGGTCGTTCCGGTCAGGTCATCGACAACCGGGGCGGATCACGCGTCGTTGTCGAGCGCGGACGACCCCCACCACCTGCCGGGTTGGGATGAACTCGCCGCCAGCGGGTCCTTCTACGTCAGCGCCGACTGGTTGGCGTACGCCGACGTGGTCGGGGTACCCGGCCGGTATCACCTCGCCCACCGGCCCGACGGCGTCTCGGCGGCGGTGAGCGCGCACTGGTCCCCGCGGGAGTCGCCCGAGTACGACGCCCGCGCCGTACTCGGTGACGCAGGAGCGATCACCCAGGAGGCCAGCGCTCGTGCGGACCCCACCCCGGAGGGAACATCCCGGCAGCGGAACGCACCGGTTCTCACCTTGGGGGGACGCCGGGGCTTCCGGTCCGGATTGCTGCTGGGTGGGCCCCCGGCCGAGGCCGCCGGACTGATACCGGCTCTGGTGGACCGAGCCGTGGCGGAGGTGCCGGCCACGGGCGGTCGCTGGTGGTGGCCGTACCTGACCTTCCCGGAGGCTCGACGTCTCGCGGGCGCGCTGCGGGAATCGGGCCGCGCACCGGACGTCCATCACCTCGGGGCGGACTGCGTGGTCGACGTCGTGGGCACCGGCCCCGAGGACCAGGCAGCCTCGCTGCCGTTGCGTCAACGCCGGACGAACCTGCGCCGCGAGATCCGCCGATTCGCCGACAGCGGCCTTCGGCTGCGCCGGGTCGACCTGACCACCGAGGCCGACCGCCTCGCACCTCTCCTGGCCCAGGTGCAGCACAAGTACGGCCACGACCAGAGCGTGGCCGAGCTCGCCGAACTGCTGCGCCGGCAGGGCGAGCGGCTGGGTGAGCACGCCGTCACGCTGGTCTGCACGGACGGTTCCCGCACGATCGGGTTCTCGCTCAGCTACCGCTGGGGGGACGAGCTGGCGGTACGGGTGGTCGGACTCGACTACCAGGGCCTCACCGGCGCCGAGGAGTACGCCCACCTGCTGTTCCACGGCCCTCTCGCCCACTGCCACGAGCTCGGCCTGCGCCGGTTGCACCTGGGGACGGACTCCTGGGCGGCCAAGTGCCGGCGGGGCGCGCGGCTCCGCCCGCTGTGGGCCGTCACGAGCGAAGGCCTTCTTCCGGAGGTCAGGCGCTCCCACCGTCTCGCCACGTTGCGCGACCACCTCCCCCGTCACGAGTTCGATCACCTCCGGGCCGAGGTGCATTCCTGCCTCGATCTGCTGGACCACGATCCGTCAGGAGCGCCGTGAACCGCCACACCCTGTTGCTGCACGTGAAGAAGAACCTGCTGCCCGCCCGGGTTCTGGACACCCTGCTCGGTGAGGACCTCACGGTGGTCACCGAACCCGGACACCTGCAGCAGTACCCGTCCCAGGTGAGGGTCCTGGAGGTCGACAACGCGCAGGACGCCGTCGCCGTGCGGAGCGCCGCCACCGTCGCGTCCGCCCGGCGGCCACTCGACGCGGTCGTCTGCCCGTTCGAGCTCGCCGCACCGGCGGCAGGCTTCCTGAGAACCTCTCTCGGGCTTCCGGGAATCGGCTTCGAGACCGCGACCCTCTTCTGTGACAAGCACCTGATGCGTCGACGCACCCTCGAAGCGGGCGTGCCGGCACCGTCGAACCTGCTGGCGTGGTCCGTCGACCAGGTACGCGACGCCGGGGAACGGCTCGGGTGGCCGGTGGTGATCAAACCGGCGATCGGGGGCGGCACCATCGGCGTCGCCGTGCTGCACGGTCCCGACGAGGTCGACCGGGCGCCCGGCGTGGTCGACGGGGGCCTGGCCTCGCCGGTCGTGGTCGAGAGCCATGTGCCGGTGACCGCCGAGTACCACTGCGACGGCGTCGTCTGGGACGGCGCGGTGGTCTTCGCCGCGGTCTCCCGCTACCTGCGGCCGCTGCTGGACTGCCCGCCGGAGTGGAACGGCTCCTGGGTGCTGCCCGACGACGATCCGACCGCGGTGACCCTGCGCGAATGGCATGCCCGCACGGTGCAGGCGCTGGGACTACGGGCCGGAGTCACCCACATGGAGTTCCTCGAGGGTCCGCACGGCCTGCTGGCCGGGGAGATCGCCTGCCGTCCGTCCGGAGGGGCGGTGCCCGCGGCCGTCGAGCGGCAGTTCGGCGTCGACCTGTGGCGGGCCTTCCTCGACACCGCTTTCCAGCGTCCGCCCTCGGTGCGGCCCCGGCGACGGCCGAAGATCGTGGTCAACTACCACCTGCCGGTGGCCCCGGGACGGATCACGGCGCTGAGCTCGGCCAGCACGCTCGCCCAGCAGCCCGAGGTCGTCGCGGTGGACATGCAACGGGCGGTGGGGGACGTCGTCCCGGACGTCTACAACTCCTCCTACGCGTCGGGCACCGTGCTCCTGGAGATCGACGATCCGGCCAGGATCGAACCGGTGCTCCGCGGTCTGCAGGGCAGGTACGTGTTCGAGGTCGAGTCGGTGAGCCCTCGGTCCGGTGCCCGCGTACCTGTGCCGCAGCCGGTGGGGAGCACCTCATGACCACCGCGGTGCTCGCGGTCGGGCTCAGCTACGCCTTGCTCAGCGACCTCGACCACCTCCTACCACCGGCAAGTGTGACCGTGCTGGAGGAACCGGACGTCCTGAGAGCCAGGGACGGGTTCCGTCGAGGGCGGGAACACCCCTGTGTGGCGCGGATCGAGGCCGCACCCACGCAGGCCGAACAGGACCCGACGGAGCTGGTCGACGCACTTGCCACGTTGGCCGAGGGTCCGTTCGCGGCGGTTCTGCCCGCGGTGGAGTACGCCGTGGTCACCGCGGCCGCCGTGGCCTCGGCGCTGGGACTGCCCGGGGCGGGAACCGAGGCGGGCAGGACGTTGCGCGACAAGGGGCGGTTACGGGTGATGGCCGGCCGGGCCGGGATCGCCCAGCCACGATGGTCCGAGGTCGGCTCGGCCGTCCAGGTGCAGCACCGGTGGGCCGATCACGGTGGACAGTGCGTGCTCAAACCCGCCAACCGGCAGGCCAGTCTCGGGGTGGTCCTGCTGGGCCCGGACAGCGATGTCGAGGCGGCCTGGCGTCACACCGTGGCGGCCGACGAGCCACTGCTGCGAGCCCGGCATGCGGTCCCCGCCCGCTTCCTGGTCGAGGAACGCCTGCACGGACCGGAGGTCAGCGTCGAGTCCCTCGTGAGCGGAGGCGTGGTCGGGTTCTGCAACGTCACCGCCAAGCAGGTGCTGGCCGGAGCGTTCCCGGTGGAGCTGGGTCACCGGGTGCCGGCCGCCCTGGGGGCGCCGGTGCACGAACGGCTCATCCGGTCGGTGGAGCAGCTGGTCGAGGCCACCGGCTTCGGCAGCGGAGTCCTGCACTCGGAGTGGATCCTGGTGGACGGCGAGCATCCGCACCTGATCGAGTGCGCGGGCCGCCTCCCCGGGGACTGCATCGACCTGCTGGTGGATCTCGCCCACGGCGGGAGCCTTGTGCGGTCCTGGGTCGAGGTGCTCCGGGGCGGTCCCCCGGTGCTGTTGCCGGGCCTGCGCTCCTCTGCCCTGCGCGCAGCGACCGCGGACCGCACCGCGGGGAACCCGGACCTTCCGGCGGAACAACCGCAACCGAACACTCCCCCGTCGGGAGCGGCGGCGATCCGGTTCCTGACGCCGACGGCGGGGCGGGTTCGAACGGTCACCGGTCTGGAGCGGGCACGAGCCGTCCCCGGGGTCACCGAGGTACGGATCACGGTGGTGGAGGGCGACATGATCGCTGCCACGACGAACTCCTGGCAGCGGGCGGGCCACGTGATCGCCACCGCATCCGACGCCCAGCAGGCGGCCGAGCTCGCCCGCCAGGGGTGCGAGGCCATCCAGATCGAGACGACGGTGCCGGTCGAGACGACGGTGCCGTGACCGGGGGATGGATCCCGGGCAGTGTCCGGGTGCTGCCGGCGCGCGTCCGTCCCCTGCTGGTGGCTGCCTTCCTCGACTCCGTGGGTACCGGACTGTTCCTGGCCGGCGGGGTCGTCTTCCTCGTCCGGGTGGTCGGGTTGAGCGGTCCCCAGATCGGGGTGGGATTCGGGGCCGCAGGAGTCGCGGGACTGGTGTCCACGGTGCCGCTGGCGACACTGGCCGATCGGGTGGGTGCTCGCAGGATGCTCGTCGTCGTGCAGTGCTGGCGCGCCGCGTGCTTCGTCGGTCTGGCCTTCGTCACCGGTCCTGCGACCTTCGTGATCGCGGCAGCCTGCCAAGGCGCGGCGGAGAGCTCCGTACCCGCGCTCACCCAGGCCGTCGTCGCGCGTCTGGTCGGTGACGAGCTGCGGGTGCGGACCATGGCCGTGATGAGGGCCGTGCGGAACGTCGGCTTCTCCCTGGGGGCACTGGCCGCGGGCGCGCTGGTGGCCACCGACAACCCGTGGGCGGGCCGGGCGCTGTTCCTCGGCAATGCGGCGTCCTTCGTCGTCGTGGCGGTCCAGGTCGCGCGACTGCCGCTCGCCGCTGTCCCCGCCCGGACCACGCACCCGGAACCGGCCTCCGGGCAACCCGAGTCGACCTCCGTGCAGGTTTCGGAAGCGGACGGACCGGTCCCGGAAGCGACCGGGCCGGTCCTGACCGTGGAGGCGCACACTCCGGAAGCCGAGCCGGGACTGCTGCGGACCGTCATCGGTTTCCGGGACGCCCGCTACCTGCGGTTGACGGCGCTCAATGCCGTGCTCTGCCTGCACATGACGCTGCTGTCGGTGGTCATGCCCCTGTGGGTCCTGAAGTTCACCTCCGCCCCCGCCGCGATCGTGCCCCTGCTGCTGGCGGTCAACACCGTGATCGCCGTGTCGTTGCAGGTGCGACTGTCCACCCGGTTCGAGGACGGCAACGGCGGACGACGGGCGATGCAATGGGCGGCCGTGACCCTGACCGTCTGCTGCCTGCTCACGGCCGCCACCGGCACGGTCCCCGTCGTCCCGGCGGTGATCGTGCTCATCATCGCCACCGCGGCGTTGACCCTCGGCGAGATCTGTCAGTCCACCGGCGGCTGGGTGCTCTCGTACGCCTGGGCCCCGGAGCGACGACGAGTGCAGTACCTCGGGGTCTTCTCCCTGGGGGCCAGCGCCCAGGACGTCGTCGGACCGTTGCTGCTCACCGGCCTCGTCGCCGCCGCGGGCGCGGGCGCCTGGCTGGGTCTGGCCGTCCTGTTCGCCGCGACCGCGTTCCTCGTGCGCGTGGTCGTCCCTCTGGTTACGCCTCCAGGTACCGCATCCCCGCGGACCGCGGAGGTCTCGTCCACCACGTCCGCCTCAACGGCCACGGAGGTGCTGAGCACATGAGTCCGCACAATTCCGCGAGTCTGAGCAATCCCGCGATCACTGCCCTGGGCGCACACCCCTTTCCGCGGATCGCGCGCCTGCTCGCGGGACTCGATCCCGCCCCTGGACTGCCGCCCCTGGACATGTCCATCGGGGAACCCCAGGTGGGGCCGCCCGGCTGGGCGACCGCACTGATCTCCGAGTCACCCGAACTGTGGAGGACCTACCCGCCCAATCAGGGCCCGGCCAGGTTCCGGCAGGCCGCCCGGGCCTGGCTCGCCCGTCGGTTCGACCTGGGTGACCCCGCTCCCACCCAGTTGGATCTCGTGCCGACGGCCGGTGCTCGGGAGGCCTTGTTCCAGGTCGGCCTGCTCGTGGCGGGTCGGGCAGGCCGGGGCCTGATCGCGATGCCCACCCCGCACTACGCGCCGTACCGCGCGGCCGCCTTCAGTGCCGGGCTGAGGCCGCTCTACCTCGCCGCCATGCCCGAGACCGGGTATCTGCTGGATCTCGACGTCGTCGAGGCTCATGCCGACGGCCTGGCCGCACTGCTGCTGTGTTCCCCCAGCAATCCCGAGGGAGTCTGCGCCCCGGCGCAGTACCTCGCCCGGGCCCTGGAACTGGCCCGACGCCACGACTTCGTGCTCGTGGTCGACGAGTGCTACTCGGAGCTCTACCACCGTGCCCCACCGATCGGGGCACTCGAGGTGGCCTGGCGTCTGGGTGGCGCTCGACCGGCGCGCAATCTCGTGACGATCAACTCCCTGTCGAAGCGCTCGGGGGCCGCCGGGTTGCGGGTGGGGTTGGTGGCGGGCGATCCGGAGTTGGTCGCCGCGCTCGTCTCGCTCCGGGCCTACGGCGGGGGAACTACTCCCCTGCCGAATCTCGTCGTCGGCGCGGCGCTGTACGAGGACGAGACCCATGTGCGGGAGATCCGGGCGGGTTACCGAGCCTCCTTCTCGGTCGCCGAGGAGGTCCTCAGCGGAACGAAGGAGCCGACCGGAGCACCAGGGCCGGGCGGGACAACCGATGCACGCGGGACGGCGGGCCGGGCAGGAACGGCAGGGCTCGGCGGCGCCGAGGCGGGCATGTTCCTGTGGCTCCCGGTACTCGACGACGAGGCGGTCGTGCGGGAGGCATGGCGCAGGGCCGCAGTACGCCTGGTCCCCGGCGGTTACCTCGGGCCCGCCGGACACGACGGACGGTGGCCCGGCCGTACCCATGTGCGAGTGGCGATGACCTACTCTCCCGATCTCACCAGGGAGGCTCTCGAGCGACTGCGCCCGGTCTTGGAGGATGCCACCCTCTTCCCGAGGTCGGCGGAGCCGACGATGCTCTCAAGGTCGGCGGAACCGGCGGGGCTCCGGAGGCCGGCGGAACCGGCGATGTTCTCGGGGGCGGCGGATCCGGTGACCTCGGGCCTGGGCCCGGAGGATCCTGTACCGATCGGGACCGGCCGATGAGGTCCGTCCTGATCGCCGGTGGGGGAATCGGTGGCCTGGCCACGGCGCTGGCCCTTGCCCGGCGCGGGCATGCGGTCACCGTGTTCGAACGCAGCAGGGAGTTCGGGGAGATCGGGGCGGGACTGCAACTCGGCCCCAACGGAATGCGTGCCCTGCACCGGCTCGGATGTGCCGGCGAGGTGTTGCACCGGGCGGTGCCCGTGCGTCATCTGCGGGTCCTCGACGGGGCGACCGGCACACTCCTCGTCCAGGTGGACCTGCTCGGCGCCTTCCGGGAACGATTCGGGCACCCCTATGTCGTCGCCCACCGGGCGCACCTGCACGCCGTCCTGCTGAGCGCCTGCCGCTCGAGCGGCAGGGTCCGCCTGCACGCGGGGAGCCCCGTGACCGATCTGCGTCACGACGACGCCGGGGTCGCCGTCCAGGTGGCCGATGACCGGTGGTTCCTCGGGAGCACACTCGTGGGAGCGGACGGTCTGCACTCGGTCGTCAGGACCCGCGTGCTGGACGACGGGCCGCCGCGCCCGAGCGGGCACACCACCTATCGGGCGGTGCTGCCTGCCGAGGTCGTCCCCGCGCACCTCCGCCCGGACAGTGCCACGCTCTGGGCGGCCCCCGGCAGACATGCCGTGCACTACCCGATCGACGGCGGGCGCCAGGTGAACGTCGTGGTCACCGTGGACAACGCGGCCACCCGACCGGTTTCCGGCGCCGTGGTCCCCGCCGTCCCGGTGCTGAAGGCCTTCGCCCGGTTCGCCTCCCCCGTGCGCGACCTGATGGCGCTCGTCCCCCGGTGGACCGCCTGGGTGCTCTGCGACCGGGAACCGGTGGCTCGTTGGGGTGCCGGGCGGATCACCCTGCTCGGGGACGCCGCCCATCCGATGGTTCAGTACGCCGCCCAGGGAGCGTGCATGGCCCTCGAGGACGCCGTGGAGCTGGCGCATCAGGTCGACGCCCACGAGGACATCGTGCAGGCCCTCCACCGCTACGCCGAGATCCGAGCCCCGAGAACGGGGCGGGTGCAGCGCACGGCACGAGCGCTCGGGAGCGACTTCTACCACCTGGACGGCGCGAGGGCCCTCGAGCGGAATGCGCTGCTCTCCAGCCTGACGCAGGAGGAACTTCAGGATCGACTCGCCTGGCTCTACGAGGACCACCTGTCGCCCGACGGGTCCGTCGTCACGGGGGCGGGCAGCGGAAGGGGGAAGACGACATGACCTCGTCGAACACGATCAGCTCCACCGACCCGCGGGCCGGGGAGTTCGAGCAGGCCGTTCACGATCAGCATCTGGCCGTGCTCTGGGAACGCCTCGCCCAGCTTGTCACCCGATGCCCCAGCGGTCCCACGACCGCACATGTGTGGCACTGGGATCAGGTCCGTGAGGTCCTTCTGGAGGCCGGTCGGCGGATCAGCGCCGCGGAGGCCGAACGCCGTGTTCTGATCATGGAGAATCCGGGAATGGTCGGCCGTTCGCGGATCACCACCTCCCTGTACGCGGGCGTGCAGCTCGTGCTCCCCGGAGAGGTCGCCCCCGCGCACCGGCACAGTCAGTCCGCCTTGCGCCTGGTGTTGGAGGGGCGAGGGGGACATACCGTGGTCGACGGGCAGCGGCTGACGATGACGGCCGGGGACCTGCTGGTCACGCCGCCGATGAGGTGGCACGACCACGGCAACGAGTCCGACGGGCCGGTGATCTGGCTGGACCTGCTGGACATCCCGCTGGTGCAACACCTCGACACCTCGTTCTACGAACCCGCCGCCTCGGCAGCGCAACCGGTGACGGACCCCGCCGAGAGTGTGCTGGACGCCGACGACTCCGGTGGAGGGGTCGCCAGGATCAGGTCACACGGATCGCGTGGCGGTCCCGGGACCGCGAGGTTCGCCTACTCGACGATGCACGCCAGGCTGGAAACGCGGCGTCGCGCGGGACCTCCCGATCCCTGGCACGGGTACCGAATCGAGTACCAGGACCCGGGCAGAGAGGCCGCCGTGCTGCGCACCATGTCGGCGTGGCTCTCCTTGCTGCCCAGGGGCTGGGCCGGCCGTCCACGCAGGACCACCGACGCGACCATCCAGGTAGCCCTGAGCGGGCACGGCATCACCACGGTCGACGGTCAGGCGATTCCCTGGGGTCCCTGCGATGTGCTCGTGGTGCCCAGTTGGTCCCGGGTCGAGCACCAGGTAGATGCGGAGAGCATCCGATTCTCCTGCTCCGACGCGGCCGCTCAACGGGCACTCGGACTGTGGCGTGAGGACCTGCACCCCTGACGAACCCCTTGAGGACAGGGCGGGAGGGGCGCAGGCACCTGGCCGGCACCGGACGTGCTGCTCGGAGAAGCCCGGGACGACCCGGCGGATGATGGACGTGAGTGGCGGGACCCTGTCCGGACCCGGTGAGGCGCCGCAAGGAGGTTGTCATCCCAGCCCTATCGGACTAACCTCCTTAGCTAAGGGGGTGAGGCGGTGAGCGAACCGATGCCGAGTTACAACGTCCACGAGGCCAAGACCCAACTGTCGCGGATCCTCGAACGGGTCGAGCGCGGCGAGGAGGTCGTGATCAGTCGCGCCGGGACTCCGGTGGCGAAGGTGGTTCCCCTGGCAGGGACAGTCCGCAGGCGCGGACGGGGAACGTTGCGGGGCCGGCTGCATTTGTCCGAGGACTGGGACTCCCCCGAGATCAACGAGGCGATCGCCGACCACTTCGGGACAGGCGCGTGAGACTGCTGCTTGACACCCATGTCGCGCTGTGGTGGTTGATGGACGACGAGACCCTGCCGCCGGAGGTACGGGAGTCCATCGACACCGAGGCAGAGGTGTACCTCAGCGCCGCCTCGGTCTGGGAGATCGCGATCAAGCAAGCACTCGGCAAGCTGACTGGGCCGTCGGACCTGCTCGACATCCTGGACCGTGCGGGCCTGATCGAACTGCCGATCCGCGCCCGGCACGCCGTCGAGGCGGGACGGCTTCCCGCGCTGCATCGGGACCCGTTCGACCGGATGCTCGTGGCCCAGGCCCGTTGCGAGGGACTGACCCTGCTCACGCGCGACCCGCAGGTGCAGTGTTACGACGTGCCCCACCGCGCTGTCTGAAGCGGGTTTCCGGGGCGGGCGCCCGACTCGACCGCGATGACGTCCGATCGGCGGGTCCCGGCCCTCATCGGTACGGCGGTCGTCATCCTCGTGGGGATCCGGTCCGTGTTCCGTTGGCACGAGGACTGGCAGCGATTCACCCAGGCGTGCACCAGGCTCACGACGGCGCGGTGGCTGCATCAGCACCAGGTTCCGCCGTACGACGGCGATGACCGTGATGTCCTGCTGGTGCAGGCCGTCGCGGACATCCAGGCCGACGAGACCGGATCCTGGATCGAGCTGCGAAGGACCGTCGATCCCGACCGGTGATGGCCGATCGGACCCCTGTCCGGGCGCGCTCGCCGTCTGGGGGGCCCTTGGGACGCCCGTCTGGCCTGTCTATGTGGGCTGGCGGGGTCATCTCCGTGAAGGGGACGGGCGGTCACCGGGAAGCCGGGTTGGCGGCGAGCATGGCGCAGAACAGGGCACCCTGTTCGATGGCGTCGTCCAGGGCGACGTGACTGTGCGGCAGGTCGTCGAACCAGGCCCGCGGCATGGTGCGCTTCGATGTCGCCCGGTACTCGGAGCCCAGCAGCGCCATGGCATAGGTCTTGATGTCCAGCGCCGAGTGGGAGAACGGGCTCGACCGCACGAATCGCATCAGGTACCAGTACACGAACATGAAGTCGAAGGCCGCCGGGTAGCCGACGAACACTGCACGCCCCGGTAGGTGATCGACCCAGGTCTTGTACCGCGACTTGGCGGTGGCCGGATCCTCCTGGTCGGCGCGGCACGCCCGCCACGCCTCCGGCTGGCTCGCCCACCAGGCCATGGTCGTCGGGTCACCGTTCGCTCCGGGCAGCGTGACCAGGTTCGCACTGAAGGTGCCCAGCAACTCCTTGTCGGCGGTGTAGGCCGCCGAGGCGAAGCTCAGCATCGAGTGAGGGCCGGGGATCGGTCCATCGGTCTCGACGTCCGTGCTGACGTAGATCTCCGCTCGTGCCACCTGCGCACGTTACCGCCGCGGCCTGCCGTCCCCGGCCCCTGGGACCTCCGAACGCCCGAACTTCCCCACGCGGGCCGAGGTCTTCTCCGCCCTCTCGATCAGGGGTTTCGCGCCGCAGGACCGGCCCTCCGGGACGAGTCGGTTCCCTGACCTTCGGCAACCCTGCTGCTGCCGCGGGGGAAGGAACGTCTACAAGTCACCATCCCGGGAGCCGGTCGCTCGCACATGATCACCAAGCCGGAGTCGGTGCGCCGGATGCGTCGTCGAGGTCTTGCCGGTGAGTAACGACTCGCAAGCGCGAGAAGGAAGGACATGCGCATGTTGCAACTCGTAAGTCATCCCCGCGCGGACCGGATGCGGTCCGGTCCCG
>CAZOWW010000134.1:0-14762 GCA_964583765.1 uncultured Kineosporiaceae bacterium
ACTGGTAGAACGTCGCGGTGCCCTGGATCGAGGGCTGGTTGACCCGCTGGGTGCGATAGATGTCGTAGGTGCTGCCGTCGGTGGTCACCGAGCCCAGCCGGGTGGCCCCGCTGCTGGGGTTGTAGCTGCCGTACCAGTCCACGATGTAGTACTCGACCAGCGGGTTGGTGAACCAGCCGTACAACGACAGGTAGCAGTTGCCGTTGCAGTTGAAGCTGCCCGAGTAGTTCACGGTGTGGTCCGAGCCGGGCTTCCAGCCCTTGCCGACCACGATGTTCTGGGCGCCGCTGTTCCAGGTGGCGCTGTACTGGCCACCGTTGCCCATCGTCATCGAACCACCGCCGGCCTGCTCCCAGAACGAGTAGAAGTACCCGTTGTTGGTACCGGTGGAGTTCGAGGTCACGGTGGTGTCCGCGTGCGCGTCCAGGAGCCCGCTTCCCACGAACACAAGTGCGGTTGCCGAGGCCACGAGCAGTCGGCGGCCTCTGTGTTTGCCTAGCATCGGTGATGTCCTTTCCTGCACGCCACGCCCGTGGAGCCCTGCGGCAGAGCGGGGACAGGAACGTCCTGAGGCATCGGGACCCGCTTCATCGCGGTCGCCCCGCCGGGCCGGTCGAACAGCGCCGGGCGAAGGTTCGGATGCGGACGCCGTCTGGAGGAGGTGACGTCCGTGCGGATCATGAGGCATCAGAACGGCGGATCGTTCTGCCGGATGGCTGCGGTCTCGGGTCGGTACATGCGGTCTCGGGTCATCCGGGAGGTTCCGGTCACTCAGCAGTGCTCTCCCGGTCATTGGCTAATGCAGTCCCAGCCACCGAGTACTGGACTCCCGGTCACTGGATGTCACGGTCCCGGTCACTGGATGTTGCAGTCCCCGGTCGCTGGGTGTCGCGCTCTCGGTCACTGGATGTCACAGTTCCGGTCACCAACCGATGCGCTCTCGGTCGCTGGATGATGACTGGGACTGGGCCGCCGGGCGCCCCTGCGGCAAGAACTGCCCGCGTCCGGCTGCGCAGCGAGGCTAGGTTCGCCGAAAATGAAAGTCAATAGTTAACGATAACAATTCGAAGCTGAGGAGCTCACCGGGCGAGCGTTCCGGCTCTCTGCGCTGGTCAGAGGCTGGTAGCTGCTCGTGCCGCCCTCGCGCCCGCCGGGTGCGGCACCGATGGACTCGATCGCCACCGGAGTCAGATCGGGGTGGGCGCGGCCTGTGCGGCGACGTGCCCGCGGATCAGGTCGGCCGCCGTCTCGGGTAGGTCGGCGACAGGGTAGCCCGTAGGCGGGTGAGCGCGGGCTCGAGTCGTGGTAGGCCGCGAGGGCCTCGAGCACCAGGTGTTATCCGTCCAGGGCGAGGGCGACCCGCACCCGGTCACCCAGGTCCAAGAACCGGGCGTCCTCGAGGACGACACGCACGCCGCCCGCGCTGAGATCGCCCAGCGGTGGATGACCGCGTTGGTGACGCTCTCCGCCACCGAGACCCGCTCGTCGACGGTCGAGCAGGACCAGGCTCCGGCTCTGTGGCAACACCGATGGACACCGCCGTCCGGTGTCCCGCGGGCTGTCGTCCACGCCGCGGGTCCGCGCCGACGCCGGTCGAGTTCGCTACGAGGACACGCCATGCGCTCGGCATCCGACAGGGACTCCGATTGACGAAAGATCGCGTCAGCTCTTCGGAAGTGGTCCTCCCCGGACGCGACAAGCCGGACCAGCAGCTCTTGCACATCGGCCAGGCACATGTGAAATCCTCCAGCCAAGACCATCCCGGTCTCGACCACCAACAGACACCAGATCCCCGCAGCCGAAGCAGCTCCTTAACCGCATCAGGGACCTCCCCTCGGTCTGAAGGTTTCACAGAGACCGGGAAAGCGCATCGAGCTGCACACGCGTTCTCATATTCATTTCACATCGAAACGAAGGCGACCAGACTTCCGGACAACCCCATCTCCCAGAGAACCTCCGAGGGCAGTTCCAGCCCCGATACCCATGAACGGTCCCTGATGAATCCCTGGATGTTGATGCCCACGCAGGTGAGCGTTTCCTGAGCCCGACGACGATGAAGGCATCACCAGGCACGGGACAGACTCACCACGCGCCCGCTGCCGACTTGTCCCGTCACTGCGATCAAGGAGCCCGATCCGCGGGCGCATCCCCGGGCACCCCTGGCGGGCATGCAGCGCCGGTCCCGCCGGCCTCCCGACCCCCGGCCCAGACCACACCCATCAGGGTTGATCGCTGCCGTGCCGCTGGGCAGAGCGCATCCCGTCCCGGACGCCCAGCCGCACCGCCCAATAGATCACCACACCCAGGATCGCCAACGGCACCGCGTAGAACAGCAGGATGACCGCTTCAGCCACAGAGTTCATGCTGCGGACTCTAGCGGCGCCTGGTCCCGTCCTGTCGGTGATCCACATCCCGGCCCGGAGGCAACCATCGTGCCCGTCCCTCGCACCGTCATCCAACAACGCGCCGACGCCTGTCAGGCCTTCACCAAGGCCACCACCGACAAGCGCACCGTCGTACCCGCCGGGCTCCCCCACGACTCGGGACCTGGAGACGAACCGCTCCCACGTCGAGTCCACCAGCGCCCGCCTGGTCCTGACCGGGGACCCCAGCGGTTCGGCGCGATCGAGGCCGGCGGCGTCCTCGGCCTGCTCGACGGGCACGCCGAGACCCACACCCTGGCCGAGGTCCGCCGCATCCACGAGGAGTGGGAGCGCCAGGCTTCACTCGAGCTGCGCGAGAGGAATCCCGAGGCGCTGGCCACCTACGACACCCACGGCCGGCTCCTGTCCTACGAGTCCGCGGGCGACGCGCTGGATGCCGCGGCCCAGGCCGCCGTCACCGCCGATTCACCATCTCGGGAGGCTCAGCTGCCCGCCGCTGACTCTGCCGGCAGGCCACCCAAAGGCGCCACACGATCGCCGTGATCCACCACGTCAGTGCCGCAACAGGGATCAAGATACTGCGCCAGTCGTAGGTCCGGCCGCCGAACTGAGCGGGTCGCTCGTACACCCACCAGTCCAGCGGGCTCGCCGCCAAGACCAAGGCAGCGGACAGGACGACGATCGGCCAGCTGACTCGGTCCCGGAAGACGTGCCACCCAGCCCACATCGAAGCGAGCCCGAACACGAAGATCAAGAGACCGACGGCGCGCCCACCTCGCACATGACCGGTGACCAGGTCGTACACCGCACCTGCCGTGAACATGCCGCCGCCCAGCAGCAGCCAGAACACGAACAGCCAGTCTCCCCGCAGCCCCCTGCCCGGCAACCAACGCGCCTCACCGCTCACAGTCGCACCTGCCGATCATCCACCTGCGCCCGCGCGCACGACCGCAAGCGCCAGTGTGACGCCTCCCTCGCGGCAGGACGGCCAAGCGTTCCGAATCACACCGACCAAGGCACCAGGAACGTGGACGACCGGGGTCGACTGCGAGCCTCCGGGCGAGGTACCCCGGGCGCGACGTTGGGGCCAGCGAACATCCCCGACGCCCCCACCACCGCGTACGAGAGGACCAGGGCCTGTCGGTAGCGATCCGCGCCGAGCGACCGGTGCCGCCGCAGGCGTGATCCGAGCAGGGCCCGGCCCATCTGGGTATGTGCACCGCGACGCATGCTCACCGACCTCGGGATCGGGATCGGGATCGGGGACATCCTCCACCCGCGCAGCATGCCCACCCGGGGCCACAGGCATCGTGGACGCAGGCTCCGCCATGGAACGCGATCTCCAACTCTCACCCTCAGAACTCAGTAATAAGCACCGCTGAGGTGTCTCACGAGAGGTTAGAGGGATACCCAGAAGGTTCAGGCCCCGGCCGACCGGGCTCAGGACCGGGCGGACCGGTGCGGCGGGCTCGGCACACCTCGGAGTCCGCCGCCCCTGTCCATGCCCTGCTGGATGTCGTCGTCCGGTGCCAGGTCCGCGGAGTCGGCACTGTGCCGTGGGCCCGTCCGGGCGTGGGGAATCGGATGGTCCGCTCGTGAGGCACGGCGCGGCGGAGGCCCGACCACCTGGTTGCGGCCGTGCTGCTTGGCGGCCAGGAGCCGGCGATCGGCCAGGGCCAACAGATCGATACCGGACGACGCCTCGGTGCCCAGCGCCACGCCCAGACTCGCCGTGACGGCCAGACCGGGGGCCAGAGCGGTCCAGTCGTGGCGCTGGATGCTCCGCCGAACCCGCTCGGCCAGGGCGAGCACGTTGCGGCGCGTGGCGCCCGGCATCACGAAGACGAACTCCTCGCCCCCGAACCGCAGGGCCGTGTCCGCGAGACGGCAGTTCGTGCGCAGCAGGTGCGCCAACTGCCGGAGGACCGCATCGCCGACCAGGTGCGAGTGGCCATCGTTAATCCGCTTGAAATGGTCCACGTCCAGGAGCACCACCGAGCAGCCCTGCAGGTCCGAGGCGAGCAGTTGCTCCAGGCGACGCCGGTTCGGCAGGCCGGTCAACGGATCCTCCAGGACCTGACGAGCCAGGGCGGCGGACTGCTGGTTGAGGGTCTCGTTGGAGCGCTCCAGGGCCATCGTGCGGGACTCCAGGGCGTTGGCCCGTGCTTGGGCCTGGGCGGTCTCCAGCCGTACCGCCGCGACGCTGGCAGCGCGTTGTGCCTGTTCGCTGTTCTGCTCGGAGATCAGGAAGAGGAGCCGCTTGTAGTGATCCAGGGCCCCCCGCAGATCGCCCATCTCCTCCAGGAGATTCGCGAGTATCCGGCGGGCGACGATGTCGTGCTGGCGGGTGGGCGCCTCGGCAACACTTCGAGCCAGGAGCTCCGCGGCCTCCGGACGGCGTCCCAGGCCGGCCAGGAGGATCCCGCGGGTCTCCCAGTGGTGCACCCGATTGGCGATCGAGTCGAGCCTCGGGTCCGCGGGCCAGGTGTCCAGCAAGTCCAGGCCCGCCTGGTGTCGGCCCAGGTCCCCGAGCAGTTCGGCGAGATTGGCCACGCTGGTGTTCTCCCCGCGCCGGTTGCCCGCGGTTCGGGCAAGGAGCATGGCAGTCCGGGACAGCGTCGCGGCCTGCTCGTTCCGTTCCCGGGCCCGTGCGTGGTCACCGCGCTCACTGTCCTGGAGGGCCATCTGGCTGTGCACGAATGAGAGGGTCTCGATCGCTGTGCTCTCGGCCACCGCATCCCCCAGCAGTCGGGTGGTCTCCCGGTACCGCTCGCCGAATTCCATCGCTTTGTCCCACTGCTGCAGGACGGCGTAGACATTGGTCATCGCTCGGGTCGCCGAAGCTGTCGCCTCCAGGTCGCCGCTCGCCTCGGCGGCTTCCATTGCCTGGAGGCCCTCTTCCAGGGCTCCGGCGCTGTCGCCGACGTCGATCAGGATCCGGGTGGCGACCTCGCGGGCCTGGGCCATCGGCCGTGGGTCTCCGATCGCCTCGCTCAAGGCGATCGCCGCGGTTGCTTGTTCCATCGCCTGGGCCGGTTCGAGTCGGATGTACAGCACTCGGGCCAGGAACGCGATCGCCCGCGCATGCCCGCCCTCGTCGTCGGCCGAGCGTGCCGCGACCACGGCCTGCTCGGCCAACACCTTGGCCGTATCCAGGTCGGAGCCGTTCAGCGCAGACTCAGCCGCTGCCAGCACCGCGCCCGGCGAGTGGCCGGGCACCTCCGCGAGCGGGTCGGACATGGTTCCGGTCCTCCGATCAGGTCACAGGATCTATCGGCCGTGCTCTCGCGCACCGTGAGAGTGCCGAGCCCGCACCTTCCCGGAACCAGCTGCCACGTGTTGGGCCTCGGTCATGGCGCGGGGGCCGGCCGGGCGCCGAGCATGCGCGGATCGGCGGGCACCACGAGTTCGTCGCGGAGCGCGGAAGGAGCGGAGGAATTCCCGACCCTCCCGCCCGTAGGGCAGGAGCCCGTCCGCGGGGCAGGACGAAGCTCAAGGGCTCGGACGGCGGTACCGACCCCACGGACATGGATCACGACACCGCCGGTACGACGGATCGTTGGGCGGGCGTCGACCGGAGCATGGCCGCCGACGGGTACCAGGCCGGCGCGGATGCGCAGCAACGCAGGTAGGTCGCAAAAGCCCCGTCGACCAAACTGCTGATCGTCTTCGTCTCGGCCCTCGACGACGCGGAGGCCGTGCTGGACGGCAGCTGCTCGGTGACGCCCGACGACGTGCTCGTCGTCGGGGCGACGTCCATGGGAGAGATTACCCGGGGCGGACCCGGGCTGGAGATCATGGCATGGGTGCTGCCGTCGTGGCGATGGCGCTGGGCGGCGCAGGATTCTCGGCCAACTCCTGCGTGGTCCGGGACGCGAGCGTCGATCGCCTGCAGTCGAGAGAGCGCCGCACTCAAAGCCGATCACCTCGAGTTCCGGGACTGACCCGCCTCCTGAAGTTGTCAACCTGCGGCGGCCCCACGGGGCCACGTTGCGATCGCTGGGCCTGGCACCCGACGTCGCCCGTCTCACTCCCCCACCTGATCTTCACCAGCGAGACAGGTGGGACTCCCCGGAACAGAACCGGACACGTGAGCAGCCTCCGAACCGGTCCTCGCAGCCTTCACCGGCATCCGTCGACCGGTTTCCACTACACCCGCTGGCTACACACAGCACAGGCAAGAAGCCCTCTTCCCGGAGGAAAATGGCCTATGACCTGCGACTTACTTGGTAACGGGGGCAGGATTTGAACCTGCGACCTCTGGGTTATGAGGTGCCGATCACGCTTCCCGACCGTTCGCAGTCGGCGCAGCAGGCATGCCTTGACCTGCCGAAGCGCTCTGACGCCGACCCAGGCGTCTCGCGTCGTCCCACCAGTTCCGCACGGTCTCGGTTACCGATCGGGTTACCAATCGCGAGCCTCGGTACGGCGTCCTCGCACCGTCGGGAACCTCGATGGGACAGAGCTCATGCCAGGACGCCTGCGGATCCAGGCCTCAGGCGAGCCATCTGCGCGTACTGCGGCTGAGACTTCGGGTCGCCGTACGACGAAACGACGGGACGACGCGAACCATGATCCATTCCTGACCATGCCCTGCGCACTCGGGCCTGCGGGTTCCGCAGTCCTGTCCGAACCTGCGTCCCGCTCGTATGCTCGAGAACATGAGCGAGCAGCCGATCACCGTCTCCGCCGACGACCTGGACGCGGCCGGTCGGCAGGCCGCGGCCTGGCAGAGCGCCGTCCAACGCGCCGAATACGGCGAGACCGTCGCCGTCATCGCCCACGGCGAGCACGTCGCCGACGTCGTGCCCTCGGGAGAACTCGACCGCCTCCGGGAGACCATCCAGGTCCTGTCCGACAACGACCTCGTCCGGGCCCTCGCGGATCTCACGCCCCAGGTTCGCGGTCGCGAGGCCATCCGCGCCCTGATGACCGAGCGCCTCCGCCGCGAGCAGTAGTGATCGAGCCCTACGAGGTCGACCTCACCCGCGCTGCGCGACGAGCCCTCGCCGAGGACCTTCCCCTCGACGTCGCCATCGGCGTCACCGATTTCCTCACAGGCCCGCTGGCCGAGAACCCTCACCGCGTGGGCAAGGAACTCGACACGCCGCTCTCCGGAGTCCGCTCCGCCCGTGTCATGCGCGAATGGCGCATTCTCTATCGGATCGACGAATCCACCCACCGCATCCTCGTCCAGGCGGTGGGCCACCGCAGGGACATCTACCGCACCCGCTGACCCCAACGAAGCGCCAACTGGTGCAGCCGTACAGGCCGTACGGGTGGGTGAACGCGCGCACGACCGGGCCGTCGAAGTGGAGTTCCACGCCGTCCCGCGTGAGACAGACGGCGGCAGGGGCCGACGTCGGCCCATCAGGCGCCACCAAGGTCGTGCCTCGAGCACTGGACCCGGGCGATAGCCGAACCCACCCAACGCGGTGGGTACCCATGTGCCTCATCGGCTTTGGCCTGCGGCGAGCAGAGCGAGCCAACCCACGAGGTTGTCGCCCTCGAACCGGCGGCCGCGCGTCTCGAGGCGCGCTCGTCACGATCCCACGTGCGCATCCGGGTACAGCCGGACGGCGCTCTCCCGATCCAGCCGCTCCACGACGCGACTCATGTGAGAGCCCTCGTAGAGCGAGCCGCACCGCGGACACCACAACAAGAACGTGCCTCGTCCTGAGTCGGCCGCGATCGGGCGAACATGCCCGCACGCCATGTTCCGCTCATCCGCGCAGTAGCCACATCCACGATCACGCCCAGCAGTCGTCGCACCACCCGGCATCGCCGTCCACGGGTACCAACCACCCGAAGGGGGTTGGGGCCGCGCATCGAGCCTCCCGGCCCTCGATTCGCGACGCCGGTAGACCAAGCCCGCCACGCCTGCAGCAGTCGCTGAAACTCCCAGAAGCACCTTTCCGATCCGAACCGGCCATCCGCCCACACCGGGGATCAGGGAACTGAGCAAGAGGATCAATCCCATGGCGAGGCTCCACGCCGGCATCTCTGCGCCCAGGCGCGCCTGCTGTCGCCACCGGCCCAGCAGCATCATCACCGCGTAGAGGACGGCCGCAGCAATGAACTCGAAGCCCGAGGTCGCGTCCCAGCTCAGCCGCCAGACGAGCCGGAACAACACCAGCAACAACAACAGCACCGTCAAAGCGCTCAACCCGATCGCCCACTGCGGTACCCGCTTCATGAACGACAGCCTGCATCATCATCAACACCCCTGAGCCGCACCCGGATCGAGAACACGCGACCGGGATTCGGCCCGCACGGGGCTGATCGTGTAGCTGAGGGAGCGTGACGCGCGAGGCCGGCTCGCCTTGAGTGCCGGAGCTCACCTTGCAGGTACCACGCCCGGTCCCCCCAGCAACCCCGATCACCCGGACGTCGTGGACCGGGATGCGCTCCGCGCCTGCGAGTGGCCGGCCTGATCTGCCTGAGAATTGCCTGAGAGTTGCTTGAGAGCCTATCCGGGCGAGGTTCCCGGGCGCGACGTTGGAGGCAGCACGCATCCCTCAATGCCACTCCCACCACCGCGCACGAGAGGGCGAGACCGTGGAACACCTCGACGAACTCAAAGATCAGTTCCAGCAGTCCCCCGACCCGCACGCCGGCCGGGCGATCCTGGCCCGCGTGAACCTGCGACAGCTGCACGCTCTGGCGGACCTGAACCACCTGGACACCTGCCCCGGCCGTAGCGGCCTGGCGGCCGAGCTCAAGGCTGACCGTTTCGGAGCGCGCCAGTGAGTCGCTGATCTCACCGCGCACAGCCTCCCCGCAGCGGGTTCGAACATCCAGGCGCGGTGGGTTATCCCGGATCCGGGCTACAGATCGGGTTACAGTGACCAGGAAGATCGGGCCAAAACGACCAGGGCCCTGGTCGCCGTTCCCGGTGATCATGGCTCTGACCTGCGACTTTCTTAGTTTCAAGGGCAGGATTTGAACCTACGGCCTCTAGGTGATGAGTCGTTCGCGCCGGATCCCAGCCATTCCATTCCGCCCGGACGCGCCGGTACCACGCTGACCAGGCACGATGGCGCGGGGACCGTCTCCTGCTCCTGCGTCCCGGCCGTCGCGCCGCGTCTCGCACGGTCTTGGCTACACCTCCGGCTACAGGTGAGCCAACTCGTGGAGCCGCGATGTCAGTCGGCCAGTAGGACCAGGCCCTCGTGCTCGGCGAGATCCACGTAGTCCTTCACGTTGAGCGTCGCCAAGGGCAGGTCCCGGGACAGGCAGCAGGCGGCGATCCACGAGTCATTGACGGGACCAGGCCTTCCCCGCCGTGCGGCGCGGGCCGAGACCTGCCCCCAGGTGCGGGACACGTCATCGTCGGAGTCGATCACGATCACGCGAGCCAACCACCGTTCGAGGTCCTCACAGGAACTCAGGCCCCAGTTGCGGGCCTCAGCCCAGCGCCACAACTCCCCCGCGGTCACGAACGTCACGCACCACAGGCGCCCGGTCAACCGGGTGGCAAGGGATCCGGAGAGCTTGCCCTTGATGATCCTGGACGAGACGTCCGTGTCGAGAACGACGTACGACACGCGCTACCCGCGATCCGCCTGGCGAGCACACCGGACGAAGGCGAGGAACTCCTCCAGCTCCTCGTCGGAGGCGAACACCCCGTCCTGGGCCATCTCCTCCACCGAGGTCACCGGGCGCACCCCCTTGCGATGAGCGAGTTCCTCCAACGAGACGCGCCCACGCCGGACGTGGTCTCCCTCTGGCTCGACGCTGCTGCTGCTCATCGCATTCACCTCCGCTCCTTCCTCAGGATTGTCCCACCATCAGCGCTGCCGTCACGGGCTCGCGGGCCACGGCTGGCGCACGACGACGTCCGTCATAGACCGGACCGCGCCCGGGAGAGGTGGGCTCAGCTCGCCAAGGACGAGTTCGCGCCCAGGACCTCCCCTTGCTGGATCATCGAGGTCATGAGCCGGCCCGACGATGCCCTGCCCATCTGCCGACGCTGTCACCTGCCGGTCCGACGGAACAAGGACTCCTACGACGTCTTCGAGCAGATGCACTGGGCCTGCTTCCACTACGACTTCGAACACGAGGACGGCCTCGGCGACCCCGACATCGCATGCCAGGACCCCTGCTGCCCGGCCCGAGCATTCGACCCTCACCCGCAGCCCCCAGCATGGGAAGCCGCCAACCCCCGCGCCACCAGCACACCGTGATCTCGGCGCTGGCGCTGAGGCCGGATGTCGTCAGGGTGCCCCTCCCCACCGGTCGTCGCCCAGGTGTTCCCAGCGGAACGCCGCGGGCACGCACCGGTAGTCACGCAGAAGCATCACTCGCAGAGCCGCACGTGCACGCTCCACGTCCGCGCCCGGGTCCAGGTCGAGCGCCCCACAGGAGAGAGCGGGCGGGTCCTCACCGATGCTGACCCGCCACTCCCGCTCCGTGCGGTAGAGCAACACCCACTCCACCATCGAGCGTCGCCAGATCGGATATCGCACCCATCCCCACGCCACCTGCAGGACTCCCACGAACCCAGCGCCGTAGCGGTCTGCGCCGGGCCACCGGTGCCGGCGAAGGCGTGAACCGGGCGGGCTCCGAACTGGCCTCTCTGAGATCAAGGCGCCCGCTGCGCGGCGCCTCCGGCGCCTGTCCCGTCGACCGCCTGGGCTCCGCCCAGCGGGCACAATCGTGTCCGTGGACAAGGCCGAGCTCAGGGCCGCACTGAGCCGTCTGCACGAAGACGGGTGCCCAATGGCGGTTCCTGACATGCGCGAGCAGTCGATCGCTGTGGGCATCCGCCGATGGCAGTCCTTCGACCGGCGCAACCGGCGCAGGCACCCAACCCGAGCCGACCGCATCGAAGACCTTGCGCGCGGACTGCGGCAGGGCTTCGAGCCCCAGGACCGCCCACCCGGTCGGGAACTGCAGGACTACCGCTGCGTTGCACAAGCCCTGGCTGACGTCCTCGACCCGCCGGAAGCGGCGGAGTAGTCAAGGGCGCCGCCATCGTTCGGCCCGAGCGGGGCTGATCGTCGGGGTCCACCTGGCCGGCACCCCCTCAGCCTCCCCATCAAGCGCCGCCGACCAGCCGGGTCGGGAGATGTGCTCACCGCACATGTAGACGCCTGGGACGTCGAGGTTGAGCTCCCGACGCCGAGCCTCCCTGCCCGCGCTACCTCGTGATCGCGGTGGAGCCAGAAGAGGCCGGCTCTGCCGGCCGCTGGCCCGGTCAGCAGGGGTCTTCGGTCACGAGGCGACGCAGGAGATCTGCGCAGGCTTCGGCCTCGCTGGTGAACTCCCGCAGACTGCCCTCGTTCCCGTGGTCGGAGTAGAACGTCGACCAGACGGGACCACGTCGGCGCAGCGAATAGGTGTCATAGGAATGGGCGCCGGACAGCGAGTACCGCTCGGTCGGCACACCGAGCTCGTCCAGGCGATCCCTGAGCGTGTCCACCGTCAGCTGCTCCGCCTCCGACATGTACCCTCCACTCCTCGGCCGCGTCCAGTGGACCATGGTCGCGGATCAGCCCCTGCTGGTAACCGGTGCCGATGGTGGGCACCGGCCCAGACCACCCGCCGTCACCCCGGACTGTTCCTCCGAGTCCAGGTGCTCGGGCCGTCGCCCCTGACCAGGCTCATCACGTTCCCAGGAGTGCCACCACGGCTCAGCCCACCGAACCGAAGGTCCAGGTGTTGCCCTGGTTGCGGCCGTCGCGGCGCAGGACACGTCCCAGGAGAGCCGTCAGCTCCGCCTCAACCTGGGCCAGCAGCTCGGCGCCGAAGACGCACAGCGAGTGTTCCCAGGGATGCCCGAAGGTGCCCAGCCGGACATCGCCCGTGGTGTGGATGTAGTAGTCCGCGTCCGGGTAGGCCATCCCCGGCCATCGTGGTTGGCCGGGGCCACCGACCCGCTGCGGGTCGAAGCGGTATCCCGGGTGATACCGGTTCAGCCAGTAGAGGGACTCATCTCGGCGAGCACACGTCCGCAGACCACGCTCGACGATCGCCTCCAGCCGGGCGCTGACCCCCTCGCCCCCGTCCTCGTCCACCGCCGCGAGGTCCCAGGTGACCGATCCGACAGGCTCAGCAATACCCGGGAACATCTTCATGCTCGGCGTGAACTCGAAGACCGATTCGAACAGGTCCGACACAGCATCGTAATCAAGATCATTGGACAGGCGCCGTACAGGTCGCGAGGCGATGACGACCCCTTCGGGAGTCCAACGGAACCTCGAGACCCGCGTGATCTCGCGGAACCCCAGACCGAGCAGGGCATCCCGCTGTTCGCCTCCGACCTCACTGATCAGGTAGCCGCTCTCGCGCCGAGTTCGCCAGGACTCCGTCGGCCGCCCGAAGAGCTGACGCCAACCGGTCAGGGCAGGGATCAGAACGTCCGGTCGGCCGGTGCAGCCCCCGATCAAGGCAAATCGGGCGCCAACGAGGTTCTCGATCCACACGGCATCCATTACCCGAGCGTCGTGCTCGATCATCAGCACCTGGCACTCCCAGTGCCAGGCCCGCCCGTCCGCCTCGAACTCCGGGAAGTCCTTGCCATGCGGTCCTGTCGCGGCCGCACGAGCGCGCACCTGCTCGACATACCGGTGTTCGCGGGAGTCCACCGGCCGCACCTTCTGCCCTGCACCCGGGACCGCCGGCTCGGGGATGTCCCCGCGCTCGGCCACCAGAACCCCCCGATCCTAAGCCGGGCGAAAACCCGCCGCAACGAGAGCCACCACCAACCCGGGAGTGCGATCGTGTGCGAGGACCCTCCACTCGGCTGGCTCTCCCCGCTCGGCGAACGCGACCTGTTGCCGGACGATGACCTCCGCCACGTCCACGTCCAGCATGTCCCGGTGTTCGACCGTGCCGTGACTGCCGAAATGGGTCCTCACCACCGGCCCGTCCTGCACCACCACGGACCCCACCTCGGGCCAGCGCGGGACCGCGGCCCGCACCTCAGCGTCGTACGCCCCCAGCAACTCGTCCGTCCCCAGACCCACGCCGCCCTCCCCTTCTGCCTGCCTACCGCTGCCCCGGCCAGCTCCACACGCTCCACTAGCGCAACCCACCCGGGTCGAGCCCGCAAGCCGTCCAGGACTCACACGGGACGGCCCGCCCACCAGCCATTCCGCTCGACCCAACGCAGCCGGGCAGCATTCACATACCGCTTGCGCAGTTGACGTTCCATGGACTTTCGGACCTCAGGCCAGCCCCACGATGCATCCACCTCGAACCGCCCACAGACCGCCGCCGGCGGATCCTCATTGATCCCGTATCGCCACTGGCGCCGCTTATCATCCCAAGTAATCTCAATCTTCGTAAGCTTCTTCATCACTTCAAGATCCTCATCGAGTGCCATTTAAAGCCCAACCCGGCCCGAACCGAACACCTCCGCTAACCCGCCGATCCACATCCATCTGGTCCCTTACGCCTCGACGCGCGAGGAGCACGACCACTCACCACTGCAAGGCGCTTGCCGCCCTGCGAGGCCTCGACGGTGAGGACCGACTCGGAGCACGAGAGCGCAGACAAGGCCCGAGTGGCGATGGCGAGGGCCCACTCGCAGACGAGATCTGCGCACAGCCGAGCCTGGAGGAAGTCGAGTTCGTCGATCAACGACTCGATCATCTCCCGGTTCAAGGTCAAGGGCTCGCTGCCGCCCAACAACGGCAGGACCCGCAGCTCGTACGCACGAGCGACGAGTGCCAGGCGCGCGAACAAACGCTCGGGCACCCAGGCCGCCGAGCCTTCGGCAGGGTCCGATCCGTAGATCCCCACCACCGGGTCGTTGACGAAGGAGTCCGCCCGAAGCCGGTCGGCGAAGCACTCTCCGCGGGACCGGTCAGGAGAAGGCATATGTCCTCACAGAAGGGGGTTCGCTGACCGAGCACCCCGGAATTGGACCTGTACGGAACTCTGGGTTCGGCGCGAGGGGCGTCGCGATCAGAGACGGTGGATGGCGCGCCGCTTCTGGATCCAGCCCTGCGCAAGGCAGGCGAGGCCGGCCACCAATAGCACACCCATGCTTGAGCCGAGTAACATGAGCATCGCACCCACTCCCCACAGGCCGTCTGCATTGTCGAAGCTGGACGCGTACCACGAGAAGCAAATCGTGAGAACATAGGGAATCACGCAAATCGCGATATAGAAGTGACGCCGCCAACCGGCCGCCGCGGCAGCGATGACCAGCACAGCGGCTAGACCGGTAATCCGCCAGCCTTCTTCGTGACTGTAATAGACGACCTGCCCCGGGCACCAGCTGAGCCAGATCCCAAAGTCAAGGGCAGTGATCACGACCAGGGCGACCAAGGCCACCAGTCTCTCAGCCCACCCGCTCGTGTCAGAGACGCGAACCCTTCCTGGGGCTCGTGCGCCTGTCTCCGGCACGCCCTCGACCTCACCCCGACC
>CAZOWW010000135.1:0-14748 GCA_964583765.1 uncultured Kineosporiaceae bacterium
TTGGACTCCAGGCGCTCACGCTCGAGCATGTTCTTGAAGTCCATGTTGCCGCCGACGTTGAGCTGGTAGGTGCGGTCCAGGACCACGCCACGGTCCTGGAACAGGCGCGCCAGCACGCGGTGCGTGATGGTGGCGCCGACCTGGCTCTTGATGTCGTCGCCGACGATCGGCACGCCGGCGTCCTCGAACTTCTTGGCCCACACCGGGTCGGAGGCGATGAAGACCGGCAGCGCGTTGACGAAGGCGACGCCCGCGTCGATGGCGCACTGCGCGTAGTACTTGTCGGCCTGCTCCGAACCGACGGGCAGGTAGGAGACCAGCACGTCCACCCGGGCGTCCTGCAGCGCCTTGACGATGTCCACCGGCTCCTCGTCGGACTCGGTGATCGTCTGGCGGTAGTACTTGCCGAGACCGTCGAAGGTGTGACCGCGCTGCACCTGGATCCCCGACGGGGGGACATCGGTGATCTTGATGGTGTTGTTCTCGCTCGAGAGGATCGCTTCGGCCAGGTCGAAGCCGACCTTCTTGGCGTCCACGTCGAACGCGGCGACGAACTCGATGTCACGCACGTGGTAGTCGCCGAACTGCACGTGCATGAGGCCGGGGACCGTACCGGCCGGGTCTGCGTCCCGGTAGTAGTGGACGCCTTGTACCAGGGACGAGGCGCAGTTGCCCACGCCGACAATGGCGACACGGACGGAACCCATGCGGTGCTCCTTCATGCTGTAGTGGCCGGTACGGGGTCGAGCTGGTCCGGGCGCGTGGCGCCGAAGGGCGCCGGCCACACGCCGGTGGGGTGCGGGGACGGGACGGGACCGGGGGACCGGACGGTCGCTCGCCGTCCGGGGCCGTCGGTCAGGGCCCCTGGGGGGAGTGGTGCACGGGCGCATCGCCCTCGATCGGGGGATGGGTCATCCGGCTGGCGCGCTCGGAGTCGATGAGCTCGGTGAGCCACCGGACCTCGCGCTCGACGGACTCCAACCCATGGCGCTGGAGTTCCAGGGTGTAGCTGTCGAGGCGCTCCCTGCTGCGCGCCATCGACGACCGGACTCCCTCCAGGCGTTCCTGCAGACGCATCCGCCGACCCTCGAGGATCCTCAGCCTGGCGGCCTCGTCCGTGCGGGAGAAGAAGGCGAAGTGGACGTCGAAGGTCCCGTCCTCCCAGGCGTCCGGGCCGGGTTGGGACACCAGGGCGTGGAAGTGTTCCTTGCCTTCGACGGTGAGTTCGTAGACGATCCTGGCCCGACGACCGGAGAGCGCCGGGGCGGACCCCTGCTCGTCCGACTCCACCTCGCGGATCCAGCCCCGCAGGAGCAGGGCCTTGAGTGCGGGGTAGAGCGTGCCGTAGGAGAGGGCCCGGAACACCCCGAGCTGGGCGTTGAGCCGCTTGCGCAGCTCGTACCCGTGCAGCGGTCCCTCGTGGAGCAGCCCGAGGACGGCCAGTTCGAGCACGTCCGCACGACGGCTCATGGCACCTCCCTGGGTTGCGACCGCGATGTCACCACCGGATCGCTCGTCCTGATGTATCGGAGCGATACATCAGGACGATAGGCGCTGCCACCCTGCGAATGCAACCGTTCGTTTGCCGTGGATCCGTTCGGGCGACACTCGAACGGGTGTGTGCGCGGTCACGCTGAGTGTGTCCGCCCTGGGAACCCCACCCCTGGGCCGCCCGATCCGCGTCCGCGGTGACCCGGTGTGTTCGTGGGCCGCCACCCTCGGCCGATCGGACCGCTCCATACTGGAGTGGTTCCGCACCCCGATGTGAGACCCTGCTGACCACTCACTGCGAAGCTGACGTGCTCCACTACGGAGCTGACGTGCTCCACTGCGAAGCTGACGTACTCCACTACGGAGCTGACCTGCTCCACTGCGAAGCTGACGAACTCAACGGTGAAGCTGACGAACTGGGAAGTTGACGAACTGCGAGGCTGACCACCTGCGAGGCTGACCACCTGCGAGACGAGGGAAGTCATCACCGTGGCACGCGGAACCTCTGGCCCAGGCTGGGACCCGGACGACGGTCCGAGGCTGACCGACTTCAGCTACGGGGCCGACAACGACCCGTCAGCATGGTCCGCCGAGGGTGGATCCGCGCCCCCCGAGCCGGGGAGATCGCGTGGATCCGGGCTGCGTGACCTGACCGGCCGCGTTCCGCGGATCCGTTCACGCAGGAGCCGCCGGGAGGACACCGAGCCGGAGGCCCAGGACGCCGCGGTCGATCCCCGGTTCGCGGCCGACGTGGACTACGCCAATCCCGGGTACGTGGGTCGCCGCCGCTCGCCGGGCGAGAAGGACGGCGTCTACGGGCGGCACCTCTCCGCCGAGGCGGAACCCGAGGTGGTGCGCAAGCACTTCATCGACTACCCCCGGGCCGGCAAGCACGGGGTGCTGCGCTGGCTGCCGTCCTGGCGCCTGGTGACCGGCGCGTTCCTCTTCGTGATCCTCTCGTTCGTCGTCCTCGTGGTCGTCATCTACGTGCGCACGACGATCCCTGAGGTCAGCGCCAGCGCCCAGGCCCAGAAGACGGTCTTCTACTTCCGGGACGGCAAGACCGTGCTGGGCACGGTGGCGGAGCAGAACCGCCAGATCATCAGCATCAAGGTACTTCCCCAGTACGTGCCCAACGAGGTGCTGTCCGCCGAGGACCGCACCTTCCGCACCAACAGCGGTGTCTCGCTCACGGGTATCGCCCGGGCCCTCTACAACGACGTGCGGGGCCGGCCCCTGCAGGGCGGGTCCACGATCACCCAGCAGTACGTGAAGAACTCCTACCTCTCGCCCAAGCGGACCTGGCAACGCAAGATCAGTGAGATCTTCATCGCGGTCAAGATCGCCCGCACGAAGTCCAAGGACGACATCCTCGAGCGCTATCTCAACACCGTGTACTTCGGCCGGGGCGCCTACGGCATCCAGGTGGCCGCCCAGACCTGGTTCGGGGTACCGGCCTCGCAGTTGACGATCAGCCAGGGCGCCTTCCTCGCGGGCATCCTGAACGGCCCGGAGCTCTACGACCCCGCCGACGGCGCGAACGCCAAGACGCGTGCCCTGATGCGGTGGAACTACGTGCTGGACGGCATGGTCAAGGAGGGTTGGCTGGACGCCGCCACCCGGGCCAAGCAGATCTTCCCCACCCACTTCTCGCCGGTGGCCCACGAGTCCAAGCCGACCGGGCAGGACGGCTACCTGCTGCTCATGGCCGAGCAGGAGATGCGCGTCAAGTACAACATCACCAAGGGGCAGCTGGGTCGGATGGGCCTGTCCATCGTGACCACCTTCGACCCGCACCTCACCGGGCTGACCACCTTCGCCGTTCGCAGCACCCTCAAGGACGAGAAGGTGCCCGACGGCACCCGGGTGGGCATGGTCGTCATGGACCCCAAGGGGGGCGCCGTCCGAGCGATCTACGGCGGGTCGGACAACTTCGACCCCATGAAGCAGAACGCCGCGACCCAGGACATCGCCCAGCCGGGCTCCACCTTCAAGCCGCTCGCCCTGGCCGGGGCCCTGCAGCAGACCTACGAGGGCAAGGGCGACGTCACTCTCAATACGGAGTACGACGGCAAGAGCCCGCAGACCTTCCACGTCGACGGCTTCCCCCCGTACACGACCCAGAACGAGGGGAACACCTCGTACAAGCAGATGAACCTGATCACCGGGCTCGCCAAGTCGGTGAACACCGTGTACATGGGCCTGAACCAGCAGATCACGCCCAAGGTGACGGCGGATGCCGCGATCGCGGCCGGGGTACCCAAGCGGGAGGTCCCGGTGGTGCCCTCGAATGCGTTGGGCACCGCGACCCTCCACGTGATCGACATGGCGGACGCCTACGCGACCCTCGCGAGCGGGGGGTTCCACAGTGACGCGCACGTGATCGAGTCGATCAGCGGGCAGGACGCCCCCACGGTCGACCACCCCAAGCCGCAGCAGGTCTTCGCCACTCCCGTGGTCGACGACGTCACCTACGCCATGCAGCAGGTCACCAAGCCCGGAGGCACCGCATACCGGCAGGTGCACCTGCTCGGCCGGCCGGTCGCCGGGAAGACGGGGACCACGAACTCGCACGTGGCCGTGTGGTTCAACGGGTTCACTCCGGACCTGGTCGCCACGGTCGCGATGTACCGCACGGTCATGGTCAAGGGCCAGCCCACGGCGATGCCCGTGGAGATCAATGGTGAGGTGCAGGTCGGCGGTAACTTCCCCGCGGCGATCTGGACCACGTTCATGCAGCGGGCCCTCGGCGACGTCCCGACCAAGGAGTTCGCCCCGCCCGCCTGGGTCGGCCTCGACGGCGCTCCCTCGACGGCCCCACCGACCACGACCGACACGCAGCCGGCGGTGACCACCGCTCCGCCGCTGACCCCGACCGGCCAGCCCACCCTGTCGCCGTTGACCCCGACCTGGACGACCACCTTCCGGACCCGGCACCAGCCCACGGTCACCACGGCGGAGACGCCGACCGCGACGGACACGGGCACCACGAGCACCACGGAGAGCACGACCGAGGCCACGAGTGCCACGACCGAGGCCACGACGACGTCCACCACGGCAGGACACGGGCCCGGTGGTGGCGGAGGGGGTGGGTGACCGTGGCACACTCACCGTTCCTGCAGCAGCGTGGTTCCTGAAGCAGCGTGGTTCCTGAAGCAGCGTGGTTCCTGAAGCAGCGTGGTTCCCGAAACAACGTCGTTCCTGAAACAACGTCGAACGGAGGCACCGTGAGCGGTGTCAGCGCGCTCTCGCGCACCGATCCCGTCGTCCGCGCCGCCAGCGAGGTGGTGGGCGGGCCTGCCGGACGTCGGCTGGCCTCGCGGACGGGATTCTGGGGGGCGATCCCCGTCCTGGTGATCCTCTCCGTGGTCCTCATGGGCTTCGGCGTGCTGCAGAAGCAGCACTGCCGGTCGGAGGGCTGGGGGTCGCCGGACGAGTTCTACCACGCGTGCTACTCCGACCTACCGGCGTGGTACTCCACCTCCCGGCCCGGCAACAACGCCCCGGACCCGTCCGCGCGCACCGTCATCGGCACCAGTCTCGGCCTGCCGCCGCTGACCGGGACGGTCATCTGGGCGACGAGCAAGCTGATCTCGACGGATTCCTCGGACAGCGGGCGCCGGTTCTTCGACCTGTGCGCCCTGCTGAGCGCGGGCTTCCTGACCGTGGCGGTCGGGGCGGTGGCCCTGGCCCGGCGGCGGCGCTGGGACGCCGCGCACCTGGCCCTGAGCCCGCTGCTGATCACCTCGGCCCTCGTGTCCTTCGAACTGTTCGCGGTGATGCTGCTGGCCCTGGCCATGCTGGCCTGGAGCCGCCGGCGCTTGGTGAGCGCGGGGGTGCTGCTCGGCCTGGCCACCGCCGCCCGCCCGCTGTACGGCGTGGTCGCCGTGGCGATCCTGGTCCTGGCCCTCCGGCCGGATCGGGACACGCCGGAGCAGGACGCCATGCCGGACGGCCAGGAGGCTCCCGACCCCGCGGAGGCGCTGAGCGGTCCGGCCGGACTCCGGTTGGCACGGGCCGGGCTCATCGCCGCCGTCACCGCAGTGGTCTGGGCCCTCGTGCGCTGGGCGGTGTACCCCGGCTTGTTCTCGGAGCTCCGCTCGGTGTGGACCACCTGGCGCCAGACGGGCCCGGGGTACGGATCCCTGTGGATGTTGCCGCATGTGCTCGGTGAGCAGCCCGGGGCCGGCCACCACTGGTGGACCGGTGAGGTGTCCTCCGCACAGACCACGACCGTCTGCCTGGTTGCCTTCGCGGTGACCGTGGCGGTGGCGGTGTACTTCGCCCTGTCCCCGGACCACCGGCTGACCGTCCCGCAGGTGGCGCTGGTCCTGGTGGTGGGCACCATGTTGTCGAGCAAGGCGCTGCCGGTGCAGGCGTCGGTCCTGCTTCTCCCGTTGGTGGCGCTGTGCGGTCTGCGGTGGCGGGACCACCTGATCTGGGCCGGTGCGGAGCTCCTCTACTTCGTCGGTGTCTGGATGTACATCGCCTGGCACACCCACGCCGACCGCGGTCTCCCGCCGATCTTCTACGCGATCTTCGTGCTGCTGCGCGTGGGCGCCCTGATCTGGCTCGCCTCACAGGCGGTGGCCGCCGGGGCGATCCGGCGGGACGTCGATCCGTTGGCGCCCGGTCCGGGGGACCCGACGGCGCAGGAGGGGGAGCCGCAGGACGAGGGCGAGCCCCGGGACGACGTCGAACAGGGTTCGGACGTGACCGTGGGCGAGAACGGGTCACCGGCCCCCGTCCCCGCCTGAATCCACGAGCAGGGTCACAGGTCCCCGGCCGCAGCCGCGACCGGGGACCTGGCATGTCCGGACCGGTCCCGACGGGGGGAGCGCCCAGCTACCAGGTCGGGGGACGAGACTCGGGTCCGGGCAAGAGCCACCAGGTCGCAGGACCGGCACCGGGCCGGTACCAGGCCGGTACCGGTGACACGGGAGAACGGAGGTGGGACCGCTGGAGCACAGGGTCTCGTTCAAGGTCTACTACGAGGACACCGACTGCCTCGGGGTCGTCTACTACGCCAACTACCTGCGGTTCATGGAGCGCGGGCGCAGCGAGTTCCTCGCCGCGCACGGAGGCTCCGTGCAGGAGTGGAACGCGCGGGGCATCGCGGTGGTCGTGCACTCGCTGTCCATGACCTTCCGCCGTCCGGGCCGCCTGGGCGACCTGCTGGACGTGATCTCGACCTTCCGCGTGGACTCGCCGTACAAGGGGGTCTTCGGCCAGCGGATCGAATGCGCGGGGACCGTGCTCGTCAAGGCGGAGGTCGTCGTGGCCTGCCTGGACGCCGACCAGCGCCTGATCGCGGCCCCGGACGAGCTCCGGGCGCTCGGTCAGGACGGCGGAGTCGTCCCGGGGGTCGGTCAGGCCCGGTGAGCGGTCCGGGAGTACCGGGCGGAGGCTCCGGCCGCCGGGGCCTCGATTCACGAATCGTCGCCGGCTCCGGGTAGCCTTGGCGCGACCGGGAGCCGAGCGGTGCCTGCCGCCGTGCCGTCGTGACGGCACGACACGGCGCCCGGAGACGCACAGCCCTCCTGCCACGGATGGACCGTGGCCGCCAAGACCAGAGGAGGTGGGTTCACGCATGCGTCACTACGAACTGATGGTCATCCTTGATCCCGAGGTTGAGGAGCGCGCCGTCGCCCCGTCCCTGGACAAGTTCCTCACGGTCGTCCGCAAGGGCGGCGGCAGCGTGGAGAACGTGGATATCTGGGGTCGCCGCCGGCTCGCTTACGAGATCAAGAAGAAGTCCGAGGGGATCTACGCCGTCGTCAACATGACGGCCGACCCTGATCTCGCCAAGGAACTCGACCGGCAGCTCAACCTGAGCGAGTCCATCCTGCGGACCAAGCTGATCCGCCCGGACGCCCGCTGAGGTTCGTGCGGTCGAACCGGTCGACCCCCGTCCGGGAGCCGGAAGGCGTTCGCGCCGACCGGATCCCGACAACCGGACCCGCGTCCCGGGGCAGTGCCCTCGGGTGCCGGCTCCGCACCGTCAGCACCGGATCCCGACAACCGGAGACCCCCCATGGCCGGTGACACCACCATCACCTTGATCGGCAACCTGACGAACGATCCCGAACTCCGTTTCACGCCCTCGGGTGCGGCGGTGGCCAACTTCACGGTCGCCTCCACCCCCCGCTCGTTCGACCGCCAGTCGAACGAGTGGAAGGACGGCGAGACCCTGTTCATGCGGTGCTCGGTGTGGCGGGAGGCGGCGGAGAACGTCGCCGAGTCGCTGCAGCGAGGCTCCCGCGTCCTGGTCACCGGACGGCTGAAGAGCCGCTCCTGGGAGACCAAGGAGGGCGAGAAGCGCACCGTGATCGAGCTTGATGTCGACGAGGTCGGCCCGTCGCTGCGCTACGCGACCGCCAAGGTCAACAAGACCCAGCGCGGTGGTGGCGGCGGCGGGGGATACGGCGGCGGTGGCGGCGGGGGGTACGGCGGTGCCGGTAGCAGTGGTGGCGGCGGGTTCAGCGGCGGGGCTCCTGCCGATGACCCGTGGGCCACTGCGCCTGCGGCCGGGTCGTTCGCCGGTTCGACCGAGGAACCACCCTTCTGATCCGTCGGGTGGGTGCCCCCGCCGGGGACACCTCGCCCCGCCGGACGAGACAGTCTGAGACGACCATCCCGGGTCCGTGCCCGGGCTCCTGAAGGAGGAGCACCACGATGGCGAAACCGCCCGTGCGCAAGCCAAAGAAGAAGCAGAACCCCCTCAAGACCGCCGGTGTCGAGAAGGTCGACTACAAGGACACCGCGCTCCTGCGCAAGTTCATCTCGGACCGGGGCAAGATCCGCGCTCGCCGGGTGACCGGGGTCAGCGTGCAGCAGCAGCGGGAGATCGCCCGCGCCGTCAAGAACGCCCGCGAGATGGCGCTGCTGCCGTACTCGAGCTCGGCCCGCTGAGAGAGGAACGACGATGAAGCTCATCCTCACGCAGGAGGTGTCCGGTCTCGGTACTCCCGGGGACGTCGTCGAGGTCAAGGACGGCTACGGACGCAACTTCCTCCTCCCCCGCGGCCTGGCCACTCCGTGGACCCGGGGCGGCGAGAAGCAGGTCTCGGCCATCCGCAAGGCCCGTTCGGTGCGCGAGATCAAGACCGTCGAGGAGGCCCAGCGTGTGAAGTCGCAGCTGGAGGCCCGCGTCGTGACCCTGACCGCGCGCGCCGGTGCCACCGGCAGGCTCTTCGGTGCGATCACCCCGGCGGACATCGCCGCGGCCGTCTCCTCGGCCGGTGGCCCCTCGGTGGACAAGCGCCGGGTGGAGCTGGGCGGCCCGATCAAGGCCGTCGGCGAGCACACCGTCAAGGTCCGTCTGCACACGGACCTGCTGGCCACCGTGAAGGTGAAGGTCGTCGCCGGCTGATCCGGCGCGACGACAGCCACTGTGGGGGTGGCGACCAGGGAACCGGTCGCCACCCCCCCAGCGGTTCCCGGCGCCCTCGGTTCCCCGATGGACCTGCCCCCGCGGCTCCGCTTCCCTTCCGGCGGCCTGGGCGTGCCCGCGGCCGCCCCACCGGCGTCCTCGCCCGGACCGCCCTGTCCCCACCCCGGGGATCCGGAAGAAGTTTCTCCACTTTCTGCTGTCCACAAGGGGTGGATGCCGTGCGGGCCGGTCACCGGCCTGTGCACCCCGGTCCCGGGCGTGTCGTCCCCACGGTTGTCCACAGGTTGTGGGGACGGATGGGCGGGTTACCCACCGCTCATCCACAGGTTGTGGCGTACCGGTGCACAACCCCGCTTGTGGGGCGCCGGACGAGAGCCATAGCGTCGGGCCAGCCGCCTCCCCGCCTGTGCGCCACCCCCGGGGGTACTTCGTGGAGGCCCGGCGGACTGTCGGGGGCAGGCGGTAGAAACCTGGAGCGAGGGCAGACGTGGTCAGGTGCCACGGGGCCGGGCGGGAGGGCTAGGGGTGTCCGTCATTGACCTCCAGGTGACCGGAGGGCCCTCGACGTCGGAACTGACGCGCACTCCGCCCCAGGACCTCGCCGCCGAGCAGAGCGTGCTGGGCGGCATGATGCTCTCCAAGGACGCGATCCCCGACGTCATCGAGCTGCTGCGCGGCAACGACTTCTACCGGCCGGCACATGAGCTCATCTACGAGGCGGTACTCGACCTGTACGGCCGGGGGGAACCGGCCGACGCGGTGACCGTGGCGGCCGAGCTCACCAAGCGGGGCGAGCTCGCGCGGGTGGGAGGCCCCGCCTACCTGCACACCCTGATCGCCGCGGTTCCCACGGCCGCGAACGCCGGGTACTACGCCCGTATCGTGCGGGAGCGGGCGGTGCTCCGTCGCCTGGTCGAGGCCGGCACCCGGATCGTGCAGCTCGGCTACGCCACCGACGGCGGGGACGTCGAGGAGATCGTGAACGCGGCGCAGGCCGAGGTGTACGCGGTCACCGAGCGGCGGACGAGCGAGGACTACCTCCCGCTCTCGGAGATCATGGAAGGCGCGATCGACGAGATCGAGGCGTCCAGCCACCGCGGCGACGGACTGATCGGGGTGCCCACCGGGTTCGCCGACCTGGATCGGCTGACGAACGGGCTGCACGCGGGCCAGATGATCGTCATCGCGGCCCGACCCGCGGTCGGCAAGTCCACGGTCGGGTTGGACATCGCCCGCAGCGCGTCCATCCACAACGGCATGCCCGCGGTCATCTTCAGCCTGGAGATGAGCCGCAACGAGATCACCATGCGACTGCTCTCGGCCGAGGCCCGGATCCCGCTGCAGAACATGCGCAAGGGCACGATGCGCGAGGAGGACTGGACCCGTCTCGCCCGCACCATGGGGGAGATCAACGAGGCACCCCTCTTCGTCGACGACAGCCCGAACATGTCGCTCATGGAGATCCGCGCCAAGTGCCGCCGGCTGAAGCAGCGGCACGATCTCAAGCTCGTCATCGTGGACTATCTGCAGCTGATGAGCTCGGGCAAGCGGGTGGAAAGCCGCCAGCAGGAGGTGAGCGAGTTCTCCCGGGCGCTGAAGCTGCTCGCCAAGGAACTCGAGGTCCCGGTGATCGCGATCAGCCAGCTCAACCGTGGCCCGGAACAGCGCACCGACAAGAAGCCGCAGATGTCCGACCTGCGGGAGTCCGGCTGCCTGACCGCCGAGACCCGGGTGTTGCGGGCCGACACCGGCGCCGAGGTGAGCCTGGGGGAGCTGTTCACCTCCGGGGCCCGGGACGTGCCGGTCTGGTCCCTGGACGATCGTCTCCGGTACCGCCCCGCCCACCTGACGCATGTGTTCCGGACCGGCTGCCGACCGGTCCTGCGGATGCGGCTGGCCTCGGGCCGGACGGTGCGCGCCACCGCGAACCACCCCTTCCTCGGTTCCGCCGGCTGGATCGCGCTGGGCGATCTGCACGTCGGTGACCGGATCGCCGTGTCCCGGCACGTCCCCGCGCCGGCAGCCCGCGTGCACTGGACCGACGAGGAACTGCACCGGGTCGCCGCCCGGCTCGCCGGCACCGACGGCGCAGGGCTGCGCGGGGTCGGGCCGACAGCTTCGACGGCTCCGGGCGCGGTCCCGGGCACGATCGGGGAAGCCGGCTCGGCAGGCATCCCGGCCGAGGTCTGTGCCCTCGGCAAGCCCCAGCTCAGGCTCTTCCTGCGGGCGGTCTGCGCTGCCGCCGGAGCGCACGTGGTGGAGGACCGTACCGAGGCCCCGGCCCTGTCCGGCCTGGTGCGTCTCCCGCTGCCCCGCCGATCGCAGGCCGATCTCGTCGCCCGGCTGCTCCTGCGGTTCGGCATTCTCGGCACGGTGCGGTCCGGTGCCCGCGGGGTGACCGTGGAACTGTCGGACCGGGACGACCTGCGCCGTTTCCTCCAGGAGATCGGCCTCACCGGGGCGGCGCGTCCCGCAGCGGACCGGTTGCTCGCGCATGTGCGGGCGCAGGGGGCCCCGGCCGCAGACCCCCGACCGCACCCGGACCTCCACCCGTACCCAGGGGACGCGGGTTCGCGCCTGCCGGCTCCGGGTTCGCGCGGGGAGGACGCGGGTTCGCGCCCGTGGGAGCGCTGTTCGCGCCCCGGTGACCCCGGTTCACCCCTCTGGGACGAGGTGGGTCAGCTGATCGGCCCCGCCCGGAGCTGCGCCGGCCAGCCCCTGGGTGCGGTCTCCGCCCTCCTCGCCGGGGCAGAGCTGCGCGTGCACGCGGTGAACGACGTGCTGTGGGACGAGGTGGTCTCCCTCGAGTCGGACGGTGTGGAGGACGTCTTCGACGCGACGGTGCTCGGCACGCACAACTTCGTGGCCGGGGGGATCGTCGTGCACAACTCCATCGAGCAGGACGCCGACATGGTGATCCTTCTTCATCGCGAGGACATGTACGAGAAGGAGAGCCCCCGGGCGGGGGAGGCCGACTTCATCGTGGCCAAGCACCGCAACGGCCCCACCGACACGATCACGGTGGCCTTCCAGGGGCACTACTCCCGCTTCGTGGACATGGCGACGTAGCTCCCCACCACGTCGAACGCCGGTGCATCCGGCACCCCGCGGGGTCCGCTGCCGTCTCCGCTGCGGCGAGGCACCTGGTCACGAGGTCCCCGGCCGCTGCGGCGAGGTGCCGGCGTCAGGGCCCCGAGGCCACCGCGTGTCCCGGCGGCCTCGGGGTACCCCGCAGAGATGCCCTGTCGCGCAGAGGCCAGGAAGGCGTGCAGGGCGAGCAGGAGGGCGGGTGCGAGCGGGTCCTGCTGCGCGGGCTGCGGGCGCCGCACGTCGTGCAGGAGGTGATCGACGTGGGGCAGCACCACCCGGCCCGGGCCGGCGATCCGGGCGCGCCCCAGGGCCGCGGTCAGGGCGTCGGTGGCCGAGCAGGGGACCTGGGTGTCCTCGGTGCCACAGGTCAGCAGCACCCGGGTGCCGGGCCGGAGCCGCCCGACCAGCGACGCAGGACGGACCGCGTCGTCGCTGAGCACGAACCGCTGGTTCACCCCGGTCAGGATCCGGAACAGGTCGGCGAAGGCCGGGGGCAGGAACGTCGTGTCCGGTGACCTTCCCGCCCGGACGGCGGTGATCGCGCCGTCCACGGCGTGATCGATCTCGACCCGCTGCTCCGGGGTGAGCTGCCCGGCGAGGAATGCCTGCGTGACCTGGTCGTGCAGTTGCCGTGCGATCAGATCGAGCAGGCGCAGTGCCTGGGGCTCCAGCAGGGCCACCGCCGCCGGGCGGGGCGCGGTGCTGCCGGCCAGGACGAGTGCGGTCAGGCCGCCCTCGCTGTGCCCGACGATCAGCAGCCGTCGTGGGTCGGCCTCGCGCTGCCGGGAGAGCAACGCATAGGCCGCTCGGGCCTGCCGGACGAAGGCGGGGTAGTCGATCGTCTCCGGGTGATCCTGATAGCGGCCGAGTCCCGTGCGGCCACTGCCGTACTTGTCGAACCGCAGGGTCAGCACGTCGTCCTGCCCGAGTGCGGTGGACAGCCGAGCCAGGGTGCCCGGCAGGAAGGACGGCGGTTCGTCACCGTTGCGGTCGGTGGGACCGCTGCCGGGCAGCAGCAGGGCCGCGGGGAGGCGCTCTCCTCGACGGTGGGCCGGCACGTGCACCGTGCCGTAGGTCGTCGTGCCGTCCACCACAAAGGTGATCTCACGGTCGGTGGCGGGGACGACGGTCGCTCGGTCGGTGGCGGGGACGGCGGTCGCTCGGTCGGTGGCGGGGACGGCGGTCAGATGATCGGTGCCCGGCTGCGCCGAGGCGGTCCGGGGCAGGCCGAGGCACATCGCGGTCGTCAGGGCCACGATGCCGCCGAGCAGGAGCCAGGCCCTCGGATTGCCGAGATTGAGCGTCCAGCCGATGCCGAAGCGCTTGCCGACGAGAAGAGCCGGATCGTCCCGGTTCACGTAGACCAGACCGCCCTTCCAGAACCGGTCGTCATCCCGGTCCACGACGGCAGTGGCGCCGTCAACGGCGGCGCGGGGCAGCCGGGATCCTGCCTGGCCCGTCCGGAACGTGACCACGAGCAGGGCGAGGACGCCGACCGTCCCCGGCAGGGCGGGAAGGGCCGTCGCGACTCCCGCGAGCCGAGGGGGCAGGTGCGGGTACCGGATCACCCCGACGACGAAGGTGACCACACACACGGCGGCCGCCGGCACGGACCACGCCATCGGGAAGTGCTCGGGCTCGGTGCGCCAGGACGTGTCCGTGGTCACGGTCTGCCGGAGCCCCTCGTACCAGTGCTGCTCGGCCTTCACCTCCGCGATCCGCCGGCGGGCGAGCCAGAAGCACTCCAGGGAGCTCACCAGTTGCAGCGGGACGACGATCCCGGTCAGCCGGCCCGGTTGCGGGGCGAGCAGCACGGCCAGTGCGGCGGAGCAGATCGTGAGCACCGCGATGCGGCGGCGGTAGCGGCGGCGCTCCTGGCGGATCACCTCGTCCGTGACCCGGTGGTCCGGAATCCGGACCCCGAACTGCACGGTCGGGCGGGTCAGGGCCGGCATGGTCCACAGGGACACACCGACGATCAGCACGGGCAGGCAGCTCGCCCGACCGTTCACGGTCATGACTGGTTCCCCCTGCGGTGCTCAGGACGCGGTGCGGGTGGTGCTCAGGACAGCTGGGTCTCCGTGGACGGCGAAGACTCCGACCGTGGCGCGACACTGTTCGACGATCTCCTGCGGGCCCAGGCCCTGGGCGACGGCCTCGGCGAGGAGAGTTCGCAGCCGTCCGCCCCATTCCTCCACGTACTCGTGGCTCGGTGGTCCGCTGCTCGGGTCCCGGCTGATGACGGCACCGGACTTCCGACTGAGCCGGACCAGCCCTTCCTGGCGCAGGACGTCGTAGCTCTTGTTCACCGTGTGGAAGTTGATCCCCAGATCGACCGCGAGCTGCCGGGTCGAGGGCAGTGGAGTGCCGCTCGACGCCCGTCCTTCGGCGATGGCCTCGACGACCCGGTCCCTGATCTGCTGGTAGATCGGCACCGGGCCGTCCGGCTCGATGGTGAGAATCATGGTTCCTCCGCTATCTGTTCTATAGGTTATAGAACAGAGCGCCACGCGTGTCCAGCGCTCCGGTCGATGGTCTCCCTGCGGGATCACTCCTGCGGGCGCTTGCCGGGACCGCGCTCACCGATGTCCGGTACGGGCGGGCCCGGGCCGGGGAGCGTGGTGGCGCCGCCCGGTGTCGTTCCTGCGCGTGGCGCCGCCCGGGCGTCGACCTCGTGCGTGGCGCCGCAGGACGCCGTCCCCGGGTGTGGCGCCGGGCTGCGGGGGGGTGCCTCTATGTTCTTCGTCAAGTCGGAGGTGTCTGTTGTGCGCCGC
>CAZOWW010000136.1:0-14691 GCA_964583765.1 uncultured Kineosporiaceae bacterium
AAGGTGGCCTGGACGTTCGCCAACGGTCAGACCGTCAGCCAGTCCTGGAGCGCGAACCTGACCAGCAGTGGCTCGGCGGTCACGGCGACCAACCTGTCCTGGAACGGTGCCCTGGGCGCCGGGGCGAACACCAGCTTCGGGTTCCTGGGCAGCTGGAACGGCACCAACACCGTCCCGACCGTCACCTGCACCGCCAGCTGACCTGCACGACCAGCTGAGCACCCCAGATGTGAGGGCGGGGCCCACACCACACGGTGTGGACCCCGCCCTCCTCTCGTCACCGCGCCCGCGTCGAACCGACGACCGGCCGTCGAGCAACGAGGACCCCGCCCCCTTCGGATGTGGAACCGGAGTCGGAACGCCGGACCGGGGGCCCCGAGCCATCGGGCCGCCTCACCGACATCACCGGTGCCACGGGGGCGGGATCTTCCTCAGTTGTCCGCCACCACGGCGGGGGTGGGTGGGATCCGTCGCCCCAGGAATTCCCGCTCGGGATCCGTGCGTCGCAGATGCCACAGGCCCAGCACGGCGAGTACCAGCAGGAGCCCGGCCGCCACGAAGGCGACCACCGCCGCGTACAGCGCCACCTGTGCCATCTTCCAGAAGGCATAGGCGTTCAGGAGAAGACCGCGAAGGGTCTCGCCGCGGAACATGGTCTGCACCTGGGTCGCCAGCTGCGTGTCGGAAGGATCGGCCTGCGCCTTGGCGGACAGCTGGGAGTAGGTCTGTCCCCCGCCGATCTTCTGCAGGTGGACGGCGATGAAGTGATTCGCCCAGGCCTCCGCCTGGGCACCGTCCAGCAACTGCTGCCCGGCGTACTTACTGAGATAGGGCTTGATCTGCGGGTCGGCCAACGCCTGACTCCCCGCGGGTGGGAAGAAGATCTTCTGATCCGCGAGCTGACTGTGCACCTGGTCGTCGATGAACCCGTGGGCCCACAGGAGCAGACCTCCCGCGACGGCCAACACCAGGGCCAGCAGCACTCCCACCGCGGCTGCTAAGGCATCGAACGTCCTCCTTCGCATAGCGACCTCCCTTGGTCAACTGGTGATACCGATGACAGGCCAATTGTGCTTGCAGTTTCAACCACGATCAATGGTCTCCCGGGACAGAAACCCCCGCCCGGTCGCCCGGACCGCTCGAACCACCCGCACCGGCTGCGCGCGCCACCCGCACCACCAGCTCGAACCTCCCGCATGAACCCACTCGAACCGCCCGAGCTGAGCGGCCGGACGGTGATGCGAACGGCCGGTCTGCCGGCACACCGACCGTCCGCATCACCGGTGGAGCAGGGGGCGAGGAACTCGAGGACGGGCGGCAGGTACAGTCGATCCACGGGAGATGTAGTCAGAATGTGCCCATCCTGTTACCGTGAGTTCTCGATCAATCATCCGGGCGATCACTTGGCGCCGACCCGTCGCCCGTGGCGGAGTCCTCCTCACGCCGCCGATGACGTTCCGAGGGGAGTTCCTGTGAGCACGAGCGACCACAACCTCTTCCTGTCCCCCGGCGCTTCCCGGGAGTCCCAGCCCGAGCCCGAGGTCCCCCAGGACCGTGAGCTGCCCCCGGGCGGCCCGACGCCGTCCTGGACACACGAAGAGATCTTCACCAGCCCGCCGCTGCCGGACGGGGCAGAGGACATGTCCGAACTGGACATGCCGGGACTGGACATGCCCAGACGGGACGTGCCCGGACGACGGTCGGGTGCGACCGCGCTCGGCGGCGCCTCCGGCCGTCCCGAAGCGGCGTCCCCACGACGCACCCGGCGTCGCGGCACCGACTCCGCACAGCCCACCCGGCAGCGCCGAGCCCGCCGGGGCTGAGGCTCGACGCCGAGCCGAACCGAACCGGGACAGCCGATACCTCGCCGAGGATCCGCCACCGGTTCCTCCACCGTCGGTGACATCGTCGGCCGGTGACAAATGGGTGCTCCGGCCCGCTGACGTACCAGGTGCTTCGGTAACGCCGGCGCGCTCACCGGCGAAGGAGATGTTCCTCGACAAGCACCGTGCTGGGCAGCGACGGACAACGCCGAACCGCCGCTGCCGCTCTCTCCCGCAACACCCAGGCAGCCCGTCCGGACCGCTCCCCCGGACGGGCTGCCGCCCGGGGTGCGGGCCTCCTGCAGCGGGTCGCCGTCCTGACCCTTCCCCGGTGCTGCGGCCTCCCCACGCGTTCAGGAGTGGACGCGCACCAGGGCGACCCCGATGCCCAGCACCAAGGCGGCCAGGACGAGCCACGCCACCCGGTCGGTGAGATCACCCCGCGGCAGGAGTCCGAGCGGTCCGCTCGTCATGCGTCGACGCGCCCTCGCCCGCAGCAGGAGGACGGACAGGAACACGCACCCGGCCGCCGTCCAGGCCAGACTCGGATAGGCCACGGCCGGCAGGACCGCGCCGACCAGGAGCAGCAGGACGGCCAGACCGACGAGGGCGTCGGCCGCCGGCAGGCTGGGCCCCGTGCACAAGCGCACGAACCGGGTACGCAGCTCAGGCGGAAGCCGTCTCCGCAGCCGCAGCACGTCCACCACGGGCAGCAGGAGCAGCCCGACCGGGACGATGCGGCCGACCGACGAGTTGCCCAGGGCGGACTGGCGAAGGGCCACCGTGACGGCGAGGAGGAGCCACCAGACAACCCGGCGCAGCAGTTCGGCGGCCACGTCGTCGAGCTTGCGCCGGCTGATGGTGGCCCGCGGATCGGTGCGCACGGCCCGGGCGAATCCGGTCACCGCCCGCGCGAGTGCCTCCGGGCTCTGGAACCGGGATCCCCGCCGGAGTTCCTGCCGGGCGAGCTGGTCGAGGGCCCCGGTGTGCTGGGGAACCAGCGCCAGGGTGTTGCCGAAGGCAGCCCAGGCGCGTTGCCGGTCGCCGAGTGCCGCCGCGGGCCTCCCGGATCGCCCGCTGCTGGTCACCGGTGTGGGTGTAGGCCAGGCTCAACAACCGGCGCTGCCGCTCGCCCTCGGGGTCGAGGGCCACCGCGCGCCGGGCGGACTCGATCGCCCGGCGGTGGTCCCCGGCGCCGATCTCCGCCCGCGCGAGCAGGCACCAAGCGTCCACCAGGTCCGGATCCCGGGCGAGCACCTGCCGCGCCAGGGCAGCACTCTCGGGGAACCGGCTCAGGTTGCACAGTTCCTCGGCACGAGCCAGATCCGTCCATGCCCGCGGCGACTCGGTCACCGCCGTCGCCGGGTGCGCAGGTAGGCGAGCAGATCGTCGTACATCCCCTGCTCGTTCGCGAACTCCGCGACGTTGGCCGCCGTCTCCAGCCAGGCACCGATCGAGGGACGGACCTCCTTCACCGCGGCCTCGAGATCCGCCATCCCGATCAGACGTACGGTGCCGGTGCGTGCGGAGTCGAGCAGTGCCCGCTCGGCGGCCGTCTCGCACACATATGCCAGATCGGCCCCCGAGTAGCCGTCCGTGGCCCGGGCCAACCGCGCCAGGTTGACCTCGCCCACCGGACGCCGGGTGAGGTGGTAGCGCAAGATCGCCTCCCGCGCCGGCTGGTCCGGTGGCAGTACCAGCAGCGTCCGGTCGAAGCGACCCGGACGGCGCAGGGCCACGTCCACGTCCCAGGGGTGGTTGGTCGCACCGAGCACGAAGACCCCGGAGTTGTCCCCGGCGAGCCCGTCCATCTCGCTCAGGAGTTGGTTCACGGTGCCTCTCGAGGCGCTGTTGCGCAGCTGACTCCGCTTCTGCCCCAGAGCATCCACCTCGTCGAGGAACACCACGCACGGAGCGCTGCGCCGGGCGATCGCGAAGATGTCGCGAATGTTCCGTTCGCTCTGCCCGATGTACATGTCGAGCACATCGGCCAGCCCGACCGGCAGAAACCCTGCGCCCAGCTCACCCGCCACCGCGCGGGCGATGAAGGTCTTGCCGCAGCCCGGGGGCCCGTAGAGCAGCAGGCCGCCCTGCAACGACTTCCCGTACAGGCGCATGAGCTCGGGATTGCGCATCGGAGCCAGGAGGCTCGCCTCGAGCCGGGCCTTCACCTCGGACATGCCCCCCACGTCCGTGAGACGCACGGCGGCCCGTTCCACGTCGAAGGCGTCGCCGAGGCCGGAGTCGGAGGCTGCGTCCTCGGCGCCGTCCGACTCCACGAACATCGGTGGCACCACCCCGGAGAACTCCGCGTCGAGCCGACGCAGCAGGTCCTCCGCGGACCCGCCGTCGGGTCCCGGCGCCGCAGGGTCCTGATCCGGGGTGCCCCGGTCGACAGCGCCCCCGTCCCGAGTGCCTCGATGGTCCCGCGGGTCGCGACCCCGAGTGCCTCGATGATCCTTCGGGTCACGATCCCGAGTGTCTCGATCCGGGTCGGTCCCGCCTCTGGCGGGCGGGACGGCGTCGGAGGGTCGAGCAGGCGGGGCGCCGTCCGCGCGCGATGCCACGAAGGGGACCCCGGTCACGCCGGCTGCCCCGGCCACGAGCTGCAGGGCCGCCGTGTTGTCAGGATCCTGCGCCAGGACGAGCGCCGCGTGCCGCACGGCGTCGGCCCGCCGTCCCGCGGCCACCAGCAGTTCCGCCAGATGCAGGCGCAACGCAACGTCCTGCGGCGCGGCCTCCACCGCCGCTTGCAGGCTCGCCAGGAGGGTCTCCGAGATCACCCCGGCAGTATCCCTGTCCCCGCCGAGGCGTTCACGGGCGGTCCGGCGAATGGTCCGGCAGGCGGTCCGATGAGAGGTCCGGCGAACCGCCGGGCAGCCGCCGTCATCTTCTCAGGACATCCGTACCGGTCGGACAGCGCGGACTCGGCGGGCACCCCGAGTCCGCCGCACGCAGAGGTTGCCCCTGCCTCCCCGGCGCCTCGCCCTCCTCCTCCGGCGCGGGCTCGCCCGGACACTCCGGCGCAGCTCCGCCGGCATCGGTGGGTGCCTCGGTCTCCTCCGCCCGCAGCGCCCCGTCCATCCCGCCCGCGACGCTCACGTCGTCCGACGGGTCGCCCTCGTGCACGAGGGCAGCAATCATGGCGGGGTCGGCCACGACCACACGATCGCGGCCTTCCACCTTGGCCCGGTAGAGGGCCTGGTCCGCCGCTCTGATCATCGAGGACGGCGCGAGCGGACAACCGGGTGCTGCCACCGCGACCCCGATGCTCACCGTCACGACCGAGCGCACGGGGGACGCGCGGTGCGGCACCGCGGCCTCGGCGAGCAGGTCCCGCACGCGCTTCGCGACCGCCAGCGCACCTCGCAGGCCGGCGCCGGGCAGGACCACCGCGAACTCCTCGCCGCCGTAACGGCAGGCCAGGTCCTCGGGGTCACGGGTGGCGGCGGCCAGGCAGGAGGCGACCTTGCGGAGCGTCTCGTCCCCCCGCAGGTGCCCGTAGCAGTCGTTGTACGGCTTGAACATGTCGACGTCGACCATGAGCAGGGCGAGCCGGCCGCCGTGACGCGATCTCGGATCGCACCAGGCCGCGAGATGTCTCTCGAACGCCATGCGGTTGGCGATCCGCGTCAGCCCGTCCCGCATGAGTGAGGCCTGGAGCTGCTGGTTCGCATGTTCCAGCTCCTGGGTCCGCTCGGCCACCAGTCGTTCGAGGGTCGCCGCGTGCTCCTGGAGCTCCCGGGTGCTCAACACGGTGTGCAGGGCGCGACTCAGGTCGATCCGCAGCAGCTCGGTGAGGGTCGCCGTCCCGCCGACCGCGTCGAAGAGCAGGTAGCCGAGCTCCCGGTCCGCCACAGCCAGCGGCTGGAGCGTCAGGAGCCCGGCTCGCAGCTCACCACGCAGCTCTTTCGGAAGCAACCGGTGCTGGTCGAAGACCTCGGACGGTGGTGGCTCGGGCCGGCCGCGCCGGTAGGCGAGCACGAGCCGCGCCCGGGACACCTCCTCGACCTCGCCGCCTGCGGACCCGGGCTTCTCGTTGAGGGCCAGGAAACAGCGTCGGATCCCCAGGCGGTTGATCCGGGAGCTCAGGGCCGCGGTCACCTCGGCAACCGTCCGGCAGTGCATCATGGCGCGGTTGATGCCCATGACGGCCTCTTGCGAGACGAGCAGCGAGCGGGCCGACTGCCCCATGCCGATCGCCCGCATCAGTTCGTCGTGCGCCTGGTCCAGACCCACCATCCACTGACCGTCGACCAGACGTGCATAGTCCGGACGGGCCTGGTCGACGGATCCGTTCCAGCTGCTCAGGATGCGGTTCTTGTCCGGTGAGGTGGAACCCCGAACCACCAGGCGCGAGTCGATCACAAGGTTCGTCGGCGCGTCCTCGGGAGGCTCGTCATCCGCCGCGGCCGGGTCCGCCGCCGTTCCGGGTTGCCCGGGAGGTGAGCCGTCCCCGCGGGCTTCCTGCAGTTGCCGATCCATCGCTTCGAGCAGGAGGCGCGCAGCGGCCGCACCCTGCTCCTCGAGATTCTGGTCGACGCTGGTCAGCCCCGGCCAGGTCAGCGCAGCCGCCTCCAGATTGTCGAAACCGCTCACGACCACCGTCTGCGGCACGCCCATGCCCTCGTCGATCAACGCACCCATCGCGCCCATCGCCGACTCGTCGTTGAGCGCCACGACCGCGTCGAGGTCACGACGCCGTCCGAGCAGATCCCGTATCACGGCATAGGTGATGTCCTGGCGGAACGCGCCCTCGACGATCAGGTCCTCGTCGACCTCGATGCCCCGGCTTCGCAACTCCGCGCGGAATACCCGCTCGCGAGCCTCGGAGTCCACCTGGTGGGCGATCCCGCGGACGAGCGAGGGACGGCGGACCTTCCGCTCGTCGAGCAGGTGCGCCATCAGAGCGATCATGCCCGAGACGTTGTCGCCACGTACGCCAGGTGTTCGGGGGTCGCCGTCCCCTATCCGCACGGTGGGGATGCGCTGCCGGCGCAGTTCCGCCCGCAGCTGGGCACCCTGGTCATCGGCGGCCGAGGCGAGCGCGATGACCCCCACCGGCACCCGCTGGCGGATGAGGTCGAGGAGGAGCGAGGACGGACCCTCCTGCGCACCGAACGGCTCGTCGCAGACCGCGATCATCGGAAAACCCTGTTCGGACAGGACACTGCGCATACCGGCGATGAGTCTCGACTGGTACTCGCCCATGCCGGTCATCACCACGGCGACAGGTCGTCCGGACGTCCCCGCCATGGTCGCGCAGCTCCGATCGCCGTGCCAGCCAGCCCTCGATCTATGCGTCATCTCTCTACGCGCCATCTGTACGTCGAACGGTCCGCTGCCCGACTTGAGGTCAGGGCGGCCCCGGACCGCACACACCGCACGGGCGGAGGAGGGAGCTCCCGGACGGCGGACCGACACACACGCCCCCGGACCGTCAGGACGCTGCGGAGGGGGGAGCCACCCGACCGTCAGGACGCTCAGGAAGTTCAGGACGGCGACCTGGGACGAGCACGATCCGGGAGCACCCCGGGGACGTCAGCCGCGACGCCGTCCGACGAGCACGGCGCCGACGTATGCGACGCCACCGAGAGCACCGAGCCAGGTGTAGGGCGTCCCCGAGCGACCGCGCGCCAGCTCGACCAGCGCACCGACGATCACAGCCAGGACGAGGACGATGCCGGTGGCCGCCGTGGCGTGCAGGTCGATCCCCACCAGCCGCTCGTCCTGCCGGTCCATCAGACCCGCGACGGTCTCGGACCAGCGTGCGGCGAGGACGGCGCCGGCGCTGACCGCCACCATGAAGACCAGCATCGCCGCACCGGCCCAGGGGTGACCACCCCGCCAGGACGCGACGAGATAAGCGACGCCACAGGCCGTGCCGATCGCGGGCGTCGACCAGAAGACGACACGGGACCGGACACTCCTCGGCGGCCTATTGCTCCCGGACATGGAATACCTCCTCCACAGTCGATCCGAAGAACCTCGCCAAGGCGACCGCCAGCGGCAGGGACGGCGTGTAGCGACCCGTCTCGATGGAGTTGATCGTCTGCCGGGAGACACCCAGCACCGCGCCGAGCTCGGCCTGCGAGAGGCCGCGCTCCCGACGGCGCTCCCGCACGTCGTTGCCGGTCACCACGAACTCCACCGGGTCTCCGTCTCTGCGTGGGATCCGTCCGGGTACCTGGACCGTCCGGGTACCTGGACCGACCCCTGATGGAAAGGGCGCTTGACATCAGCAGCATGCGCGGAGACCCGACGGATGTCAAGCGAGCTTTCCATTCACGTGCGTCGCCGGCTGCTCTCCACCGCGAACACCCCTGGCCCTCACGTCGCCGGATGCTCTCCCCCGCCGCGGCCCGATCACCCTCGGGGAACGCCCCTGGCCCGGTGTTGCGACGCGATCTATGCTCAGGGCTCTGGCAGCACGAACCCCACAGCCCGGCCGGTAGTCCGGGCGGTCGTCCGCTCAGCAGCCTTCCGGTCCCGGACCGGTCGAAGCAGGACCACCACGGCTCGTCGTCCGCCCCAGCGGAAACCGGTGTCGCCAGGTCCGCTTCGGCGTGCCTGGAGGTCGGCATGGGTATGACAGCGACGTTCACCGTCTTCTTCGAGGACCCGTTCTGGGTCGGTGTGGTCGAGATCGAGGAGTCGGACGGGATCCACGCCGCCCGCCACGTCTTCGGTGCGGAACCGAGCGGACCGGAGTTGCATCAATTCGTCCTCGACGGCAGCTACGACGCCCTCGCCCGACAGGCCCTGGAGGTTGCGCCCGCGTCGGAGCACCGTTCCGCTCCCCCAGCGATGAACCCCAAGCGGGCGGCACGACTGGCCGCGCGCCAGGCCGACACACCGAGGCCAAGCACCGCCGCCCAACAGGCACTCCAGGCGAACTGGGAACAGCAGCGACGACAGCGCAGGTCTGCCGGCGCCGCCGAACGCGAAGCGATGGCCCGGGAGCAGAGGCAGAAGGCGGTGTCGAAGGCCAAGGCACGGCATCGGGGACGCTGAGCGCGGACGTCGGTCACCGATCGGCGGACGTTGGCCGGCGGACGTTGGCCGGCGCGCGAGAACGCTCAGGACACCGTCGGGGCGAGCTCCGCAAGAGCCGGACACGATCCGAGCGAGACACCGAGGCGCCGGACCCCTCAGCAGGTGCGCCCCGTCGTCGTGACCGCCGGGGGCATCGATCCGTCCAGGGAGGGAGTCGTGCTCCACTCGGTCGTGGACAGTGGCAGGGTGCTGGACGTCGCGACCGGTGACACCGTGGAGGTCGCGACGGTCGAGGTGGAGGTGTTGCGGGCGGTGCGCGACGTCGACCCCGTTCTTCCGGGCGAGGTCATCGCGGACTGCCGCGTCGTCGCCCGGGTCGTGGCCTTCGTGCTACTGGCGGACGTCGCGACCCCGCCGTACATGGTCGTTCCGGAGTCCACGATCTGACCCGGCCTGATCGCCACGTCGTCGACCACGACTGTGTGCCCCTGCGTGTCCGTGACCCGAACCCGGAAGGGACCCTTGCCCGCACCGGCATCCGCGAGCCAGTAGTTGTAGTCGGTGCGGCGCAGGTTCCGCCAGCCGCCCCCACCGGAACTGACCGAGACCGAGGAGACCGCATTGCCGGTGTTGTCGACGCGCAGGGCGAGCCACCACTGCGACGAGCCCTCCTTCACCCGCACGGTCACCGGCCCGGGCAACGGCGGGTCGACCAGGGTCCGGTAGGTCACCGCGACGATGCCCTTCACCGGGTCGGCGATCCTCGCGAAGGCCTCGGCACTGAGGTCGATGTGCCCGGAGACGCACTCGGGGCACTGATCGATCACCTTGACGCGCACAGATCCCTTGGGACCCGTCACCTGGAGATAGGAACCGCAGGCACCCGCCGCGGAGTACTCCGACGGCGGTAGAGCCACGTAGAGCTTGTCCGCGGGCGCCGGGTAGGAACAGTTGCCCTGGCTGCCCAGGGTGTAGAAGGTGGCCTGCCCGGTGGTCGTGGCGGCCAGGGGCAGCATGGCGGCACAGGCACGGGAGCTCAGTCCGGTCGCCGCCGCCACCGCGCCCACAGTCACCATGACCAGGGCCGCCGCGGCAGCCGCGACCCACCATGGGCCCGCGGCGATTCCGGCAGCCCGATGAGTCGGTCTGCGGCCTCTCGGACGCTGCGGTCGGAACCCGCTCATCCCACGGCCCTCCCCGGGTGCGAATCTTCGCGAGAGTGTAGGACGTCAGAGGCAACGGCAGAGGAATCCTGCAGATCCTGTCACCCTCCCATGCCCGATCGGGTACTCCCACGGAGCGTCCACGCCCGGACCAGGGCCCGACCGGGGCCGGGGAGGCCGGGGAGGATCTCACCCTGCGAGAACGTTTCTGGCTCGCCCGACCGTCCGGATAGGCTCCTGCCTCACGGGGCGGTAGCTCAGCCGGTCAGAGCAGCGGACTCATAATCCGTCGGTCCTGGGTTCGAACCCCAGCCGCCCCACCAAAGACTCGCCCAGTCTCGCAGCCCTGCGTCCTGTGTTGCGGCTGTGAAGCGTGCAGTCTCGTACAGCCTCGTACAGCCTCTGGGGCGGCATCGGGGCGGCACAGGCTCCACGACTGGCTCCACGGCACCAGCACGGCACAGCCGGCACGCGGGTCACAGGCCGAGGACCGCGGTCGCGTCGGCGTCCATCGCATCCGCGACGGCCTCGAGGCGCCCCGCGCGCAGGTGCCCGTACACGTCGAGCGTCAGAGTGGCCGTGGCGTGACCGACCATCTCTTGAACGACCTTGATGTCGGCACCGGCCGCGATCGCGAGGGTCGCCGCGGTGTGCCGCATCTGGTGGGTCGTCGGCACCGGCTTCACCTTCGCTTGCTCGCAGGCGCGCTGCCAGCACCTACGCCACGCGGAGTGGTGCCAGCGCCCACCCCGCCGCGCTGGGAACAGCAGATCGTCTGGCTCTCGGCCTTCGGTGAGCGCGGTGATGCGAGAGAGGATCGTCGGCGGTAAGACAACGTCGCGATGGCGGTGTGCCTTGCCGTCGCCTGGTATCTGCCGGCCAGCAACGGTGGAGATCGACGGGCCAAGGTGGAGGCGACGCCCGTCGAGTGCCGATACCCGCAGGTCGACGAGTTCGCCCCACCGGGCTCCGGTGAAGGTCAGCACGAGCGCGAGGGTGCCATTCTCCGGGCGCTGCTTGTCGAGCTCGACGACGATCCGCGCCAGATCCGACGTTGGGATGTCGCGTGGCCGGTGCCGCGGGATTGGGGGGACGGAGATCCCCTTGCACGGGTTGTTTCGACGCGCGCCGTCGTCGACCGCGAACTGCATCACTGACTTGAATGTTCCTAGATGGGCGTGTACCCGGGATTCCGACATGCCCCCGGACCTGAGTTCACCCACCCACTCCTGAACCGCGGACTTGGTGACCTTGGCGACTGGGCTATGTTCCCAGCGAGCGCGGACCCGGATGAGGGTGCCGCGGTACCACGCGAGGGTGTTCTCGTTGCAGGTCCGCGACGCGTACCACCTGTCGATGTAGCCGGCGAGGGGAGCGCGCCCTGCGGTGACGCTGAGGCCGTCGGCTTCGTCAACCTGAACGCGGGCGAGCCACTCTTCGGCGGTGGACTTCAACGTGAAGGACTTTCGGCGTTCGTGGCCGGTGAGGTCGGTCCAGCGTGCGCACCAGCGACGGCCGTGCCCCCAGCGGGCGTTGCGGAGCCGTTTCCCGTCTGGGCCGGGTGTGGTCCAGAGGTCTTGGACGTGTCCGCTCATATTGGGTCTCCGTCTTCGTTGACGGCGATCAGGACGAGGCCTTCCGAGAGCCATGCGGAGGTGGCTCCGCCGAGGAGGCGTGCGGGGACTCGGTGGACCGTCAGGGTGGTGGTGTCTTCGATTGGCGCATCCTGTTCAGCGAGCTGTGAGGTCACAGTCGCAGGATGCATCCGCCGTCTGGAGGGGGTGCAGGGCCGGTCGGGTCAATCGCGGGTGTGACGTTGACGGACCTCCGCGGCAGCGGCTAGTGCATCTGCTCTGATCTTCGCCCATACCTCCATGCGCTCCAGCTCGGTGAGCCCGTCGAGCGCCTCGGGTGGGAGGACCACGGCGAGGCCGTCGCGGTCGTCGACGGCGCGGCCGGCGGTGAAGGACGTCTTGAGGACCTCTTGGAGGATCGCGATCTTGGTGCGGGGGACGGACTGTCCGAGCTCCCAGGTTTGCACGGTTCGTAGGGCGACGCCGACGTGTTCGGCGAGCTCGCGTTGTGTCCATCCGAGCTTGAGCCGGGCGGTCTTGATGGCCCAGGCGAGGTCGTCTGTGGGTGCCATGTCGACCACCTTCGCATGTGCAGGAACGTGACGGAAGACGAGACAAGCCGCGAACATGTAACACTACGATATTAAGCACATAGCGTAGTGTGTAAAAATGCGCTTGAGGACTGTACGAGACTGTACGAGGCTGCACGACGCTGTAACTTAACGGACAATCCGATTCGTCTGTGCGGGTGAATCACGTATCTAGCTCTGCGTCTTCATGGATGCTCTTGCGTACCGTCATTCACATGCCACAGACCCTGCTGCTCTCGGAGCGACGCCTCTTGACTGTCGCGGAAGTGGCTGTGCTCCTGCGCGAGCACCCGGAGACGATCCGCGCCCGGATCCGCCGCGGAGAGATCCGCGCCTCACAGGTCAAGTCCCGCGGCCCGTACCGGGTCACTTCCAGAGACCTCGACAAGTACCTCGCCGGCCTGCCCGAGGCAGCGCCCGAGCTGAACCGCTGACCCCGCGTCCGACCGGCGCCCTTGCCTGGCCCGGTCGGACGCGGAACCAACATCACGTCCCCCCAGGAGCAACCAGCCATGGAAGCAACCCGAGAAGTCGCATCGGTCAAGATCGGTCCAGGTATCGGACCAGAGCCCCTGATCCTTGAGCCCACCGGCACCACAAACCTGCGGATCGTCTTCGCCGGCCAGCACGTCACGATCCCCCTCAGCGTCATTCCCTGGCTCCGCGACGCCCTCACCGGGCTCCTCGACATCCACGGCGACATCCACTACCCAGCGCCCGTCACCGGCCGCCACGCCAAGCTTCCCCAGGGATCCCTGTGCTGCGTGCTCTGCACCTCACGGTCCCCCGAGCTCGTCGCGTGGCCATGCCCCCACGCCACCGTCCACGGACCCACCGGCCCGACGAGCCCCACTACGGGTAAGGACGTCGTGTCCGGCGCGGTGGAGTTCGTCGAGCACCTGCGTGACCGCGCGACCGAGGCAACCCGATCTGGTTCTCCGCTGGCCGTCCACTGCAACGAGCAGGCCGAAACCATCGCGCTCCTCCTCGCCGCTCTCGACGCCAAGCCCACCACCCCGCTCGGGGCGTCGGTCATCGCCGAGGACGCCGACGGCATCGGCATCCAGATCCGTCCCCTGCCCTACGGCGACGAGCCGGGCGAGCTGGTGGCCCGCGTCGACATCCTCGACGACGGCGAGTCCATCGCATCGAAGGTCCTCGACGTCGACGACGCCGAGCGCCTCGGTGCCGCGCTCCTCGCCGCCGCGGACCGCGTGTGGGCGGTGACCGCGTGAGCCGGACCTGGACAGGCGGATCTCGCGTCCCCGACCACCGTCCCACCAACCGCGTCACCGTCCCCAACAACTCGTACCCGGACTCGCTGTTCACCACCCCCGTCGCCGGGCGGCCAGTCGGGATCACCGTCCTGCCCTACCGCGCTGCCCGGCCCCGCCGGGACTACACCCGGGTCCGGTCAGCCGCGTTCCTCGCCGGGCTCGGCGTGTTCCTCGCCGCGGTGATCGTGTCCACCAGCACCACCACCGCCGCGGTCTGCCTCGCCATCGTGTCCCTGCTGCTCCTGTCGCTGGGCCTCGCGAAGGCCGCCGGGCGCCCAGCGCCGGTACGTCACGCGGCGAACTTCAGCTCGGTCCGCAAGACCCGTACGGGTCGGGGCCGGACGGGTGGCGCGTGGTGAACCCGCACGGTGTTCCCCCGGTCGGGGTGACGGCTTGGGTGCGGTTCGCCGGCGACACGACCAGGTGTGTCGGTGGCGTCGTAACCGCCCTCCTGTCCGACGCGGAGGGCAACCCCACGCATCTGCGGATCCGTCACCACCCGAAGGGCAAGGGGAAGTCCCGCACGGAGATCAGGGTCGTGCAGCTCGACGCCGTCGCGCTGATCTCCTGGGACGACCCCGACGACCCCGACCACACCAAGCCCGAGCCACCACCCGGCCCAGGACCGATGTCTCCCGCTCTTCTGGCTGAGCTGACGCGCATGAAGAGGGCCGGGAGCGGTCGTGGCTGAGGGAGGCCGCGCGGGGAACCCGCAGACGCGGGGGATCGAGGTCCCGCTCGACCCGCCGGAGCCGTCCGAGGCGTGGCTCGCCCGTCACGGCATCCCCGCGCCGCCGCCGTTCCGGCCGTTCCGGTTCGACCTAGGCGTCAGCGAGCACGCCACCGACGCGGCCCTCGCGGTCGCGGGTGTCTCGGTGGAGTCGTTCAAGCGCTGGGCCGCGAAGTGCTTCCCGGGTGAGCCGCTCACGTTGACCGTCAAGGTCGCCTACCTCCGCTCGCACCACATCCCCATCCCCGGCAACGCAGCCGAGCAGCAGGACTGAGCAAGCAGAACACCTCCTCTCCTTTCCTCTCTTCTCCTCTCTGGAGCTGTTGTGTCCAAGAAGACCATCCGTACCCAGGCCGAGCTCGACCAGGCACTCGCTGACGGCATCGAAGAGATCATCATCAAGTCGAAGCCCAGCATCACCCTCGAGCTTCGCGCGTCCGGCTCGGCGTCGGTCAGCGTGTCCGGCTCGGCGTCGGTCAGCGTGTCCGGCTCGGCGTCGGTCAGCGCGTCCGGCTCGGCGTCGGTCAGCGCGTCCGGC
>CAZOWW010000137.1:0-14689 GCA_964583765.1 uncultured Kineosporiaceae bacterium
CTTGGGGCCGTGGGGGGGGGGGGGACTGGGCCGTCCGGGTGAGGTGGTGCAGCAGGCGGGAGGGGCGGGCCGCCCGTGCCGATCCGGGGCACTTCGGGACGGCTACCGTGGGGCGGTGACCGAGCCCACGTCCATCCCGAACTTCCCGCCGCCCGGTGGGGAGCACCCCGTGCGAGGGCTGGTGCTGGACGCGTTGCTCGACGAGGGGCTCATGCCCGGCATCGACCAGGACGGCGATGTCGCCGTCACGGTGCAGGGGCAGCGCCTGTTCCTGCGGTGCGTGGACACGATGCCCGCCCTGGTGCGCGTGCTCGGGTTGTGGCTGCTCGACGAGCGCGTGCCGGCCGACGAGCTGACGCGGCTCCGCGCGGCGAACGGCGTGACCTCCGCGATCAACCTGGTCAAGGTCACCGTGCACGAGGACCGGCTGACGGTGGCCGTCGACCTGACCGTCGCGGACGGCCGGGGGCTGCGCCCGTTGCTGCGGGCCACCTTCGACGCCGTCCTGGGTGCCGCGCGCACCTGGTACGTCACGGTCGCCGAGCTGACCGGTGCGGCCGGGGACGGCGACCAACCGGGGCGTGCGGCCCCCACCGCCTGACCCGCTCGTGCCCCACCTGCGGGGTGCAGGAATCGCCGGCCCGCCGGGATCAGCCGATGGTGAGGGCGTGGTCGAGCAGGCCCAGCGGCGGGGAGCCCAGGGCCAGCAGGGCCGCGTGGAAGCGGGACAGCGAGAAGTCGGGTCCCCACAGGGCGCGGGCCCGCTCCCGCAGCTCCAGGATGACCAGCCGGCCCCAGGTGTAGCGGCCGTACCCGATGTCGAAGGTGCCCCGCAGCGCCTCCGAGCGGGCCGCGGCCTCACCGAGGTAGGCGTCCTCGCGGAACCGCGCGATCGCCTCGTCCAGGCTCAGCTCCCCCGTGTGCAGGCCGATCGAGCAGGCCAGGCGGACCACCCGGACCAGGCCCTCCAGGCAGGTCCCGATCCGGTAGCGGGGATCGTTCTCCCGGAAGCCCGCCTCGATCACCATCTCCTCGGCGTAGTGCGCCCACCCCTCGGCGAAGGTCACGCCGATGAGACGACGACGCACGGCGGAGGGAGCTCGGCGCAGCGCCCGGGCATGGGTGTAGTGACCCGGGGCGACCTCGTGCACGGTGATCGCGGGCAGCGTGGTGCGGCTGAACACCTCGAGCCAGTCCTCGACGTCCTCGGCCGGCCAGTCCGGCTCCGGGGGCGTGACGTGGAACCAGCTCGGGGCGTCGTCCTCCTCGGGGGCCGCCCAGGACATCGCGGCCATGCCCCAGCGTCGCGACGGCGGGGCGATCCCGACGCGGCACTCGCCGTCCGTCCACGGCACCAGGCCGTGCTCGCGGGTGAAGGCGAGCACCTCCTCGGTGACGGCGCGGGCCTCGGCGAGGATGCCTTCGGAATCGGGGTGGTCCCTGCGCAGCCGATCGACGAGTGCCAGCGGTCCGGTGTGCGGATCGAGCCGGGAGCAGGCCTCCTGCAGGAGCTCACGCAACCGGTCCCGCTCGGTGCGGGCCTGCCCGGCGAGCTGCTCCAGGTCGACCGGCATCCCTTCCCAGGCGCCCATTTCGCGGGCGAGCACCTCGGCGCCGACCGCGCAGTCGGGGTCCCCGCTCTCGGCGAGTCCTTCGATGTGCGCCACCAACCGGCCGTGCGCGCTCAGAGCGGCCTCGACCGCGGGCTCGGCGTCGCGCCCCAGGCCCTCCCCGAGGTCGACGGCCATGCCGCGCACCGAGGGCAGCAGTGCCCGGGCGACCGGCGCCGCGACCTCGTCGAGGGTGCGGACCGCGGTGTCGACAGCCTCCGGCCAGGTGCGCAGGTGGGCGAGCTTCGCGGCGGCCCGCTGCTCGGCGGGGGCGTACTCCCGGTCGTAGCAGGCCAGCTCGAGGTTGCTCAGGTGCAGGAGGGGATTGCGCCGATGCGCCTCCAGCTCCTCGTAGGTCCACCGCAACCCGGACTCGAAGACCTCGAGATGGGCGGCGTCGTGGGCGTCCTCGGGCGCGGGGCCGTGACCGAGTCGCTCCAGCGCCCGGGTGACGCCGTCGGAGGAGAGGTCCTGGCTCAGCCCGTCGTATCGGTGCAGACCGGCGCTCTCCCGGGCATCGGGAACGATCAGGTCGCAGACGGCGTCGAGTCGCGCCGTCGCGGCCCGGTCCGCGGGCTCCGGGTGGTGCTGCGTCATCGCGATCTCCCGCGGCAGGCGTGGTGGGAGCCGGATGCGGGCGGCCCGCACCGGACGTGCGATGGGCACGACGCGGTTCCGCGCGCGGTACCCACCCCTGGTCAGGCACGTTACCTCACTCTCCGCGATCAACGGTTCGTCCGAGGTCCGGTGACGCGGCGTGGCCGTCGCGCGCGTGGCCGGTTCCTGGCCCGGTGCCTAGACTCGCGGATGTGACCGCCTATCTCGATCATGCGGCGACGAGCCCTCTGCGGCCCGAGGCACTTGCGGCGATGACCGAGGAACTCCGGGCGACGGGCAACGCGTCCTCCCTGCACACCGTCGGCCGGCGCGCCAGGCGGATCGTCGAGGAGGCCCGCGAACAGGTCGCTGAGGCCTTCGGCGCCGGTCCGAGCGAGGTGATCTTCACCTCCGGGGGCACCGAGGCGGACAACCTCGCGATCAAGGGCCTCTACTGGGCGCGCCGCGCGGAGGACCCTCGCCGGTGCCGGGTACTCGTGAGCGCCGTCGAGCACCACGCGGTGCTGGACGCGGCCCGGTGGTTGGGGGACGTGCAGGAGGCCGAGGTCGTGCGGCTGCCGGTGGACGCCGTCGGGCGGGTCCGGGTGGACGCGGTGCGCGCCGTGGTGGAGGAGGACCCCGCCACGGTCGCCCTGATCTCGGTCATGTGGGCGAACAACGAGGTCGGCACGATCCAGCCGGTGCGCGAGCTCGCGGCGATCGGAGCACGGCACGGGATCCCGGTGCACAGCGACGCCGTGCAGGCGGCCGCGCAGGTGGCGGTGGCGCTCGCGGACAGCGGGCTCGACGCGATCACCCTCAGCGCGCACAAGCTCGGCGGGCCGGTCGGGGTCGGCGCGCTCCTGCGTCGCCGTGGCCTGGCGCTGGTGCCGACGGCGCACGGTGGTGGGCACGAGAGCGGCCTGCGCTCCGGCACGCTGGACGTCGCCGGGATCCGAGGGTTCGCGGTCGCGGCCCGGAGCACGGTGGCCGAGCTGGCCGGACAGGGGCCCCGCCTGGCCGTGCTGCGGGACGCACTCGTCGCCGCGGTGCGTGCGCAGGTGCCGGACGCCGTGCTGCGCGGCGATCCCGAGCCGGGCGGCCGGCTCCCGGGCAACGCCCACCTGACTCTTCCCGGCTGCGACGCGGACACCCTGCTCTACCTGCTCGACGCCCGGGCGATCGCCTGTTCCACCGGATCGGCCTGCCGGGCCGGGGTGCCCGAGCCCTCACATGTGCTCCAGGCGATGGGGTTGGCCTCGGCGGAGGCGGCCGGGGCGCTGCGCTTCTCGTTCGGCTGGTCCTCCACGCCCCAGGACGTGCAGGCGGTCGCCGACGCCATCGGTCCGGTGGTGGCGCGATCGCGCGGGGCGGGCACGCGTGTTCCGGCGACGGCAGCCGCCACCCCGGCTGCCTCCCCCGCCACGGCCGTGGCGGGGGAGGGGCACGCCGAGGCGTTCGCGGTCCCCGGCGAACTCGGGGAGCCGACCACTCCGGTGGGAGCCCCGCGGTGAGGGTCCTCGCCGCGATGAGCGGTGGCGTGGACTCGGCCGTCGCCGCGGCGCGTGCCGTGGACGAGGGGCACGAGGTGGTCGGCGTTCACCTCGCGCTGTCCCGGACCCGCACGGACGCCCGGCCCGGAGGCCGGGGGTGCTGCACGATCGAGGACGCGCTCGACGCGCGCCGCGTGGCCGACGTGATCGGGATCCCGTTCTACGTCTGGGACCTGTCCGAGCGCTTCGCCGAGCAGGTGGTGGACGACTTCGTCGCCGAGTACGCCGCCGGACGCACGCCCAACCCCTGCGTGCGGTGCAACGAGAGGATCAAGTTCTCGGCGTTGCTGGACCGTGCCCTCGCCCTGGGCTTCGACGCCGTGTGCACCGGGCACTACGCGCGCCTCGTGCCGGATCCCCGCACCGGCGCCGCGCAGTTGCACCGGGCCGTCGATCCGGCCAAGGACCAGTCGTACGTGCTGGCCGTGCTCCCCGAGGACCGGCTGGCCCGCGCGCTGTTCCCGCTCGGTGACCTGACCAAGGACCAGGTTCGGGCCGAGGCCGCCCGGCGCGGGTTCCGGGTGGCGGCCAAGCCCGACTCGCACGACATCTGCTTCATCCCGGACGGGGACACGCGGGGGTGGCTCGCGGCCCGGCTGGGCACCCGCTCCGGAGCGGTGCTGGACGTGGACGGCGTCGAGGTGGGACGGCACGAGGGCGCCTTCGCCTTCACCGTGGGCCAGCGGAAGGGTCTGCGGCTGGGGCGCCCCGCGGCGGACGGACGGCCCCGGTACGTCCTCGCGGTGGAGCCGGTCAGCAACACGGTGCGAGTCGGCCCGCGGGAGCTGCTCGACATCCTCCGGATCGACGCCGAGGACCCCGTCTGGTGCGGGTCGGTGCCCTCGCCCGGGGACCACGTCGGCGTGCAGGTGCGCGCCCACGGGATTCAGGTGCCGGGCGTCCTCGACGTGGTGCCGGTGGTGACCGTGGCCCGCTCTCCGGGGACACGGCCGGACCCGGCGCGGGCGGTCCGGGTCCTCCTGGACCGGCCGATCACCGGGGTCGCCGCGGGGCAGACCCTGGTGCTGTACTCGGGCAGCCGCGTGGTCGGCGCCGCGACCATCAGCGCCGCCGGGCCGGTCGGGGCAGGTGTCCCGGGAACCCCGCCGGGGTGAGGGCGTCCGGTGTTCGGGCGGGGCATCGTCCTCCACCAGGACGCGGCGGAGCGGGAGGCGGTGTTCCGCGAGGAGACGGCGCGGGTGCTGCGGATGCCCGTCCCCCGGACCGCGCCCGGAGAGGTCCGAGAGCCGGGGCGGTCCGGGGGACAGGCGTTTCCTGTCCCCAAGAAAGCGCGAGAGGAACCGGGAGGAACCAGGTTCCTGTGGTGCTGTGCCGGTCGGATCCGACGGCGGGGTCGCGTCCACCGGCGGGTCCGGGGCGAGACCCGGGGGTCCCGCCCCGCGGGCGGGAGGTCCACACCGGCGGCGCCGGGTGCCCTGGTCCGGCGCCGCCACTCGGGTGCGAGCAGTGGGAGACGGTGATCCGCACCGTCGGCGGGGGGAGCGTTCCGCACGTGGCGCAGGGCGACGGGTGGCGCTGCACCCTGCACGTGGCAGGAACTCTAGAGGCGTCGATGCGAACTGTCAATGAACCGGTTTATCTCGCCGTGAAACGATTCAATCGCGTTCCGGAGAACTGTCGTTCCGTACTTCTCGGGAATTTCGCGGGACCTCGAGTGCGCTCGGTAATTGTCGGCGCTCGGCGGCGTCGCGGGAGTGCCGCGGGATGTGCCCCGCCGGCCTGTCCGTCCCCGGTGCCCGAGATGCCCGCGGGGCGGCGGGCGGCGTCGTCCGAGGTTCCGACGGTGTGTGCGCCCCCGCCTGTGCGTGGTCCGGGCGTGCGGCCCCGGCACCGGCGCGGACGGGGTCGCCCGCCGTGGATCTCGAAAAGGATTTCTCGTGGGCGGGAGCTCGTGTGCGGCCGTGTTGCCGAGGCATCTCCCGACCGGCGCCGGCGGTCGTCCGGGCGCTGTGGGGTCCCGTCCTTCCGGGGCGAATCGGATATGGTCCGGCTCCCCGTCGTGCGGTCCGTGGCATCCGTGCGGGGGCTCGGCAGGTCCCGTCCCGGATGAGAAAAACCGGTTCAGTCGGGAAGCTCGGAGCGAGGTGGAGGATCCGGTGACCATCGGTGACGGTTGTCCGCCCGGCGTCGCTCGGGGCCGCGATATCGAACGAAGGAACAGGCCGTCGGGGCGTCCTCCGCCCGCGTGTCCGGGGGTAATCTGACCCGCGCCGGAACGGATACTGTGGCGCGCGGTGAGGCCAGGGGTCGGTGCCCGGTACGGGACGAGTGCATAAGGGAGCCAGGGTGAGCGCGCCCTCTCAGGGAGTGCCGGACGACCGGGTGCGAGACCAGGGGACCGCCCCTGCCGGGCCTGTCCGTGCCGGGCACCGCCCGACGTTGGCGGACGTCGCCCGGCGGGCCGGCGTGTCCAAGGGCGCCGCCTCGCAGGCTCTGAACGGACGTTCGGGGGTCTCGGAGACCACCCGTGCGCGCGTCCTGCGCGTGGCCCGGGAACTCGGCTGGAGTCCCAACAGTGCTGCCCGGGCCCTGTCCGTGGCCCGCAGTGACGCGATCGGGCTGGTGCTGTCCCGGCCGGCGCGCATGCTCGGTCTCGAGCCCTTCTACATGGCGTTCATCGCCGGCATCGAGTCCGTCCTGGCCGACACGTCCATCTCTCTGCTGCTGAAGGTCATCGACGCTCCCGACACGGGCGGCGAGATCGCGCTGTACCGGCAGTGGTGGACCGGGCGACGGGTGGACGGCGTGATCGTCACGGACGTCCGGCTCCAGGACGAGCGCCTTCCGGTGCTCGCCACCCTGGGCATGCCCGCGGCGATCCTCGGCAGCGATCCCGGGTTCACCGGGACCACCAACCTCTCCACGGTGTGGACGGACGACGAGACCATGGTGAAGAGCGCTCTGCGCTACCTGGTCGGGCTCGGGCACCGCAGCGTGGCCCGGGTCTCGGGGCCCGGGTACCTCGCGCACTGCGCCTGCCGGACCTCCGCCTTCGTCCGGGTCTCGGCGGAACTCGGCCTCGGCGTCCCGAAGGTGCTCGAGGCCGACTTCTCCGGTGAGGACGGCGCCCGCGCGACGCGACAGCTCCTGCTGGGTGCCGAGCCGCCGACGGCGATCATGTTCGAGAACGACGTGATGGCGGTGGCGGCGATCGGCGCCGCCCGCGAGATCGGGGTGCGGGTGCCCGAGGAGCTGTCCGTGCTGGCCTGGGACGACTCGCCGCTCTGCAGCCTCACCCACCCGGCGGTCTCGGCCATGCACCGGGACATCCCCGGCATGGGACGCCAGGTGGCCCGACTGCTCCTGGACGCGATCGACGGCGCGGACCCGTGCGTCCGCCTCGACCCGCCCGGTGGGCTCGTGCCGCGGGGCAGCACCGCCGCACCCCCTCGACGGTAGCGCCGCCGGATGCTCGCGCGGGTGCGGTGTTCCGATGGCTCCTAAGCTGTGCGGGTGACCACCGTGTCCGGCTCCCGCGCCCACCGGCACGAGGAACCCCGCCGTCCGGGGGAGTCCGGTACCCACCCGGAACCCGACCGCGACGATCCTGCTCGGGACCCCGACCGGGGGCCGTCCGGGACGGCGAGTGGGATCGGCTCCTGGCCGGGTACCGACATCGTCGAAGCGACCCGGATCTCCTTCGGTGAGCTTGCCGCCCCGCACGTCCCCTACCTGCCGGAACTCCCCGCCCGCGGTCCGGGGGCCGACCTGGTCGGGCGTGGTGCCGGCCTGCTCGTGGACCTGCCGGTGGATCTGCAGCCCTCGGGCTGGCGCCTTGTCGAGCGGCCGGGCCGCGACCTGGAGCGGGCCCGGTCCTGGCTGCGTCAGGATCTCGACGTGCTCGCCGAGGTGGCCGACGGGTACACCGGTCCGTTGAAGGTGCAGGTGGCGGGACCGTGGACGCTGGCCGCCACCCTGTGGTTGCCCCGGCTGGAGCGTGCCCTGGTCGACGCGGGTGCCTGCCGTGACCTGGTCGACTCCCTCGCCGAGGGCCTGCGGCAGCACGTCACCCAGCTGCGTCGGCTGGTGCCGGGCGCCGCGGTGCGCGTGCAGCTCGACGAGCCGGGGCTGACCGCGGTGCTCTCCGGGGCGCTGCCCACGGCGAGCGGGCTCGGCCGGTTGCGGGCCCTGGCCGCCCCCGTGGTCGAGGAGGGCCTGCGCCGGGTGATCGGTGCCGTGCGCGAGGCCGGTGCGGACGAGGTGCTCGTGCACTCCTGCGCGGCCGACGTGCCGGTGTCCCTGCTGGTCGGCGCCGGTGCGGACGGCCTGTCGCTGGACGTCACCCGGCTGGGCAACGACGGCTGGGAGGCGGTGGCCGCGGCGGTCGAGGCCGGCGTGCGCCTGTGGGCCGGGGTCGTTCCCACCGCGGCGACCGCCCCTGCGCCGGGGGCGACGGGACTCGGACCGCGCCCGGCGCCCACGAGCGACCTTCCCGGGGACGTCGCGGTGGCGGATGCCCTCTGGCGACCCTGGCGCACGCTGGGACTTCCTCCCCGGAGCCTGGACCGGGTCGTGCTGACCCCTACGTGCGGTCTGGCCGGCGGCAACCCCGCCCGGGCCCGGGCCGTGCTGCGGCGGGTGCGGGAGGGTGCGGCGGCCCTGGCCGAGCGGGCCGCCGGCTGAGCCGCCCCCGGAGGACGCGGTCGAGCGCGCTACCCCACCAGTCGGCGGGCGAAGCTCGTGACGTCGCGTTCGAACGTCTCCCGCCCGACATGAAGGACGTCGCGCAGGGCGGCGTCGACCGCAACCGTCCGGTCGGAACCCCGGCCCGCCTCGGCGATGAAGCGACGTAGTGCCGACTCCCCGCGCGTGCTCACGATGTACTGACAGGCCAACCAGGCACCGGCGTAGGCGTCGCGCACCGCGCTCGGGAAGCGAGGGTCCGGCCACGTCCCCAGGTCGGTCAACCGGAAGGTGCCTGCCTGCATGGCGGCCGGCAGGCGAACAGGTGGCACGTGGCGACTCAGGGAAGCCGCGCCGTCCGGACGTCCCCCCACCAGGACTCGATTCGCGGTGTACTCCGCCACTCCCTCCCGCAACCAGGTGGTCATGGTCACCCGCCACGTGGCCACGTGGGTGAGTTCGTGGCGGATCACCTCATCGGTGGTCGGCGTGACAGTGCGGGTGATGCCGGGCGCCAGGACGATCCGGAGGGCGTGACCGGCGGACTGACCGGGAGCGGAGGCGTCCTCCGGTGCTGCGGCGAGGACGTCGGCCACGCGGCCTCGCACATCGCCCCGGTTTCCGAGGTCGATCTCCATGGGGATCGTCACGGCCCCGAGCCCGCTCCCGAACCAGTTCCGGACGAACCGAGTGCTCGTCAGGGCGTAGACGACGACGTGGTGGTTCCACCCCGTGGTCGACCACAGGGCGTCGACCTCCCGGATCGCCCGACTCACGTGCCCGGCCAGCGCCTCGGCATGCGCCTGTTGGCCGGGGTCGGCGACGACGAGCACGTTCCCGGCACGCGCCACCGCGATGTCGCCGAACGTCCACGGCTCCGACTGGAAGCCGTCCGCCCAGTCCATCGGGTCCGGGGTCACGTCACTGCCCAGTTCGTCGGCGAGCACCCAGCCACCGCCCTGCGGCACGAACACCAGGACGACCCGCTCGGCGACCGGTCGGTCGTCCCACCCCGCCAGTCGGTACTGCCGGAGGGCCACTCCCGCGACGGCGCCGGGGCCGTAGTGGGCCAGCCATTCCTCGTCGTGATCGGGGTCGTCCGGGTTGCTCGGGCTCGTCCACGAGTAACGCACCCACGCGAACGGCATCCGGTGCAGTGCCCGGAACAGGGCCTGCTGCCGCTGCCGGAACGACGGGGCCTCCGGAGCAGCCGACGCCGCTCCACCGGCGGAGCTGTCCACTGTCGTCTCCCGGGAGGAGCGGGCGTCGACATCGGCGAGGAACCCACGCTCGTCCCCCGCCGCGAGAGCGCTGTTCATCCGGGCCAGGACCGCTCTCACCCCGGGCAGGTTCGGGGCCGTCCACCGCTGGGCGCCGGCCGAGACCGATACGTCGGTCCCGGAGCCGGTCGAAGCGGCGGTCCGCGGGGCCGGCGTCGCGGCAGGATGCCCGTGCCCGGAGTTGTCGGTGACGACGCCCACGATCACCCCCACGACCACCGTGAGCGACACCAGCGCGGCCACGACCGCCAGCGTCGTGGACCTGTTCCGACGGCGTCCGGGCTGGTCCTCGGCGGGGCGGAGGTCCACGGTGTTCATCGCGCTCCTGTCTCCTCACGTCGATCCGTCAACGTCGATCCGTCGACGTCGATCCGTCGACGTCGATCCGCCGCGGCGGATCGACGTCCCCTGCCGTGGCGCGGTTGCTGAGGTGCGTGGTGCGGTTGCTCCGCTTCTTGCCACGCGTCGTCCCTGCAAGAAGGTTGCCCCGGTCCGGGAACCGGACTCCGGGACCGAGGACGGATCGGGAGGACTCCTCCGCGGCGCCACGCCGTCCCCAGCGGCCGCGGGTGTCGGTGCCATCGGCGAGGATGACCCCGTGACCCAGCCGTCTGACCACCTTCTTGCCCCGTCCGACGAGCACGCTGTCCCGCCGGACGGATCGGTCGCCCCGCAGAGCGGATCACCGGACGGCGAGGACCTCCCGGCGGGGGGACTGGCCGCGGAGGCCGACCCTGAGGTGGCCGACCCCGAGGTGGCTGACCCCGAACCGGTCGGTCCGAAGGGCTCCGGGTGGTCGGCGGAAACGGCGTCCCCGGGGGGGATCCCCGAGAAGGCGCGTCACCGCTGGACCGCGCTCGCGGAGGAGATCCGGGATCACCAGTTCGCCTACTACGTCCGCAGCGCGCCGACGGTCTCGGACGCCGAGTACGACGGGTTGCTGCGCGAACTCGCCGCGCTGGAGGACCGTCACCCCGGTCTGCGCACCCCGGACTCGCCGACACAGCAGGTGGGGGGCACCTACTCGACGGAGTTCGTGCCGGTCGACCACCGGGAGCGCCTGCTCAGCCTCGACAACGTGTTCAGCGCCGAGGAACTGCGCACCTGGGCGGAGCGGGTGCAGCGGGACGCGGGTGGCACCGTGCGCTTCCTCTGCGAGCTGAAGATCGACGGTCTCGCGGTGAACCTCACCTACGAACGCGGCCGGCTCACGCGCGGGGCGACCCGGGGGGACGGGCGCACCGGCGAGGACGTCACGCTGAACGTGCGCACCATCAGGGGCGTGCCCCAGGTCCTGGCCGGGCAGGAGGCCCACCCGGCAGGGGAGACCCGGCCGGCAGGGGAGGGCCCGGCCGGACAGAGCGGATTTGGGGTACCGACCGGATCGGTCGCGGTGCCCGAACTGGTGGAGGTGCGGGGGGAGGTCTACTTCCCGGTGGCCGACTTCGCCGAGCTCAACGCCTCCCTGGTCGCCGGGGGGCGGCCGCCCTTCGCCAATCCCCGCAACGCGGCCTCGGGGTCCCTGCGCCAGAAGGACCCCAGGATCACCGCCGGGCGACCGCTGCGCCTGCTGGTGCACGGGCTGGGTGCCCGCCGAGGACTCGAGATCGCGCGACAGTCCCAGGGCTATGAGCTTCTCGCGGCGTGGGGTCTGCCGGTGAGCGCGACGTACCAGGTCGTCGACACCGTCGAGGAGGTGCTCGACTACGTCGCCCGCACCGGCGAGCACCGGCACGACCAGGCGCACGAGATCGACGGTGTCGTGGTCAAGGTGGACGACGTCGCGGTGCAGCGTCGGCTCGGTGCCACCAGCCGGGCCCCGCGCTGGGCGGTGGCCTACAAGTACCCGCCGGAGGAGGTCAACACCCGCCTCCTGGACATCCGGGTGAACGTCGGGCGCACCGGGCGGGTGACGCCGTACGGGGTCATGGAACCCGTCCTGGTCTCCGGGTCCACGGTCGCCATGGCCACGCTGCACAACGCGCAGGAGGTCGTGCGCAAGGGAGTGCTGATCGGCGATCTCGTCGTCCTGCGCAAGGCCGGCGACGTGATCCCCGAGATCGTCGGCCCGGTGGTGGACGTCCGCACCGGCACCGAGCGGGCCTTCGTGATGCCGGACCACTGCCCCGAGTGCGGTACCGCCCTGGCGTACGAGAAGGAGGGCGACGCCGACATCCGCTGCCCGAACTCCCGTACCTGCCCCGCACAACTGCGCGAACGGCTCTTCCACGTGGCCGGACGCGGAGCCTTCGACATCGAGGCCCTCGGCTGGGAGGGTGCCCTGGCCCTGCTGGAGGCCGGGGTTCTGGCCGGTCCGGACGGCTCGGCGCCCGACGAGGGCGGGCTCTTCGAGCTCACCGAGCAGGCGCTGCTGCAGGTGCCGTTGTACACGCGCAAGGTGGACGGCGCCCTGTCCGCCAACGGCGCCAAGCTCCTGGACAACCTCGTCAAGGCACGGCAGCAGCCGCTGTGGCGGGTCCTGGTCGCGTTGTCCGTGCGGCACGTGGGCCCGACCGCGGCCCGTGCCCTGGCCCAGGCCCTCGGCTCGATGGACCGGATCCGCGAGGCCTCCCAGGAGGAGCTCGCCGCGGTGGACGGGGTCGGTCCGGTGATCGCCGAGGCCGTGCGCGAGTGGTTCACCGTGGACTGGCACCAGGAGATCGTCCGGCGGTGGAGTGCCGCCGGGGTACGGATGTCCGAGGAGGTCGACCAGGGCACGCCGCGCACCCTGGAGGGGCTGACCGTGGTGGTCACCGGCACCCTGGGCGGGTTCAGTCGGGACGAGGCCAAGGAGGCGATCCTGGCCCGCGGGGGGAAGGCCTCCGGCAGCGTGTCGAAGAAGACCCACTTCGTGGTGGTCGGCGAGAACGCCGGCAGCAAGCACGACAAGGCGGTGCAGCTCGGGGTGCCGATCCTCGACGAGGACGGCTTCCGGGCCCTGCTCGCCGGAGGGCCGCAGGCCGTGCAGGGGGAGTCCGGGGCCGAGTCCTAGACTCGGGACGTCGCGGCGTCGCAGGGTGACGCCGCGTGAGTCGTTTCACCCGACCGGGTCGTCGGAGGAGATACATGTCCGCCATCTCGCGCGAGGAAGTCGCCCACCTGGCGTCCCTCGCCCGCATCGAGTTGACCGAGGCCGAACTGGACAAGATGGCCGGCCAGCTCGGCGTCATCCTCGAGGCGGTGGCCACGGTGCAACAGGCGGCCGGGGACGACGTCCCGGCCACTTCGCACCCGATCCCGCTCACCAACGTGACCCGGCCGGACGAGCCGCGGCCGGGCCTGACCGCCGCGCAGGCGCTCTCCGGTGCCCCCGCGGCCGAGGAGCAGCGCTTCCGCGTGCCGCGCATCCTGGAGGAGGACTGACCGTGGGAACCGATCGCACGACTGCAGGCGGTTCCACGGCGCCGGGCTTGCCGGGCACGTCCGACCTGACCCGTCGCACCGCCGCCGAGCTCGCCGACGCGCTGACCGCGCGTGAGGTCTCCGCCGTCGAGGTCGCGCAGGCGCACCTGGACCGCATTGCCGCGGTGGACCCGGGCGAGCGCGGGGTCCACGCCTTCCTGCACGTGGCCGCCGAGCAGGCGTTGGCCCAGGCCGCCGCCGTGGACGCGGCCCGCCTCGCGGGGGAGCAGTTGCACCCGCTGGCCGGGGTACCGATCGCGGTCAAGGACGTCATGGCCACCCAGGGCATGCCGACCACCTGTGGATCGCGCATCCTCGAGGGCTGGGTGCCCCCGTACGACGCGACCGTGGTACGCAGGCTCCGCGAGGCGGGGCTCGTGATGCTCGGCAAGACGAACATGGACGAGTTCGCGATGGGCTCCTCCACCGAGCACTCCGCGTACGGGCCCACCCGCAACCCGTGGGACCTGGACCGCATCCCCGGCGGCTCGGGGGGTGGCTCGGCCGCGGCACTGGCCGCCTTCGAGGCCCCCCTGGACACCGGTTCCGACACCGGTGGGTCGATCCGCCAGCCGGCCGCGGTCACCGGCACGGTGGGCGTCAAGCCCACCTACGGTGCCGTCTCCCGGTTCGGCCTCGTCGCCCTGGCGAGCAGCCTCGACCAGGTCGGCCCGTGCGGGCGGACCGTGCTCGACACCGCGCTGCTCCACGAGCTGATGGCCGGGCACGACCCGCTGGATTCCACCAGCCTCGACGAGCCGGTGCCCGCGGTGGTCGCCGCCGCCCGCTCGGGCGATGTCTCCGGCATGACCATCGGTGTGATCCGCGAGCTGTCCGGCGAGGGCTACCAGCCCGGGGTGCGGGCCTGCTTCGACCAGGCGATCGAGGCCCTCGTGGACGCCGGCGCCAAGATCACCGAGGTCTCGTGCCCGAGCTTCACCGCGGCCCTGGGCGCCTACTACCTGATCCTGCCGAGCGAGGCCAGCAGCAACCTGGCCAAGTTCGACTCCGTGCGCTACGGCCTGCGCGTGTACCCCGAGGGCGTGGCCGACCCCACCGCCGAGCAGGTCATGGCGGCCACCCGCGCCGCAGGCTTCGGCGACGAGGTGAAGCGCCGGATCATCCTGGGCACGTACGCCCTGTCCAGCGGTTACTACGACGCCTACTACGGCAGCGCGCAGAAGGTCCGCACGCTCATCCAGCGCGATTTCGCCGCCGCCTTCGACCAGTGCGACGTCGTGGTCTCGCCGACCGCGCCGACCACGGCCTTCCGGATCGGGGACAAGGTCGACGACCCGCTGGCCATGTACCTGAACGACGTCGCGACCATCCCGGTGAACCTGGCCGGGGTGCCCGGCATGTCGCTGCCGGCCGGTCTGGCCGCCGAGGACGGGCTGCCGGTCGGTTTCCAGATCGTCGCACCGCCCCGGGCAGATGACCGCCTCTACCGGGTGGGCGCCGCCCTGGAGCGGGTGCTCCTCCAGCGCTGGGGCTCGCCGCTGCTCGACCGGGCCCCGGCGCTGCCGGGTGCCTCCGCCCCGACCACCGTGGAGGTGACCCGGTGACCACCCCGACCGCCCGCCTGGGCGCCGAACCGGTACTG
>CAZOWW010000138.1:0-14665 GCA_964583765.1 uncultured Kineosporiaceae bacterium
CCGACCGGACCTGGGTCGGCAGGTACTCCAGGCGCACCAGACAGGGTGGGGACGCCGACCCCTCCCCCACGTGCAGGAGCCCGCCGAATCGCTCCTCGGCCAGACGTGCGGCGTCCCACACCTCGACCCGCAGGCCGGCCTCGGCCGCGATGGCCACGGCCTGACCGGCCAACCACGCGGGATCCTTGATGTTCGAGGGCGTGGCCGCCAGGTCACGGGCCAGTACGGTGGCTGCCGCGTGCACCAGTCCCTGGTCCACGGCGGAGGTGGGGCGTCGACCGAGCAGGGTCACGGATCCCGCCGGGTGCGAGTCACGGCGGTCACGCCGTCCCCTCGCCGGCGGCTGGTAACCGCCGAGCACCAGGCCCTCGACCAGGGCCCGGGTGGCCTCGGGGCTGGCGCCGTCCCCGATCGAGGACACCACGCTCTCCCGACCACGCGCGGCACGCGCGAGGGCAGCGCCGGCACGGCGCAGGTCCTGCGGGGTGGACGCGCCGGTGCCCACCATCACCAACTTGGGCGGCAATCCCTCGGGAGCCAGCACGGGCACCCGCACCAGCTCTCCCGCCCGACCGCTGACCTTCTCCGCGGTGAGCACCGACTCCAGGGAGACGCCGTAACGGGCGGCCAGCCCAGCGGACCGGGCCGGCGGCTGGGGGTTGCCGGACTCGTCCTGGTCGACGGGGATCGCGGCCAGGTCCATCCGGCCCCAGAGCGGGGAGTCGGGGGCGACCCGGCCGGAGACCACCTCGATGCGGGTGCACGGCACCCCGGCGGGAACGCGGTGGCTGTCGGCGGCGGTCACGGGCACGCTCCGAAGGTTACGCTCCGGGTGGTCGTGCGCAGGCCCGGGTCACCCCTGCGGGGCGCCCGGGCCTGCGTCGGCAGATGCGGGACCGCGGCATGACACCTCAGCCGGAAACCGCCTTGAGAGCGTCTCCGAGCTCGCTGGCCTCCGTCGCAGACATCTCCACGACGAGACGGCCACCCCCCTCGAGCGGAACGCGCATCACGATGCCCCGCCCTTCCTTGGTGACCTCCAGCGGGCCGTCGCCGGTCCTCGGCTTCATGGCCGCCATGCGCCATCCCCTTCCTGTCGGTGCGGGCGCGCCGGTCCGGCGTCGCAAACGTGTGGATCCTGCTGCCGGGCACGCAGCGTGACTCGGGGCATTATCTCGCCTCACCCACCCATGACGAAACGCGCACGCCCAACTGAGTGAGCAGATCCGGCGAGTCGTCACACCTATGGGAGATCAGGTCACGCAACGCACTCAACGCCTGCCGCGAACCGATCACGTTCCGGCCTCGGCGCTCGATCCCGGCTCCACCTCGACCGCGACTCCCCCCACACAGCCCACCACATGGTCGTCCACCAGACCGCAGGCCTGCATGGCGGCATAGGCGGTCGTGGGCCCGACGAAGACGAACCCGTACCGGCGCAGACGCCGCGCGAGTTCCCGGGACTCGGGCGTGCTCGAGGGGACCTCCGCCAACCGCCGCGGACGGGGCCGGTCCTGCGCGAAGGACCAGAACAGGGCGTCCAGGCCGCCGTGCTCCCGCAGTTCCAGGACGGCGCGGGCATTGGTCACCGTCGCCCAGATCTTGGCGCGGTTGCGCACGATCGATGCGTCCGTCAGCAGGCGTGCCTGGTCGCCGTCATCGAAGAGCGCGATCCGCTCCGGATCGAAGCCCGCGAACGCCACCCGAAAGGCCGGACGCTTGCGCAGCACGGTCAGCCAGGACAGCCCCGACTGGAAGGCCTCCAGGGAGATGCGCTCGAACAGGGCGATCTCGCCGTGCACCGGGCGGCCCCACTCGGAGTCGTGATACGCCCGGTAGTCCGCGGTGGAGTCGGCCCACCGGCACCGGGGAACCCCGTCCGGCCCCACGGACAGGTCGGGGTCCGGGGCGGGCTCCGCCGCCTCGGTCACGACCGCGGACGCCGGAGTCCCCTCGGGGATCGCTTCCGTCCCTTCGGCGCTGGCAGCCTTCACCCCACCCGGTACGGCCGCAGTCTGCATGATCCGATCTTCAACCGGATCGGGCCGACATGCAACCGCACCGTCCCCGGCGCCGCCGACCGATCAGGCCCGACGGCACCGATCTGCGCTCAGCGCTCCGTGGTCTCCGGCGCCTCGGCCTCGGCCTCGGCGGGAACAGCGGGCTCCACCGCGGCGGGCGCCTCGACCGGCGCGGCCACGGGCTTCGCCTCGACCGGCACCGACTCCACCGCGGACGGCGCAGCCTCCGCCTCGACCGGCGCAGCGTCGGCCTCGACCGGCACCGCCGTGGTCCCCGGCTCCTCGCCCTCCGGCGAGACCTCGGCGGCGGGCGCAGCCGGCTCGGTGCCGGACACCTCGCCGTCGTCGGCGGCCGCAGCACGCAGAACCGCGAGCTCGGCCTCCCGCCGGACGATCTCGTCCCGGAGCCGGTCCAGCGCTGCGTCCACCTGGTCCATCCGGTAGCCACGGAAGGCGGCGGCGAACCGGACCTCGTCCAGATCGGTCACCGACAACGGGCCCGCGGGGAGCGGACGCACGGGAATGGAGGACGTCGGATCGTCCATGCCTCCGGTGATCAGACCGAGCGCCACGGCAGCGACGGCGGCGAGCACCACGAGGGTCAGGAGCACGAACAACAGAGTCACGGGAGGATGGTGCCACGCCGGAGCCGCGCTGTGTTACGCATCCGGTCCCCCGCCTGCGCGGGTCGCCCCGATCGGGGGGACGACCGGGCCCATCCGGGGAACGGTTCGTCCCATCGGCGGGACCCCGAGGATTGCTGCTCCTTTCGACCGGGGGGAGCGCATCATGGGGACAGCTGCTTCGCGCCTCGGACGACCTGCCGGCATCTCGCCCCTGCCCGCGTCCCGATCGGACACTGGAGTTCTCATGACCCCTGGCTGGATCCCCTCAGGTCGTGACCGGACCCGCGTGGCGCTCGCGGTGACCCTCGCCGCTGCCCTGCTCACGGGGACCGCGGCCGTCGCAGGCGCTCTGGGCTCCTCCGGAGCCGACCACCACCACGCCTCCGCCACGAAGGCCGGCCTGAAGGGACAACGCTCCGGTCCGTCGGGTCCGGACGCGGGTCGCACCGGACGCGCCACCGGCAGGTCCGGGGGCAACGGCATGCTCGGCGGGGCCGACATGTTCGGTGGCTTCGGCATGTTCGGCGGCTTCGGCATGTCGGGTGCTGACGGCGCCGGCCGCCCGTTGCACGGCGAGGTCGTGCTCAGCGGCCGGAACGGCAGCGACACCCGCACGGTGGACTTCCAGACCGGCACGATCACCGCGGTCAGCTCCGGCAGCCTCACGCTCCGGAGCACCGACGGCTACGCCCTCGCCTGGACGATCACCTCGGACACCAGGCTGTTCCTCGGCACCAAGGACGCGAAGGTGACCGACCTCACCGCCGGCACCACGGTCACCGTCTACGGCACGAGGACCTCCTCGGGCGTCACCGCCACCGCCGTCCTGCGCCTGCCGACCGGGCGTGGCACCACCTGGGGTTCCGGAGGCGACGGCGCCCCGGGTGCCCCCGGCACCAGCAGGCAGGGCATGCCGATGCAGGGCGGCCCGATGCCGACCATGCCCAGGCAGGGACGGCGGGCGTGGCCGGGTCACGGGCGGACGTTCGGCCAGGGAAGCGGAACCCCGTCCGGCACGGTCACTTCCCCGCCCGGCGGCGCGCAGGGCTGAACCCCGGCCTCGAGGGCGCGGAAGGCGTCAGCGAGACAGTCGGTCCAGGTGATCGCGACCAGCGCCGCAGGACGCACGAAGCCCTCCCGGCACAGCCGTTCGACCAGCTCGCGCAGCCCGCGGTAGACCCCGGTGGGGTCGAGCACCACCACCGGCCGGTCGTGCAGGACCAGGCTGCGCGCCGTCCACACCTCGAAGAGTTCCTCGAGGGTGCCCAGCCCCCCGGGCAGGGCGAGGAAGGCGTCGGCGGCGGCGTCCATGCGGCCCTTGCGCTCCCGCATGTCCGAGGTGACCACGAGCTCGTCCGCCTCCCCGTCGGCGACCTCCCAGGGGATCATCGCCTGCGGGATCACCCCGAGGGTGTGCCGGCCGCCGGCACGGACAGCGCCCGCCACCGCGCCCATCATCGAGACCCGGCCGCCGCCGGAGACCAGGTCGTGCCCCCGGCGCGCGAGTTCCGCTCCGACGAGCTCGGCGAGTTCCTGGTGGCAGAGTGCGATCTCCTCCGAGGAGGAGCAGAAGACGCAGACGCGCACCTCAGCCCTCCAGCTCCTTGCGTGCCTCACACATGATCGTCACGGCCTCGTCGACGTCATCGGTGACCCGGAACAGGTGCAGGTCCTCCGGAGCGATCATCCCGCGGCTCAGCACCGGACCCGAGAGCCAGTCCACGAGCCCCGCCCAGTAGTCCGCGCCCAGCAGCACCAGGGGGAACGACGTGACCTTGTGCGTCTGCACGAGGACGAGCGCCTCGAAGAGCTCGTCGAAGGTGCCGAAGCCTCCGGGGAGGACCACGAACCCCTGGGCGTACTTCACGAACATCGTCTTGCGGGCGAAGAAGTAGCGGAAGTTGACCGCCAGGTCCACCCAGTCGTTGATCCGCTGCTCGAAGGGCAGCTCGATGCCCAGGCCCACGGAGACGCCCCCGGCCTCGCAGGCGCCGCGGTTCGCGGCCTCCATGGCACCCGGGCCGCCGCCGGTGATCACCGCAAATCCGGCCCGGGCCAGGGCATCGCCCAGGCGACGCGCCTGCGCGTAGTCCGGATGGTCGCGAGGGGTCCGGGCCGAGCCGAAGACGCTGATCGAGGGACCGAGTTCGGCGAGGGCACCGAAGCCCTCGACGAACTCGGCCTGGATGCGCATCACCCGCCAGGGATCGGAGTGCACCCAGTCGCCGTCCTGCCGGCTGTCGAGCAGGCGCTGGTCCGTCGTCGAGCCCGGCACCTGGGCCCGGCGCAGCACCACGGACCCCTTGCGGTAGGCCCGGACCGATTCGGGGGACGCCGGCGGGCGCCCGTTCGACGAGGTCGGCGCGGAGGTGCCCGCACGGGACGGCCGGTCGGCCTCGGCACTTCTGCGATCTTCCTCGCCGGGTGCCCGGTCGGTCTCGCCCGCGCCGCGGGCCCCCTCGGCACCGGCGTGGCGCACCTCGGCCGGAACCGCGTCAGCGGCGGCCGGCACGGGGAATGTCCTGGGGTCGGCGTTCTTCGGCTGGGAACCGAATGTGCGTTCTGTGGTCACCCTCAGAGACGGTAGGCCCTTACTGACCTGCACATCCACCTCCCCCGGCATCCAGCAGGGTGACGGACGGTGAACGCCCCTTACAGGGGGCTCCATGGCGGGTACTGTTCGTCCGTGCGCGGGTTCTCGGACGACTCGGGACGTGAGGGTGGACTGGCCACGGCCGACCTCGCGGCCCTCATCGCAGAGGGACGTTTCGGACGCCCCGAGGTGGCTTTGCGCCGTCTCGACGCCCTGGTCCCTGGCCTGGAACACCCCACCGATCCCGAGCCGCTGCTGTTGGCCCTGGACGGGCGGGCTGCCCTGCTCCACCAGCTCGGGGAGCACGACGACGCGATCGCCGCCTGTGATCAACTGGAGAGCGCGGCCAGGGCCCGCCAGCACCCGTTGTGGGCGACTGCGGCCTGTGCGCTGCGGGCCCAGATCCGGGTGGAGACGGACGACTTCGCGACCGCGATGGCCGATGTGGCCCAGGCGGACGTCGAGCTGGAGGCCGTCGAACTCGACTCCCCCACCGGGTTCCGCATCCTCGAAGCCCTGGCCACGGTGTACGCCCGGCTGCGCCTGACCGACCGGCTCACCGAGATCCGCGAGCGGCTCGAGAACGGGATCGCCGCCCGGACCCCGCTGGAGCAGGCCACCCACTGGACGGCGTGGTCCCTGGAGCTGGCTCTGCGCGCCCTCGAGCCGGTCGCGGCCCAGGGTGCCGATCCGGAGCCTCCGCTCATGGCACAGGCCACCGACCTGGCCGCCCGGGTCACCCGCCTGCCCGAGGACGCCACCCCGAGCCGGCTGCGCCGCACCGCGCAGGGGGTGCGGGCCCTCGCCGCCGCCTATGCCGGGCGTTCGACCGAGGCACTGCGGCTGCTGGGGCAGGACGCGTTCGGCAACGCCAAGGATCTGCCGGTGGTGGAGCGCCAACTCGTCACCCTGGCCGCCATGCGCACGCACGCCGTCCTCGGGGCCCTCGCGACCGCACGATCGCTGGACGAGGGCACCGCCACGGCCTGCCAACAGACGGACGGCATGCTGCTGGAGGTCTGCCGCGCCCGGGTCCGGCTCTGGCTGGAGTCGCTCTCCGGGGAGGACACCACCCCCGTGCTCGTCCGGCTGACCGGCCAGCTGGCGCGGCTGGCCTGGCACGAGCTGGACCGGACCACGGAGGCCGCGGGGCGTTCCCTCGAACACCACACGATGCACCCGCAGAACCGCACCGATGCCCTCACCGGCGTGGCCAACCGGAGCGTCCTCGACGAGGACCTGCGCCAGATGCTCCGTTTCGGCTCGCTGCCGATGGCGCTCGTCCTGGTGGACGTCGACGACTTCCGGGCGCTCAACGAGCGGTTCTCCCGGGTGGTGGGCGACGAGGTGCTGCGCCGCGTGGCCGGATCCCTCTCCCAGCAGCTGCGCACCGGGGACCGCCTCGTGCGCCTCGGGGACGACAGCTTCGCGGTGATGCTCGCCCGCACCGGGGACGAGGAGGCCCACAACGTCGCCGGGCGGATGGCCGCGGCGATCGCGGACCGGCCCTGGTACCAGCTCGCGGACGGGCTGCGGGTGAGCGTGACCACGGGCTGCGCGGCCGTGTGGTCGCTCACCGGCCGACGCCCGGACGCCGACGCCGAGCGGCTGTTCCGGCGGGCCGAGGAGGCCCTGGCGCAGGCACAGCGACGCCGTCCGCACGCGGACCGGCCGCTGCCGACCCCGGCGGCGGGTGCTCCGGCCATCATCGACCTGACCGGCCGCGAACCGGTCGTCCACAGCGCCCGACGTCCTGCGGGGCGCGAGAGCGCAGCGGCCGAGGCCGCCCAGGGTCTGGGCGCCCGGAACCCGGGCGGCGTCAGCTCCGTACGTCCCGGGCCCGCCCAGCCCCAGGGGACGCACCCCGCACCCACCCCGCCGGCCCCCGCACCCGTGCCCACCCGTCCGGCCGCCGGCCCCGGGCTGCCCACCCGCGCGCCGGTGGATCAACCCCCGGCGCCTCCCCGCCCGGCCGCGACCGTCCGGCCGGCCGCAGGTGAACCGTCGGGGACGCCGTCCGCACCGGCCGCTCGCGGACCGCGCACGGGTCCCGAACCGATCCGCTCGTTCCCGGACCAGGTCCCCGAGGTTTCCCCCACCCGTGGCCGTCGGACCGGCGCCGAACCGCCTTCGTCCTCCCCCGCGACCGCGTCCCCCTACCCCCCGGGACACGCCACGCAGTCCCCGTACCCCTCCGCGGCCGAGCACGCGGGCCGGGTGTCCGGACGTCCGACCTCGCCGTCGACCCCCGCGTGGGGCGGCGCGGTCCCGTCGGGGCCGTCGATGCGTCGACCGGATCCGCTCACCGATCCGCTCGACGGCGACTGGGACGACGAGGCGGGCTCCCTCGTCGATCAGTACCGCGACGGCCCGCTGGACGGCCCCTACCGCCAGGTTCCCCTGGGCGACGGGCACCGCCAGGTTCCCCTGGGCGACGGGCACCGCCCGGACCCCCTCGGCGACCGGTACCACGACGACCCGCTGGACGGCCCCTACCGCCAGGTTCCCCTGGGCGACGGGCACCGCCCGGACCCTCTCGGCGACCGGTACCACGACGACCCGCTGAGCGGCGCCTACCGCCAGGACCCCCTCGGCTACGGGGATCGCGACGACCCGCTCGGCGATCGGCACCGCGAGGACCCCCTGAGCGGGCCCTACCGCCAGGTTCCCCTCGGCTACGGGCATCGCCCGGACCCCCTCGGCGACCGGCACCACGACGACCCGCTGAGCGGCGCCTACCGCCAGGACCCCCTCGGCTACGGGCATCGCGACGAGCGACAGGGCACCCCCTCCCGCACCGGTGCCGGCAACCGGCCGGCGAGGACTCCCGCACCGTGGTCCGGCGACGGCCAGGCCGAGGGACGCGAGGCGACCCGCCCGGGCCCCCGGCCCGCCCGCGGCGAGAGCACGGCCCCGCGCGGCAGCAGCGGCGACCTGGGCGTGCGGTTCGGGGACAGCTCCGCGGGGCGCGCGGACGATCCGTTCGGTGATCGTGTCCCCTGGCCCGGTGCCGAGCCGGGACCGCAGGGGCACCGCGCATCGACCCCGTACCACGGCGAGCAGCCGCCCACGGCGAAGACGTCCCGACGCAGCGAAGGACCGGGCGCGTCGCTGTCGGGCTACCCGGCACCCGGCTACCCGGCACCCGGCTACCCGGCGTCCGAGGAGGATGCCTCGGGCTACCCGCACTCCGAGTACCCGTCCGAGCCGGCGTCCTGGCCGATCTACACCACCCCCGGGCCGCTGGAGTCCTCCCTGGCGCACGATCCGCTGGGCGCCCGGGTGGATCACGATCCGCTCGAGGGGTACCGCGACGAGCGCCGCCCGTCCTCACCCCGGGCCGAGGAGCCGCGTTCCCGGGACAAGCGGCGGCACCTGTTCGACTGATGCGTGGCGTCTGCCTCGCACCGGGTCAGCCCAGCCAGCGGGCCAGTGCCTGCTCACAGCGCAGGATCTGCGCGACCGGGCACCGTTCGTCGTCGCGGTGGGCCAGACTCGGGTCACCGGGCCCGAAATTGACCGCGGGGATGCCGAGCTCACCGAAGCGGGCGACGTCCGTCCAGCCGTACTTGGGTCCGGGGACCGCCCCGACGGCTTCGACGAAGGCGCGGGCTCCGGGGTGGTCCAGGCCGGGGCGAGCACCGGCGGCGACGTCCACGACCCGCAGTTCCTGGTCGGCGAACAGCTCCCGCAGGTGTGCCTCGGCCTCCTCGGGTGAGCGATCCGGGGCGAAGCGGTAGTTCACCGTGACCACGCACCGGTCCGGCAGCACATTGGTGGCGTTCCCGCCCTGGATCAGCACCGCGTTGAGGCCCTCGCGGTAGGCGAGGCCGTCGACCTCCACCGTGCGGGGGCGGTAGTCGCGCAGGCGCAGCAGGACGTCCGCCGCATCGTGCACGGCGTTGTGGCCCATCCAGGAACGGGCCGAGTGCGCGGCCACCCCGCGCAGGGTGATCTCCACCCGGATGGTGCCGTTGCACCCGCCCTCGACCTCTCCGGCGGTCGGCTCCCCGAGCACCGCGAAGTCCCCCTCGATCCACTCGCGATGCTCACGGACGAGCCGGCCGAGGCCGTTCTTGACCGCGGCGACCTCCTCGTGGTCGTACAGGACCAGGGTGAGATCCCGGTTGGGCCGGTCCAGGGCGGCCACGGTGCGCAGCAGCACCGCGACGCCCGCCTTCATGTCCACGGTGCCGCGCCCGTGCAGGACCGGGCCGTCCGGGCCCTCCTCCAGCCGGCAGGGCAGGTTCGCGGCGACGGGCACGGTGTCCAGGTGCCCCGCCAGCACCACCCGCTCCGGACGCCCCAGTTCGGTGCGGGCGACCACGGCATTGCCGTCCCGCAGCACGCGCAGGTGGGGCAGCCGCCGCAGGGCCAGTTCGACCGCGTCGGCGAGCGGCTTCTCGGCCCCGCTGACCGATTCGATGTCGCACAGGGCCCGGGCGAGCGTGACCACGTCACCGGACAGATCCAGGTCCGGGACCTCCGCGAGGTCCCGGACCTGGGCGGAGGCCGGGGAGCTCGCCGCGGCAGGGGTCGTCGACGAGGGTGTCGCCGGAATGCTCATGGAGGGCAGGCTACGAGGTGACACTGGTCATCGCGCGCCCGCCCGCACGCGACCGGCGCCGAGCACCTACCCTTTGCCCATGACCGACACCACGGCGTCCGAGCGGTCCTCCACCGCCCCGTCCGCGGATCCCACGGGCACGGCCCCGCAGGCGGACACGGTAACGGGAGCAACCGGGAGCAACCGGACCGCCTGGGCCCAGGGCCTGGCAACGGTGACCGACAGTGGTGCGGTACTTGACGCGTGGTTCCCCCGTCCGCGGCTCGGCGCGGCCCCGGGTGGTCTCGACGGCAAGGGCGCCGGGGCGGCCGAGGCCGCCGACGAACTCCGGCAACTCACCATGCTGATCCGCCAGGACCCGCACCGGCGGGTGCGCCGCGAGGTCGTCACCGTGACCGTCGACCTGGACGCCCCGCCCGCGGGGGTGCCCGATGCCTACCTGCGCCTGCACCTGCTCTCGCACCGGTTGGTGCCACCCCACGGGCTCGACCTGACCGGCATCTTCGGCGTGCTCCCCAATGTGGTCTGGACGAACCACGGGCCGTGCGAGGTCGAGGACTTCGAGTCCACCCGTCTCCGGCTGCTCGCCCGGGGAACGCACGGTGGCCGGGTGGACGTGTACGGGGTGGACAAGTTCCCCCGCATGACGGACTACGTGGTGCCCACCGGCGTGCGGATCGCCGACACGACGCGGGTCCGGCTCGGGGCGCACCTGGCCCCGGGCACCACGGTCATGCACGAGGGCTTCGTCAACTTCAACGCCGGCACGCTCGGCACCTCGATGATCGAGGGACGGGTCTCCGCCGGCGTGGTCGTGGCGGACGGGGCCGATGTCGGCGGTGGTGCCTCGATCATGGGCACGCTGTCGGGTGGCGGCCAGGAGGTCATCAGCGTGGGCCGGCGCTGCCTGATCGGTGCCAATGCGGGGATCGGAATCAGCCTCGGCGACGACTGCGTGGTCGAGGCAGGGCTGTACGTGACCGCCGGCACGAAGGTGTTCCTGCTGGACGGCTCCGGCACGGACCGACGGGTCCGGGCGCGGGAGCTCTCCGGCCGGCCAGGATTGCTGTTCCGGCGGAACTCGCTCACCGGAGCGGTCGAGGCCCTGCCCCGCGCAGGAGCCACGGTGAGGCTCAACGCGGCCCTGCACAGCAACGACTAGGGCTGGACATGGCGCTGGCCACCTCGATCCAGGCGACCCCGGTCCGGTCCCGGCACCACGGCAAGGCGATCGCCCTCCTGCTGGTGCTGTGCGTCGTGGCGGCCGGGGTGTGGGCCCTGCGCTCTGCGGGGCTCGGCGCGCTGAGCCTGCGGGAGCACTGCCTCACCGCCGTCGGAGGCAACGTCTCCGACCTCGACCCGGAACAGGCCGGGAACGCGGCCGTCATCGCCGCGGTGTCGGTGCACCGCAAACTCCCGGGCCGGGCGACGACGATCGCGATCGCCACCGCGATGCAGGAGTCCAAGCTTCGCAACCTCGACTACGGCGACCGTGACTCCGTCGGGTTGTTCCAGCAGCGGCCGTCCCAGGGGTGGGGGACGCGGGCACAGGTGCACGACCCGGTCTACGCGAGCAATGCGTTCTACAACGCACTCGTGAAGATCGCGGGCTACCGCACGCTGGACATCGCGACCGCGGCCCAGCACGTGCAGCACTCCGCCTACCCGGAGGCCTACGCCGATCACGTCCCCGCCGCCAAGGTCATGTCCTCGGCCCTCGACGGCTTCTCCCCCGCCACGCTGACCTGCGTGCTGCACGCAGCGCCGCGCACCGCCACCTCCTCCGTCGTCGGGGAGGACGGCCTGACCAGCCGGGCCAGGGCCCTGCTCACGGCGGCACGCACCGAGACCGGACGGACCGGCGCGCTGACCGCGACCACCAACGGCGAGCGCGGCCGGGCCCTGACCTTCACGGTCACGGGCAAGGACGACTCCCGGCTGCGCTGGGCACTGGCCTCCTGGGCCGTCGCGCGGGCTCAGGGGCTCGGCATCGACCAGGTCACCGTGAACGGACGACGCTGGTCACGGGCGCACTCACCCTCGCGGTGGACCTACGTGAACGGGCCGGCCACCACCGTGGTCACCGTGCTGGTGGCCCGCTGACGATCACGTCATCGCTGGTCGATCGGCACGTAGCTGCGCGTCGGGACCCCGACGTAGATCTGCCGCGGACGGCCGATCTTGCCCGTGCGGTCCTGCATCATCTCCCGCCACTGGGCGATCCATCCGGGTAACCGGCCCAGGGCGAAGAGCACCGTGAACATGCGCGGCGGGAAACCCATCGCCTCGTAGATCAGACCGGTGTAGAAGTCCACATTGGGATACAGCTTGCGCTCGATGAAGTAGTCGTCGTGGAGCGCGATCTCCTCCAGCCGCAGGGCGATGTCGAGGAGTTCGTCGTGAATGCCCAGCGCCGCGATCAACTCGTGCGCGGACTTCTTGATGATCGCGGCGCGCGGGTCGTAGTTCTTGTAGACCCGGTGCCCGAAACCCATGAGGCGGACCCCGCTCTCGCGGTTCTTCACCCGGCGCACGAAGGCGTCGACGTCGTCGTCGCTACGGCGGATCCGTTCGAGCATCTCCAGGACGGCCTGGTTCGCGCCCCCGTGCAGCGGCCCGGACAGGGCGTGGATGCCGGCCGACACCGAGGCGAACAGGTTCGCCTGGCTCGAACCGACCAGGCGCACCGTGGAGGTCGAGCAGTTCTGCTCGTGGTCGGCGTGCAGCACGAAGAGCAGGTCCAGGGCCCGCGCGGTGGCCGGGTTCACCTCGTACTGCTCCGTAGGCACCCCGAACATGAGCCGCAGGAAGCCCCCGACCAGCCCCAGGGAGTTGTCCGGGTACAGGAACGGCTGGCCCACGGACTTCTTGTACGCGTACGCGGCGATCGTGGGCAGCTTCGCGAGGAGCCGGATCGTCGAGATCTCCACCTGTTCGGGGTCGAACGGGTCGAGGCTGTCCTGGTAGAAGGTGGACAGGGCGCTCACCGCACTGGAGAGCACCGGCATCGGGTGCGCGTTGCGCGGGAAGCCCTCGAAGAAGCGCCGCAGGTCCTCGTCGAGCAGGGTGTGCCGGCGCAGGGTCGCGTCGAAGACCCCCAACTGGTCGGCCGAGGGCAGGTTCCCGTGGAGCAGCAGGTACATCACCTCGAGGAAGCTGCTCTTCTCGGCCAGCTCCTCGATCGGGTACCCGCGGTAGCGCAGGATGCCCAGGTCACCGTCGATGTACGTGATCGAGGACGTGCACGAGGCGGTGTTCACGAAGCCCGGGTCCAGGGCCACGTAGCCGGTGGACCTCAGCAGCGACGACACGTCGATCCCGTCGTTGCCCTCCGTGGCTGCCACGACGGGCAGCCCCCACGCCTGGTCCGAGCGGCTCAGGGTGACCTCAGGGGTCGCGGTGTCATTCATGCGCCCTCCTTCGCGGTTCTGCGGCCACCCTGCGCGTCCGGGACGAGCCAGGGAATCAGGTCGGCCAGCGGTGGGATCGGGCGGGAACTCGGCCGCGATCGCGGCGTCCGATCTCCTCGCTCCACCAGGTGACGCTACCTGCGTGGCGACGATCCCAGCCATCCGAAAGGGACGTGAGGTCCTTGAACTGCGCCGGACGGCATGCGCCGACCGCTCGCGGTGCGCCGAACGGCGACAAGCCCGTCGGGGGTCTCCGGACCAGCACCCGAATGCACGATCCGGGACGGAACAGGAACGATCCGGACGACCCGGCACTCGGCCGGCGCCGGTTCAGGTCCTGGTCGACGGCTCGACGAGGACCGGTTCAGCGCCCGGTCAGGCGCTCGGCGAGGGCCGAGATCCGCTCGTCGGAGGCGGTCAGCGCCAGGCGCACATGCCGCGCCCCCGCCGGTCCGTAGAAGTCGCCGGGAGCCACCAGCACCCCTCTCCGGGCGAACCAGGCCGCGGTGGCCCAGCAGTCCTCGTCCCGGGTCAGCCACAGGTACAGACCGGCCTGGGAGTGCTCCACGGTGAACCCGGCGGACCGCACCGCAGCGAGCGCCTGCACGCGCCTCGTCCGGTAACGCTCCCGCTGCTCCCGGACATGGGTGTCATCGCCCAGCGCGACGGTCGCGGCGCGCTGCACCGGCCCCGGCATCATCATGCCCGCGTGCTTGCGCACCTCCAGGACCTCGCGGAGGACCCGGCGGTCACCGGCCACGAAGGCCGCACGGTACCCGGCGAGGTTGGACTGCTTGCTCAAGGAGTACACCGCGAGCAGTCCGTCGTGGCTGCCGCCGCACACCCTCGGATCCAGGACGCTGGGCACGTCCTCGACGTCCCAGGCCAGTTCGGCGTAGCACTCGTCGCTCGCCACGAGGACGTCGTGTTCCCGGGCCCAGGCGACCAGGGCGGCAAGTTCCCGCACGCCCAGCACCGCACCGGTGGGGTTGCCCGGCGAGTTCAGCCACAGCAGGCGCATGCGTACCCCGGCGACATCCGGGTCGGGCAGCTCATCGGGCGCGACCGGGACCGGCCGGGCACCGGCGAGGCGGGCGCCGACATCGTAGGTGGGGTAGGCGATGGCCGGATGCCCCACCGCGTCCCCGTCCCCGATCCCGAGCAGGGTGGGCAGCCAGGCGACGAGGTTGCGGTGTGCACAGAGCTGGAGTACTCAGCGAATGTCTATCCGTGGATGCATCTTGCCAGCCGCGGGGTTGTCCTGCGACCTATCGCCGCCACCGACGGCGGCGTTACACCTGAAGCCGTGGCACGAGCCATCGGGCCGCGCACGCGCGTGGTTTCGGTCAGTTCGGTCGAGTTCGCGACGGGCGTGGACAGCGATCTCGAAGCCGTCGGCGCGCTCTGTCGCGAGCGCGGGGTGCTCTTCTGCGTGGACGGTATTCAGA
>CAZOWW010000139.1:0-14423 GCA_964583765.1 uncultured Kineosporiaceae bacterium
CCTGGTTCTCGGCCCAGTTCCAGCAGCTGATGGCCAACGCCTACCCAGCTCTGTAAGCACGCGAAAGCGCTCTTCCGGCAGTCCTGCCGTTCGCTGGCAGGACTGCCCCCACCGGGTGGGTGGGGGTGGACTCCCCCTCTCGGCCCCCACCCACCCGGCTCGGTCTGGCCTCACCGCACGGTTTCTCCCGGACCGTCGCGCCCCACGTGAACCTCGGTCCGCCGACACAGCCCGTCGGCGGACCGAGGTCCGTGATGCTCTCGCCCTGCTCCACCCGCTCAGGCCTGCCCGGTCAGCGCCGTCGGTTCAGGGCTGTCCCGCCCGGGTCATCCGGTCAGGGCTCGGTCCCCCAGACGAGCTGGCCGGCGACGTAGACCGTCACCTTCGGCGCGGACTCGAGGGCGGAGGTCCCACCCCAGCTCCAGTCGTTGTTCTCGTCGTAGGCCGAGTAGTCGGGCTTGTGCACCTGCAACTGGATCAGTCCGGTGTCCTGGCCGGGCTGGAGAACTCCGGCGTCCGCGGTGAACCCGACGTCCACGAAGCTGTCGGCGTTCGACTGCCCGACGTAGAGGTCGGCCACGGATGTGCGCAGCGTCGAGCAGCCGCGGGGGGTGTAGTCACAGGTGACGACCTGGTGGACGATCGAGTTCGGATCGGCGTCCCGCGTGTACCAGTACCGCACGGTCACCTCGGAGAGCGGCACCGTCTGCGTGCTGTGGTTCGCCAGGTCGAGCACGGGCGCCACGAAGTCGTCCTTCGGGTCCCCGTCGTAGCGGAGCTGATCCGCTTCGAGCCCGGTGGACAGGGTGACCGGCGGGCCCGCCTGGAAGAGCAGCCGGTTCGGGGAGTCCTGGCCCGGGTCGGTCACCATGTCGGGGGTCGCGTTGTCGAGGACGGCGGCAGTCGCCTCGGCCGGCGTCGCGGTGGGGTGGTCCTGCAGGTAGTTCGCGACGACCCCGGTGACGTGCGGGGTGGCCATCGAGGTGCCGGAGAGAACCTGGCTGGCGTCGTCCGCGGTGTTCCACGCGGAGGTGATGTTCAGACCGGGGGCGAACACGTCGATGCAGTTGCCGTAGTTGGAGAAGTAGGCACGGCCGTCCTGGATCGTCGTGGCGCCCACGGTGATCGCCTGCGCGTCACGGGCCGGCGAGTACCGGCAGGCGTCCGCCTGCGAGTTGCCGGCCGCCACGACATAGGTGACCCCGGAGGCGACGGAGCGGTCCACCGCGTCGTCGATGGTCTGGTCGGCGAGGCCGCCGAGACTCATGTTCGCCACGGACGGGCCGGAATGATTGGCCGTCACCCAGTCGACGCCTGCGACGACCATCGAGGTGGTCGCCCAACCTCCGCAGTTCAGCACCCGCACCGGCACGAGCGTCACCTGCTTGGCGATCCCGTAGGTGGTGCCTCCGATGGTGCCCGCGACATGCGTGCCGTGTCCGTAGCAGTCCTCGGTGCCGTTGCCGTCGTCCACGGCGCTGAACCCCTGGCCCACCCGGCCGACGAACTCGTGATGGGTCGACCGGATCCCGGTGTCGATCACGTACGCGGTGACCCCGGCCCCCGTCTCGGCGGCGGAGTAGGCGTAGTTGAGCGGCAACCCGCGCTGATCGATGCGGTCGATGCCCCAGCTGGGGGTGGGTTCCTCGGTGTCGGCAACGCTGAAGGTGTGCTCCTGCGCCACGTAGGCGACCGCGGGATCGGCACGAACCGCGCTCAGCTGGGCCGTGGTGAGCGTGGCCGCGTATCCGTTGAGCGCATGCAGGAACTGGCGGGTGATGTGCACTCCGTGCGAGCGAGCGCGGCCGAGGGCCGGGGCCGCGGCCCGGGCGGCGGCCTTCGGGTCTCCGTGACCAGCTGCCCGGGCCCGCAGCACGACCAGGTAGTGGCCGGTCAGGGAGGCCGATGACGGCACGGCCCGTGGGGTCAGCGGGGTGGCGGCCCTGAGGCCGTGTACCGCTGAGGCCGCCGTCTGTGAGGCACGGCCGGAGGCCGCTGTGGCGCCGGGGCAGGCCGCGACGGCCAGGAGGAGTCCGGACAGGAATGTGGGCAGCACGACATGACGCATTTTCATGACATGACTCCGCGCGTGAATGAATCGTTGGACGCGATGAGATGGCAAGGCTTTTCCCTGGCACAGCGACGGCACGTCGTAGGGCCACGCCTGGTCGCATGAGAAAGCCTTGGAAGGAGCCGGGATCTGCACCCCCTTGTCAGCCCGGCAATACCACCGTAGCAGCGTTCGGGCGTGGCGCTACCCCATGGGAGGAAGATTTCGTGGAAGCTGCACGAATGTTTGTGATCGGGCACCGAAGCGTTAGTCGATTGTGATGGGCGGAATGCAACGACCACCGAACGTGATCGAACGGGTGCCTAGCGTGGCCACAGGGAGGGGCATATGGGGCATCAGGTTCTTCGTGCGCACCGTGTGTCGCCGAGGGAACCCTTGCCGTGGTGACCCGGATGATCACCGGAGGCTGTGGGAATTCCCTCACACAGGCGCCGCTGCCGGCCCGGATACCAGCACCGGTGGGTGATCGACATTTCTGGAAGTTCACCTGCGCGAAGGCCGTATCGGGAGGGAACTCCACGGGGTGTCGGATATCACCTGCCGGGGGGCGGATTTCCTCGAAGAGATTGCGGGTGCGTTCTCCGGGTGGAATCCTGCGGTGAGCGCCCCCGCTGCGGTCCGGTCGCCTCGCCGGTCCGTCCCGTTCTCGTCGGGGAGTTCAGCACCTTGTGCGGGGACCCAGCGCCGCCTGCGTGGGGAACCCAGTTCCGGGTGCCGGGGGAGGTCTGTCTCCGGGTGCATAGGGTGGTGCCGTGCCCATCCCCGCACGATTCGCCGCCACCTGCGGGATCTGTGCCTCACCGATCGCGGTGGGCACGCAGATCTCCAAGCAGGGCTCGCGCTGGGTGCATGCCGACTGCGCCGAGCCCCCGCAGGGTGAACTGTCGCCAGCCCCCGGAGCCGGGACTGCGCCGTCCCCGGTGGGCGACCGGCGGGTCTCCCGGACCGGCGGGAGTGGCGCGACCTCGGCGACGCCCGCCTCCGGCGAGCTCTCGCTCACCCTGCCCGTCGCGGGGGGCGCAGCCGTCGGCGCTGTTGTGGCCGCAGGCGCCGCATCGGCCGCCGGCGACCGCCCCGGGACACCTGCGGTCCTGGAGGTCTGGACGGACGGCGCCTGCTCGGGCAATCCGGGTCCCGGCGGGTGGGCCTGGGCCACGCGGGACGGCCGCCAGGCGAGCGGTGGGCACTCCGCGACCACCAACCAGCGGATGGAGATCCAGGCCGCGTTGGAGGCCGTGACGGCGCTCAGCGGGCCGCTCGTGGTGGTGAGTGACTCCACCTACGTCGTGAACTGTTTCCGGGACGCCTGGTGGCGAGGATGGTTGGCCCGCGGGTGGGTGAACACGGCGCGCAAGCCCGTGGCGAACCGTGATCTGTGGGAGCCGCTCATCCAGGTGGTTCGCGAACGTCGGGACGTCAGCTTTCGCTGGGTCAAGGGGCACTCGGGAGACACCATGAACGACCTCGTGGACCGGCTCGCGGTGGCGGCCGGGCGGGCGGCGGCCGCAGGGGAGCCCTGAGCGGGCGCGCTGACCTGCTGGTTCACCTCGTCCCGGGGGTTCCGCGCGACCGGTGTTCCGCTCGACCGGGGGTTCCGCTCGTTCACCCTGGTGGGGCGGAGACCGCGAGCTCGGCGTGGCCGAGGTCTCCCCGGCGTCCCAGGTCCTGCACGGACCAGGTGCGCAGTGGGTCGAGACGGCCGATCAGCGTCCAGGTCGGCCAGCCGGATCGTCCGGGGAACAAGATCGCGTAGGCGGTGACTGCCCGCGGCAACGGCCAGGCCCGGTCCGGGGCCACCGCACGGCAGCCGCTCACCCAGGCGACCTCTTCGGGCAGAGCGGTGATCACAAGGCAGGAGCGATCGGAACCCCTTCGGGTCGTGGAGTCCAGTCGGAACGAGCCGGCGCCGGGACGGGACGAGCGGGTGGCCGGTCGGCGGGCGTCTGCGGCGATCACCGATCCCACCGAGTCCGCCGCGTCGAGTTGCCCGGTCACCTGGTGGATCTGCACCCAGATCACGGCCGTGTCGACCGGTACGGCGACGACGGCGAGCACGGTGAGGGCCAGCAGCGCGGCGGGACGCCGGGACGTGGGAAGGACGTCCGTGAGCGCACGCACCCCGAGGACGCACAGTGTGAAGATCGTGAAGAGGACGAAGCGCCCTTCGCCATGCGCGTCGAGCCCCAGGAGGAGCAGTTCGATCACCGCCGCGCAGCCGAGGAATGCGCGCAGCCGGACCTGTTCGTCATCCGAGGGCGGTACGAGCCCTCCCGCACGGGCCTGACCGGTGCTGGTGTCGGGGAGGACGAGCGCCACAGGGCCGGAACCGGGGTCGCCGCCCCGGGGGGAGGCCCGGTCGCGTGAGGACCGCCGGCGCCCACCGCCGGGCAGGTGCAGGACCGTGGCGCTGTCCTGCAGGGTCCGCGCCAGTCCTGCGGCCATGACGACGGCTCCCAGCAGACCGGCGAGGGTGAACGGGTACGCCGTGGCGTAGTAGACGAGGCCTTCCCCGACGTAGGCCCGATGGGCGATCGCCTCGGCCTGACGGAAGATCCCGAACCAACTGCCCGTCGCCTGACGTCCGTAGACCGCCAGCGGGACGAGTCCGGCACAGAAGACCGCGGCGGCCTCGACCACCCGGCGCCAGTCCCGCGCCCAGGTCCGCGGACCCCAGATCAGCACCGCGGCACCCAGCACCGAGAGGAGCCCGGCGAGGGATCCGTACCGCAGCGGGAGCATCACGTCCGCGACGAGAGCGGCCCGCACCAATGCCCACCGTCCCCCCGGACGACGGGAGCGGGCGACCAGATAGGCCCCGACGAGGAGCAGCCCGGCGGCGGGGATGTCGTCCAGGAATTCGGGCAATCGCCGCAGGAAGGTCGCGCCTCCCAGGATCACGAGGATGCTCACCGCGGCGTGGCGTCGGCCCACCGTGCGCGAGGCCACGGCGTACACGGCGCCCAGAGTGAACAGGGCCAGCGCGAGTCCGACCAGCCGCACCGCGGATGTGCTGTTGCTCACCCGCAGTGCCAGGGAACCGAGCGCCGGCAGCGCCACCGGACGGTAGGCCTCCCAGCCCGTGGCGGGGGTGCCGGTGGCCCACTCCCGGGCCTTGCCCGCGTAGACGCTTTCGTCGTGCCCCAGGCGGGGCTCGCACTGCTGGAGAACAGCCCAGACACTGACAGTCATCGTGAGGGCGCCGACGAGTACGGCGCCCGGGGGCACTCTCCGTGTCCGTCGGGCCGCTGGGGTGAGAGCGTCCAGCCCGCGCTCGACAAGATCGGACAACGTGCGGTGATCACGAGGAACGGATCCGGTCGCGGGTCGGTCGGACGCCGACCCGGGAGGCTGGTGGGACGTCCCCCGAGACCGGCCGGAGCGCGGTTCCTCCCCCGGGGGACCGGAGCCTGCCGCCGTGGCACGTGGCTCGGAGCTGTTCGGGACGCGCGGAGCGGGCACGGCGCTTCTCTACCACGTGAGGCTGGGAGACCACCGTGTGCGAGATGTGGGTCCGGGCCGATGGCGGTCCTGCTGCCCGGCCGCGGGGAACCCGCCGCGACGCCTGCCTTCGCGGACCTGGCGAGCGGGCGAGGGCGGATCTGGTCGCGGGTGGGACGCCGGTCCCGTGACCGCCCGGAACTGGTCACGGAGGGTGTCGAGATCGGGGGCGGTAGTACCACGCGGTCACCGCCCATCGGAAGCCCCCGGGGTCGGGAAGGGCATTGATCTGTCACTGCCTGTGAGGACCGATTGACCGATGATCCAGCCTAGATGCCTATCGATCGGGCGTCGGGACGGCACGGAACGCGATGAACGTCCAATCTCCTCACATCCCGTAATCCGTCGATGGGCTGTGTGAAGCGGACATTAATTGCGTAGTCACCCCTTGACGGCGTGTCACGCACTGTTCTAGCATCACGCCCTGACCGGACGGATTCGGACAGATCGGGTAGGTGATGTCGAGGCCGGTGGCACCAGCTCCGGATGGAGGGGAAATGCCTGGGGTGTGCCCCTGGGAATTTCCTTCTGCATGCGGCCTGCGGATCACCGAATACGCCGGGAGTTCGGACACCGTGCAAACGGTGGGCCGTTCGGTACGGGAATGCCAGGTGATCCCGTGATTCTTGTGATGGCGGGCCTGAATGGTCGGTGGGTCGAGGAGGTGGATTTCTTGCGGGACTTGTGTTCCAGGCGCCCAGGTCGGGCCCGGGCTGCACCGGTTCCCGCGAGAGGGCCCTGTGGCGGGGTCCCCGGAGGATGTTCACCTCGGAGCTCCTGAACGCTGTCCCCCTCTCCATGGCCCTGGCGGGCGGTCTCCACGGTCCTCAGCGGGCGTGGCTCCACGATCGCCGGCGGGCGGGGGTCACGGTCCTCAGCAGACAGAGCGGTGAGCAGGGCGCGTGCCGGTCCGGGCCCGCGCCCATCTGCGGCCGTTCGGCGTGTGGCGAGGTCACGGCGGAGGACCGGCGACGTTCCTCCGGCCGGTTGACCGCGCGCGGGAGAGCGTGAGAGCGGCGAGGTCCCGGGGCCGCTCCGCGGTTCGGGCCGGTCGATTGTCGACAGAAGCGCGACGGAGCGCGGTCCCGGAGCATGTCCCGACCGGGATCCCCTTGACGTATTGCCGAAAGCGGATGTCGTCGTCCCGGCGCGATCCCGGGAGGAGACCCGTCCCCACTCACCTGAGCACATCGATGCCGGCGGCTGCGATGACCGTCGGAGAAGCGAGGACATGTCATGCCGGTGGCAGTGGGCCTGGAGGTCACGGACGATCTGGAGTTACATCTGGCACTCCGCCACAAGATCTTCTGCGAGAGCGAGCTGCTCCGGTGCCCCGGCCCGGCACGGTACGGCGCGACCGGCGACGATCCCCATCTTGACGAGTTCGACCGGCATGCGCTGACGCTGTGCGTGCTGCACGAGGGCGCGCCGGTCGCCACCGGTCGACTCGTGGTCGGTCCCCGACTTCCCTCGGCGTCATTCCTGCGCGAGTCGCCGGGCTTCCCCCGGGACCTGGACCTCACGCGGGGTGCCGAGCCGTCCAAGTTCGGGCTGCTCGCGGAGCACCAGGGCACCTCGCTGGGCTCCCGGGCCATCCACCGCCTCATCGGCGCCGTGGTGCACGAGGCCGGACTGCGCAACCTCTCCCCGGCGATCCTGTGCCTGCGCCCGGCCATGTTCGGACTGCTCCGATGGGTGCCGTGGCAGATGTACGCTCCCTTCCACCTGCCCCGCTCGATCGCTCACCGGATGAGCGAGGAGCCGCTGTTCCCGGTCACGCTCCTGTCCCACGAGCTCGTCACCGCCGCCATGGCCAAGCCGATGATCGCCGAACTCGTCTTTCCGGAGGGCACGCCCGAGTGGTTCGACCCCTCGCGGAGCCGGTCGCCGCGGGAGGTCGATCAGGTGGCGCTCGGGAACGTGCGGCAGTTCCGAGCTCACATGACGGACTGGCGGGAGGCTGCTGCCGGCCACCCGGTGCGTCGTGAATCCACCGGCGCGCCGTTCCTCCTGCGCGCCGCCCTGGGCGCCCTGGGCTGAGGGACGAGCCGTCCCTCTCGATGAGTTCTCCCTGGTCGGCATCGGCGCGGCTGCGCCGTCGCAGGGCGCCGATCGCCGAGGTCGTCGTCCGGCTGGGGTCGGCGTCCGGGTGACGTCGTCGCTCGGCTGAGGTCGTCGCTCGGCTGAGGTCGGCGCCGAGGTCCGCTCAGGACCGCCGCCGTGTCGTCCGGGTCAGGAACGCCCGGCCGGGAAGCTGCGCCGGCGGAATCGGAGGGTATGCCGCCGCGCGTCGGCGCGTCCTGATCGGCGGCTGTCGCGAACCTGAGGTTTCGGGACCAGGGGAACGTGAGGTCCCGGGACGCGGGAACCTGAGGCCCCGGAACCAGGGGAACGTGAGGTTCGGGCAGGGGAACGGGGAAGCCGAACAGGAATCGGACGGAATACCTCGGGCGTATCTGCGGTCGCGGGACAAGGGCGTTCCGGGGACCTGCGGATCCTTCCGCCGGTATTCCAGGACCGGTTCCGGTGTTCCGGGGGAGAGCTGTGCGAGCGGAGCCGGGCTTCGCCGGCAACGACGGCCCGCTCCTCGTCCGGGTGGGGGCTCCCGACCGGATGCGCCGCCCGCGGGGACGTGGGTGACATACGGCGCTTCGGCATCTGGCGCCGCGCCACCTGGCGGAAGGTTCTGGTCAGGCGAGGTGGTGGGCCCTTGCGCAGGTGGACGGAGACTCCGTACCCGTGCCCCGGAGACACCCGGTCCGTGGACGGGAACGAAGGGTTCGGTGGGCTCGTGGTGCCTTCCCGCACCTCGTGAGCACTGTCACGGGCTGCTACCCACAGTGAGGAAATGGGCGGAACGGGTGCCCCTGAACGGCCACAACGCGTCGAAGTCCGTCGAACTCTGTCACTGCAGGTCAATCAGCTCAGCTCAGGGTAGTTGACCCCTCTCGTCGGAAAGTTGACGAAGCACATCCGACTACCTAGTCTCGTCCGGCAGACGACGCTGGATATGGATGATCCCCACTTCAGGGCGTGAGGTTGCGCCCTCCACCCGTCGTCGCTGGCGGTCAAGTGTTTGCTCAACTGGGTGGCGCTCGGGCGAGACCCGCTGGGAGGCGTGACGGTCCGGTGAGGTTCACCTCGACCCTCTGGAAGAAGCGATCGAGTATCCGTACTCGCGTGCTGGCGGTTGCCGCGGTTCCGGTCGTGGCCTCTTCCCTGATCGGTGTGGCGGTGTCCGCCTATCTGGCGGTCGGTTCCGAACACCTGCGGAGTTTCTCGTCCAAGTTCGAGGCCTCGACGAGACCGGCCGCCGACTTCATCACGGCGATCCAGGAGGAACGCCGGCTGACCATGCTCGGCATGGCTGCCCGTGACCCGGCGCCGTCCCCGGAACTCCTCCATCAGCGTGAGGTGGTCAATTCCATCCTCGCGACGCTGAAGACGGGCGCCCTGCACGTTCTCATCCACGGTGCGGACGCCAACTTCCAGAAGATTCTCCGCAAGGTCGACAACGGCAGCCAGACCATTCCCACCCTTCGCGGGAAGATCGACAGCGGTCAGCTGACGATTCCCCAGGTGTACGCCGCGTTCAACATGATCACGGATGCGTTCGCGGCGGCCGTGGAAGCGGGGGCGAGAACGGCGCCCACGATCGACACCTTCTACGGGCAGCTGGGTGCGGCACAGCTCTTCCGGGCGGCCGACTACATGGGACGTAGCGCCTCGCTCATCGCGGTGACGCTCAAGGGCGGTGCGATCTCGGACGCGGCGTTCCAGGAGCTGGTCCGTCAGGTCGGGGCCTACCACTCCCTGCTCGACACGGCCGCCCAGGACATGACCACCGCGGAGCAACTCCGCCTGGCCGGGCTGGAGTCGCGTTCCGCCTGGAAGACCGTCGTCACGGTGGAGAACGCCTTCCTCTCGGCCGGTCTCGGCACCTCGCCCGCGAGCGCCTCGTCCGCAGGGGCCCTGGGCGCTGGCGCGGCATCCACCCCGGCGCCGGGTACGGCCGGAGCCACCGGCAACGCGTCCTCGGGCGACGGGAGCACCTCCAGTGCGTCGCCGACCGGAGGCACGAACCCCACGGCCGCGGCCACAGACGCCGGGACCACGGCCGCCCCGTCGACCGGGACAGGTGCGATGGGCCGGAGTCCGGCCGACGTCGTGGCCGCCCTGGGCATCGACGCCAAGCAGTGGCAGGAGGCCTCCCAGGACGTCAACAGCACCCTGGTCTCCCTCTACGCGGACCGGTCGGTCTCGGCCTCGAAGCAGGCCGCGGACAGCGCCGACAACCTGATGCTGCGCTCGGTGTTGTTCGGTGCCGGCCTGCTCCTTGCGGAGATCATCGTCGGATGGATCGCCATCCGGCTCGCCAACAAGATCGTCCGGCGGCTGGTCGCCCTGAAGACGGAGACCCTCGCCCTGGCCGACGAGACCCTGCCCGGGGTGGTCGAGCGCCTGCGTGCCGGGGAACACGTCGACATCGTCCACGAGGTCCCGGTGCTCGACCACGGTGACGACGAGGTCGGGCAGGTCGCCCAGGCGTTCAACAAGGCGCAGCAGACGGCCGTGGTCGCCGCCGCGCACGAGGCTCGTACCCGCGCCGGTACCCGCACGGTCTTCCTCAACATCGCCTACCGCAGCCAGGTCGTCGTCCACCGCCAGTTGGAGTTGCTCGACCAGGCGGAGCGGATGCAGGAGGACCCGGAGCTGTTGACCCTGCTCTTCTCGCTCGACCACCTGGCCACCCGCGCCCGGCGCAATGCCGAGAACCTGATCATCCTCGGCGGCGAGCAGCCCGGACGGCGGTGGCGCCAGCCCGTGTCCCTGGTCACGCTGGTGCGCAGCGCCATCGGCGAGACCGAGCAGTACGCCCGCGTCACCACGCGGGAGCTGCCGAACTGCCAGGTCAACGGCAATGCCGTCGCCGACCTGGTGCACGTCCTGGCCGAGCTGCTCGACAACGCCACCGCCTTCGCCCCGCCGACCGCCAAGGTCGAGATCCGCGGGAACATCGTGGGGCGCGGAGTGGTCATCGAGATCGAGGACCAGGGTCTGGGGATCGCGCCCGAACACCGGGAGCGGCTCAACGCCATGTTGCGGGACGTGCCGGACTTCGACGTCATGGCACTCTCCGCGGAGCCCCGGCTCGGTCTGTTCGTCGTGGCCCGCCTGGCCGCGCGGCACGGGATCCAGGTCACTCTGTCCGAGTCCCGGTCCTACGGCGGCACCAAGGCCATCGTGCTGATCCCCTCGGCGCTCCTCGCGGAGGAGGCCGCCATCGAGGGGCCCTCCGGCAAGGTGATCTCCGGCTCCCGCAGTTCCGCCCGGGCGGCGGAGCACGCGATGGGCGAGACGGTGTCGGTGACCGCGGTGGGCATCGGGCCGCAGCGGTCCAGCGTGGTGCCACAGGAGCCGCCGGTGCCGGTGTCGTCCTCCGGGCTGCCGATCCGGACGAGCGCGAGAGCCCTGAACACCGGGCAACTGCCCGCGTTGGGCAACATGCCCGGGCACTCCGCCGGCGGAGGCGCGGGTCCGCTCTCGGGCCCGCCGATGTCGGGCAGCCCCCTCGGGGCAGGCACGGTCGGTGGTGGTGCGAGAATCACCGCCGACAGTTCCTCGACCAGGTCGGGTTCTCCCTTCGGTGCCTCTCCGTTGGGTGGCTCCGGGCGGACGGCGGACACCCCGACGGGGCGTCCGGTGTTCGGACTCGGCCCGCACTCCGGCGGAGCGGCCGGCCACGACATCGTCGTCGCGACACCGCAACCCGTGCTGGACGGCCTGCCCGTCCGTACCCGCCGCAGGACACCGGCGTCCGACGAGGAACCCCCGGCGCTGCCCCGTCGCCAGCGTCAGTCCAACCTGGCCCCTCAACTGGCGGGGGAGGCCCCGCGACCTGCTACGTCGTCCCAGGAATCCCTGTGGGGCAACGCCGAGCAGGTGCGGGACCGATTCGCGGCCATCCAGCGGGGGACCCGGGAGGCCCGCGGCACCGACATCGAGCCGACGACGTCCTCGTGAGGGCCCTGAGTGAAGGATGGCGTGGACAGACATGGCATTCGATTCGCCCCACCGTGAACTGAGCTGGCTGCTCGACGATCTCGTCCGGCGCGTGGTCGGTGCCGAACGGGCCGTGGTGCTGTCCGCCGACGGATTGCCCATCAGCCGTTCGCAGAACCTCTCCGAGGAGGACGCCGAGCACCTCTCGGCCATCGCCTCGGGCTTCCACTCGCTGGCCAGGGGAAGCGGCCACTACTTCGGTGGCGGCATGGTTCGCCAGACCGTCGTCGAGATGGAGCACGCCTTCCTGGTCGTCACCGCGGCCGGGAACGGCGCCTGCCTCGCCCTGCTCGCCACCGAGCAGGCCGATCTGGGAATGATCGCCTACGAGTTGAACCTGCTGGTCCGGCAGGTCGGAACCTATCTCTCGTCCGCGCCGCGGGCCGGATTCTCCACGGTCATGGAATCGGGAAGGTTCTGATGCAGGGTGAGACGTGGTTCGACGGCGACGCCGGACCACTGGTCCGTCCCTATGCGGTGACGCGGGGCCGAACCCGTAGTCATCGGCGTGATCTCGACCTCATCACCCTCGTCGTGGCCGCCTCGCCGAACATCGCCGTCTCGGGTGATGGGCCCGAGTACGCCTCGATCCTCCGGCTGTGTCAGCGGCCGCTCTCGGTTGCCGAGATCGCCGCACGGTTGGAACTACCTCTGGGAGTGGCAAAAGTGTTGGTCGGGGATCTCATCGACCAGGGGTTCGTACTCCACGGATCCGGGGCGACACCGAACACGAACATCCTGCACGCCGTGCTCGACGGAATCCGGAAGCTCTGACGACCATGTCCAGAGCGACCACCCACGACATCGGCGTCACCGCCCTCAAGATTCTCATCGCCGGCGGTTTCGGCGTGGGAAAGACGACGCTGGTGGGGACCATCAGCGAGATCAAGCCGTTGCGCACCGAGGAGCTCCTCACCGAGTTCAGCGACGGCGTCGACGACCTCTCCGGCGTCGAGCGCAAGCGGACCACCACCGTGGCCCTGGACTTCGGCCGGATCAGCCTCAGCTCCGATCTGGTGCTGTACCTGTTCGGCACCCCGGGCCAGGACCGGTTCTGGTTCATGTGGAACGAACTGGCCATCGGTGCCCTCGGCGCGATCGTGCTCGCGGACACCCGCCGCCTGGACTCGTGCTTCCCCGCGATCGACTACTTCGAGCAACGAGGACTGCCGTTCATCATCGGGGTCAACTGCTTCGACGGTGTCCAGCGGTACCAGGAGACGGAGGTCCGGCGGGCGCTCGACGTCGAGGAACAGGTCCCGCTGGTGCTCTGCGACGTGCGCAACCGTGAGTCCTGCAAGGAACTGCTCATCTCGCTGACCGAGCACATCCTCGAGCTGGCCTGCACCGCCTGACCTCTGGCCTGCACGGCGCCGGGCCGCCGGCCTGCGAAGCCCTCTGACCTCTGGCCTGCCCTGCCTGATCTGCCGATGAGCCCTCCGGACCGGGACAGCCGGTTCCGGAGGGCTCGCTCACGTGGCCCGTACGTCAACCCTGCGGGGCCGTCCACACCGGACCGCGGCGGTCGTGTTCCAGCTCGCGGGCGACGGTGTCCGCGAACGGGAGGCCCAGCTCCCGCTCGATGATCCACAGGGCGAGGTCCAGGCCGGAGGTGACCCCGCCCGCGGTGAGCAGGGTGCCGTCATCGACGACGCGTGCCCCCTCGACGACCCGGGCACCGGCTGCGGCGAGGTCGGCCAGGGCGTTGTGATGGGTGATCGCCGGTCGTCCGGTGACGAGTCCGGCCGCGGCGAGCAGCATGGCGCCCGTGCAGACCGAGGCGACCCAGCGCGTGGACGGCGCGAGATCGGCGAGAGCCCTCGGGAGCACTCCGAGTTCCGCCTCGTGCCGGGCGCCGGGCCCCGGGTCGAGCCAGCCCCCACCCGGGACGATCACACCGTCCGGTCTACCCAGCCCCTGCCGGACGGGTACGCGCAGCCCGTGGGCCCCCACGACCTCACCGGCACCGTGCGCGCCCACCAGGGCGACGTCCCAGGGGACTCCCGCGCGGGAGACGTTCGAGAGCACCTCGAACGGGCCGAGGGCGTCCAGTTCGTCGAAGCCGTCGAAGACCGGGATCTCGATGCGCACGAGGGCAGTCTCACTCGAGAGCCGGTGCCGCTGCACGCGGGTTGTCGTACGCGGGTTCTGGTGGGTACGCAGGTTCTGGTGCGGACGGCGCCGGACCTCGGCCCCGTGGTGGCGCCGAGGTCCGGGCGTCGCAGTGGTCAGAACATCGCAGTGGTCAGGACGCTGCAGTGGTCAGAGCGCCGTGCAGGTGGGGGTCGGCACGGTGTTGGTGCCCTGCCAGGTGCCCAGGAAGCCGAAGGTGGTCGAGGCGCTCGGGACGAGGTTGCCGTTCCAGGGCAGGTTGGTCGCGGTCACCGCGGACCCGGAGGTCGTGACCGTTGCCCCCCAGGCCTGGGTGATCTTCTGCCCGTTCGCGAACGTCCAGGCCACCTGCCAGCCGCTCAGGGGCAGGGCACCGGCGGTCACCGTGACCGTCCCCTGGAACCCGCCGGCCCACGAGCTGTTCACCACCAGACGCGCGGTGCAGGAACGCGCCTTGGTCGTGGTGGTCGTCGTGGTCGTGGGCGGCAGGCAGCCGGCGGTCGCCCCCGTGATCGGGATGGTGTCGCAGGTGCGCCCGGGGGTGGTCGTCGTGGTCGTGGGCGGCAGGCAGCCCGTCGCGGTGACGGCGCAGGTGCGCCCGGGGCTGGTCGTCGTCGTGGTGGTCGAGCCCGGGCAGGCGGTGGTCTGGCTGGCGAGCACGGTGGAGGTCTGGGTGCTG
>CAZOWW010000140.1:0-14278 GCA_964583765.1 uncultured Kineosporiaceae bacterium
CGGGCATGGACGGCTATCTCGCCAAGCCGGTGAGCGCGAGGGCCCTCGCCGAGGAGCTCGCGCGGTTGCTCCCGGGCGACACCGGCGCGGAACCCGATGTCCCGAGCCGGATCCCGATTCCGAGCCCGGACCGGGACTCGGAGCCGGGGGTGCGCACGCCGCCGGGCGGTCGGCTGGTCTGGGACCGCGAGTCGCTGCTGGAGCGTCTGCTCGGCGACGGGGATCTCGCGGACGAGATCGCCGCCGGGTTCCTCGTCGATCTTCCGCGGCAGCTCGCCCGGATCGGTGAGCTCCTCGATCAGGAGGACGCGGACGGCGTCGCCCACCAGGCGCACGCCGTCAAGGGTGCCTCGGCGAGTGTGAGCGGCGAGCGGATGAGCTACGCGGCCGCCGAGCTGGAGCTCTCCGCCGGCGCGGGCGATCTGAGGGCTGCCCTGGAGCAGACCGAGGTGCTTCGGCTCGAGTTCGCCCGATTGCAGGCTCTGATCGCCGACCAGCTGCTGATGCCCGGCCGGCCGTCGCATCCCGACCGTTCACCGAAGCCACACCAGCTGTCGCACCCCGACCGTCTGCCGAACCCCAGGGGAGGGGACCGATGAGGACGCTGATCGCCGAAGACGACTTCACCTGCAGGTTGTTGCTGAAGCGGATTCTGGGCGAGCACGGGAGTTGTGACCTCGCCGTGAACGGAGCCGAGGCGGTGGCCGCGGTGGTCATGGCGTTGGAGGCAGGCACTCCCTATGACCTGATCTGCCTGGACGTCATGATGCCGGAGCTGGACGGTCAGAAGGCGCTGGGTCGTATCCGGGACGAGGAGGAGGCGCGGGGGATCCTGTCCTCCCGGGGCGCCAAGATCATCATGACCACCGCCCTGGGCGACGTGGACACGATCATGCGGTCGTTCGGCGGCCTGTGCGACGCTTATCTGATCAAGCCGATCCACAAGGCCAAGCTCCTCGACGAGGTGCGCGGGCTGGGGTTGCTCGACTGACTGCGCGGGCGGTCGACGGGGTCGGTCTCGCCACCGTCGTCCTGCCTGACATGTGCGAGTTCTGCCGTCCGGGTCTTGACAAGGGCTGTCCGGGTGGTCAGGGTGACTCGGTCAGAGAGCGCTCTCTCGCCGGGTCGGGATCGACCGGCGGACAGCGCGTCCCGCGAGCCGAAGCCCTCATCGTCCCTGCTGCCGGGCCCGCCTCCCTCCGCCCGGGGCAGGACCTCCTGGAGGAGAAAGATCTCGATGCTCCCGTCCCGCACCCGGTATCGCCGTCGGCCGGCCACCTCCCCGCCCTCCCCCTGCCCGCCTCCTGTCTCCGCCCCCGGTCCGCGTGCCCGCGTGCTCCGGGCGCTCGTGCTCCTCGCCTCCGTCGCCGGTCTCGGGGCGGCGGGTCTGCTCGTTCCCGGCGTCGCCGCCGCCTCCATGCCCGCGACCGGGAGCGGCTGGAACCTGGTGTGGAGCGACGACTTCTCGGGTGCGGCGAACACCGCGCCCGACACCTCGAACTGGCTGTACGACTCCGGACACTGCTACCCGGGCTGCCCCGCGAACAACTGGGGCACCGGTGAGATCGAGAGCGTCACCTCCAGCACCTCGAACGTCTCCCTCGACGGCAGCGGGGACCTGGCCATCACCCCGATCCGGGACGCCTCGGGCGACTGGACCTCCGGCCGGATCGAGACCCAGCGCACCGACTTCGCCGCCCCGTCCGGGGGCGTGCTCCGGGTGGAGGGCCGCCTCCGTCTGCCGAACGTCACCGGGGCCGCGGCGCAGGGCTACTGGCCGGCCTTCTGGATGCTCGGGGCGCCGTTCCGCGGCGTCTACACGAACTGGCCGAGCATCGGCGAGATCGACATCATGGAGAACGTCAACGGGGTGAACACGGAGTACGGCACCCTGCACTGCGGCGTGGGCTCGGGCGGACCGTGCAACGAGACCTCCGGTCTGGGCGGGAACACCCCGTGCACCGGCACCACCTGCCAGGGCGGGTTCCACACCTATGCGATGGAGTACGACCGCAGCACCTCGCCCGAGCAGATCCGCTGGTACCTGGACGGGCTGAACTTCTGGACCGTGCGCGCCGACCAGGTCGACGCGACCACCTGGGCGAACGCCACCTCGCACGGCTTCTTCGTGATCCTGAACGTCGCGATGGGCGGCGGCTGGCCGGGGAGTCCCACGAGCGCGACCGCCTCCGGCGCTCCCATGCTCGTCGACTACGTCGCGGTCTACACGTCGTCCGGACACGCCACCACCACGACGACCCGGACCACGACCTCCACCACGACCCGCGCGACGACGACCACCACGTCCTCGGGTGCCCCGGTGACGGGCAGCACCCTGTACCTGCGCGGGGGCGGCGCGCTGTCCGGTACCGCCGGCAGCACCGCGGGCACCGACACCGTCGCCTCGGCCGGCGGGGTCAACTCCGACGGGACTCCCCGCAACGCCACCACCTACCGGGTCTGCGGCATCACCGGTACCTATGACGCGAGCCGCTCGACCGCGTTCGACCTCGCCGTGGACGCGGGCACGGCGGTGGGCAACGGCATCCAGGCCCGGGTCTCCTACGATCCGACCGGCAGCGGTACCTACACCCGGACGGAGACCTTCCCGTACTTCGCCGCCGATCCGGTGACGGGCTGGGAGCACTACACCCAGGGGAGCGGACCCGCCTCCACCAGCGGATCCCTCGTCTCGCTGACCAACGGTTGCGTGCGCCTGGAACTGTGGAACGCGATCGGCAACGCCCCCACGAGCGTTCGGGTGGACGCGCCCGCCGGCTCGGGTCAGGCGTCGTCGGTGAGCATCCCGTTCCGGGTGGGCGGGTCCACCACGACGTCCACGACGTCGCGCAGCGCCACGACGACCACCTCGGCCGGCGGGGGCGCGCGGTGCACCGCCACCGTGCGCATCGCCAACCAGTGGCCGGGCGGTGTGCAGGGGGATGTCGTCGTCACCAATGCCGGCGCGAGCACGCTGACCGGTTGGACGGCGACCCTCACCCTGCCCGCGGGCTGGACCCCCGGCCAGACGTGGAACGCGGTGGCCACTGCCCAGGGGAGCACGATCACCCTGAGCAACGCCTCCTGGAACGGTGCCCTCGCCCCGAGCGGGACCACCGACGTGGGCTTCCTCGCCAGCACCCCCGCCGCCGCCTCCGGATCCCCGAGCGTGACCTGCTCAGCGCGGTGACCGGTCCGGGCAGGTCCGCCCGGACCGCCTCCGTCCCTCGGAGCGGGCGCTGACCTGCCCTGGAGCGGAGTTCCCGGCGGGTGACGCAGGTCGTCATCCGCCGGGGTCACCGCTCGGGCAGCCCGCCGGCACCCCGTCCGCCGGCACCCTGTCCGTCCGCACCCCGTCCGCCGGCACCCCGGCCCCTGGCGGTCCCGACCGGTGACCGGTGAGAGTCAGGCCGACCCGCGGACGACCAGGTGCGTGGGGAGGCGGCAGGCGCCCGTGCCGCCCCGGCCCGCGATCTGGGCGAGCACCATCTCGACCATCGTGCGCGCCTGCTGGGCCGCCGGCTGGTGCACCGTGGTCAGCGGAGGTTCGACGTACCGGCACAACTCGATGTCGTCGAACCCGATCACCGCGACGTCGTCCGGGATCCGCCGTCCCGCATCGCGCAGTGCACGGACGGCCCCGATCGCCATGAGGTCGTTGGCGGCGAAGATGCCGTCGACATCGGGACGTCGTGCCAGCAGTTCGGTCGTGGCCCGTTCCCCCGAGGCACGGGTGAACGCCCCTTCGACGATCACCGGCTCGGGCAGGCCGGACTCGGCCACCTGTGCGAGGAACCCCTCGAGCCGATCCGCCGCCGCGGTCATGTCGGCCGGCCCGGTGATCACGGCCAGCCTGCGCCGTCCCGTCTCGGTCAGGCGCTGTCCCGCGGTCCGGCCCCCCCCGACGTTGTCGACGTCCACGTAGCCACCGCCGCCCAGCGGGGCCGCGGGCCGTCCGCCCAGCACGAGCGGGATCCCCGCCCGCACGAGTTGCCCGGGCAGGGGGTCGTCGTCGTGCACCGAGACCAGGATGACGCCGTCCACGTGCGCGGCCCGCACGGACGTGGTGATCGTCGAGTGGTCGTCGTCGCTGCAGGCCATCATCACCGCGAGGTGGACGCCCGTGCCGACCAGCGACTGGCTGGCGGCCACCACGATGCCGGCCAGGTAGGGGTCGGCCGCCCCGAACTCCACCGGCTCGCGCACCACCAGGCCGATCGCGTCCGTGCGGCGGGTGACCAGGCTGCGGGCCGCGCGATTGGGCACGTACCCCACGGTGGCGACGGCCTGTTCCACGAGGCGCCGCAGCTCGGGGTCCACGCGCGAACTGCCGTTCACCACGCGGGAGACCGTTGCCCGGGACACCCCGGCCACCGCGGCCACCGTCTCCAGGGTCGGCAGCCGCGGGACGCGGTGGGCGTCCTGCGCGGGGTCGGAGCTCATCTGCGGCTCGCTTCTTGTTCCGGGGGCCGTTCGGCGGTGTGCCCCCGGGCCGGGGCACACCCGACGATGATGCCGTGTCGGGCACGGGCGCCGTCGGTCAGCCCATGGACCTCGCGCCGTCGAGGGACTCCCGGATGATGTCCGCGTGCCCCGCGTGCTGGGCGGTCTCCGCGATCAGGTGCAGCAGTACCCGGCGTGCGGACCAGGCCGTGCCCGGGGCGAACCACGGTGCGGGCGGCAGGGGGTGCGCCAGGTCGAGATCGGGCAGCGCGGCGACCAGGGCGTCGGTGGCCCGGGCGACCTGCGCGTAGTGGTTCAGGACGCCGTCCAGGGTCTCGTCGTCCTCGAGGACGAAGGGGCTCCTCTCGGGAGGCACGCCGCCCTCGGGCCGGTTCACCAGCGCCTGGGTGCCGTGGACGATGAAGTCCGCCCAGGCCTGTTCGGTGTCCGCCACGTGCTTGATCAGTCCCCCGAGACACAGGGTGCTGGCCGTGGTCCGGCGGCGCGCCTGTTCGTCGGTCAGGTCGCGCGTGGGCAGGCGCAGGAAGTACCGGTGAGCGGCCAGGGTGTCGAGCAGGTCGGCGCGCTCGCGGTCCGTCACGGGCGCCGGGTCGGGAACGGGCGCCGGGTCGGGAACGGGCGCCGGATTCGCCACGGGAATGCCGGGCGAGGAGGGCTCGGTCGTGAGGTCACTCGGGTGCTCAGGGCGGTGGGCGGTCATCGGATCTCCTCGGGTGATGCCTGCCGGCGCGGGACCGGCCGGCCGAACACCACGCTAGGCGGAGTTGTGGCCAATTCCTGACCGCAATGCGGCCACACTGGGTGGATGGCGGCCACGAGTTCGCGCACCTTGCGGTTGATCGCCCTGCTGCAGCGCCGCAGCCACTGGTCGGGAGTCGCGCTGGCGGAGGCACTCGAGGTGTCGGCCCGCACGCTCCGTCGTGATGTCGACCGTCTGCGGGATCTGGGGTACCCGGTCGCTGCGACGCGCGGACCGGACGGTGGCTACCGCCTCGCGCCCGGCGCCGTCCTGCCACCCCTGGTGATCGAGGACGACGAGGCCGTGGCGCTCGTCGTGGCTCTGCAGTCCGCCGTCCGGGACGCCGGGGCAGGGGTGGAGGAACCGACGGTGCGGGCGCTCGCGAAGGTCGTCCAGGTGATGCCGGTGGGACTGCGTCGGCGGGTCGAGGCCCTGCGGGCGGCGACGGAGCCTGCGGGATGGAGTGGCCCCGGCCCCGGAATCGACCCCGCCGCCCTGGTGGAGGTGGCCCAGGCCTGCCGGGACGCCGAGCGACTGCGCTTCGGGTACACCACCCGGGACGGTCGGCTCAGCGACCGGGAGGTGGAGCCGTTTCGGCTCGTGCCCCTGGCCCATCGTTGGTATCTCGTCGCGTACGACCTGGACCGGCAGGCCTGGCGCAGTTTCCGGTTGGACCGCCTGGCCGCTCCTCGGCGCACCGGCGCGCGGTTCCGGCCTCGCACCCTGCCGGCTCCGGACGCCGCGTCCTTCGTCCGCACCGGGATCACGGAGCCGTCCTCGGGGCACGTCGTCGAGGCGGTCGTCCACGCCTCGGCCGCGAGGGTGGCACGCAGGGTGGGGCGCTGGTGCACGCTCACCGTCCTCGGACCGGACCGGTGTCTGGCGCGGATGACGACGGAGAACCTCGACTGGGCGGTGCTCACCCTGGGCGCGACGGGGATGGAGTTCACCGTGCTCGAACCGGTCGCCCTCCGCGAGCGCCTGCTGGACTGGTCCACGCGACTCGCCCGCTGCGCCGAGCGGCTGCCGGACGCCGGTGGGGACGGGGATGTGGTCGGGAACGGCGGTGACGATGTCGTGGGGGACGGCGGTGACGATGTCGTGGGGGACGACGGTGACGATGTCGTCGGGGACGACGGTGACGATGTCTCACCGTGAGGTGTCGGCGGCCCCTGTCCAGAGCACCCGGTCACCCCAGGCGAGGGCGGCCGTGCCGACGAGCAGGAAGGCGACCGAGCCCGTCAGCAGGCGGGCCTCCGGGTAGCCCGGAAGGCGGGTTCCGGCCAATCCGGCGGCGGTCGCGGCGACGGTGGCGAACAGGAGCTGGGTCGCCCAGCGCAGGGCGACGACCGGTCCGCGGTCCGCCGCGGCTGCGGCCGAGGTCCGGGGGACGACCTCGGACAGGGCACCTGCGGCCGCCGTGAACAGGATGATCACCCCGCCGATCGCCGCGGCCCAGCGTGGCGCGAAACCCAGGCTGTAGCGCAACGGCAGGGCCGGGACCAGGAACAGCGCGGTGAACCGGATCAAGGACGTGATGAGCAGGTCCGTACCGGGGCCGGTCGCAGGACGCCGGCGGCGGGCCTGGCGGGCTGCCTGCCACCGGGCTGCCGCGAGCACCGCGGCGGTGACCGCCACGACCGGCAGCCGCCCTGGCACTCGGGCAAGGTTGTAGAGCAGCGCGGTGTCGTAGAGCTCGAGGACCAGTTGCCCGAGCGCGGCGACGGAGACCAGGGCGATGAGCAGCTCCCCGGCCGTCCGGGGACGGTCCGGTCCCGAGGGCGGTGGGGTGCGTTCGCGGAGCCGGGCGAGGCCCAACACGGTGAGGATCGCCGACGCCGCGCGCAACCAGAGGTCGTCGGCCGTCCAGGGGTTGTGCAGGTCCCACTCGATGGCCGCGAACACCAGACTCCAGCCGAGGCAGGTCGCCCGGACGATCGACGGTGCGAGCAGTCGCCGGCCGAGACCGGGGGAGAGCCAACGAGCCGCGGTGAGGTACGCCAGCACCACGATCGGCAGCTCCAGCAACGCCGGTATCCGCAGCAGACAGGGCGCGAGCAGCTCGGGGTGCGGGAACCAGCCCGCGACCCGATCCACCGCGGTGCCCCGGGGGACGGCGAACCAGCCGGGTGGGAAGTACCGGCGGACGAATCCGGTGTCGCCGTCGTGCACGCGCAGCACCCAGATCGTGAAGAGCACCTGGTTGCCCAGGACGGCGCCGACCGCGGCCAGGAGCCAGGTACCCGGATGCGCCGCCGCCCGCCGTCCCGGGCGACGTCCTGCGGGGGTCTCGTCGGACCGCGGGCGCGCACCCGTGGCCGGGACGACCTCGGCGTCTCCCCGCCCCCACCCCGCGACCGCCCGGGCGCCCAGCGGGATCCCCGCGAGCAGGCACCCGACCAACACGGTCACGGTCCACCAGGCGGTCAGGTCCACGGGGTTCGCTCGGGGCTGGTCGTGCGGGTCTCGCGGGCCGGCGGGGGCGCCGTGGACTGACGTACGACGAGCTCCGGGGTGAAGATCACCTCCCGGTGGCGGTGGTCCGGCTTCACCTCCGACAGCAGCAGGTCCGCCGCGGTCCAGCCCAGGTCGTGCGCCGGCTGGCGCACCGTGGTCAGCGCAGGGGAGAGATTGGCGGCGAAGTGGATGTCGTCGTAGCCCACCACGGAGACATCGTGCGGGACGGCGATCCCTGCCTCCCGAAGACTCGGCAGGATCATCATCGCCGCGGTGTCGTTGAAGCACAGGAAGGCCGTGGGCGGCCGTGCGTCCGACATGGCCTGCCGGACGGGGATCTCGCCCGTGCCGCCCAGCCGGGGTGGCACGACAGGTACGTCGAGCAGCACCTCGGCGGGATCGAGTCCGCGTTCGCGCACCGCCCGGGACACGCCCTCGGCTCGATCGGTGAGGGTCCGGAGCTCCGTCTCGGCCCGCAGCAGGGCGATCCTGCGGTGGCCGAGGTCCAGCAGATGCTCGGCCGCCAGCCGCCCTCCGAGGACGTTGTCCATCGCCGCGGCGCACAGGTCGAGGTCGTCGCGCGGCACGTCGAGCAGGACGATCGGCGTCCCCCTGGCCGGTAACAGCAGCAGGTCGCTGCGGCCGGGGTCGACCGAGGCGATGAGGATCCCGCGGACCCGGATCTCCAGGAGGGCCCGCAGGTAGTGGTTCTCGCGGTCGAGCAGGACGTCGGTGCTGCACTGCACGGCCACGCAGCCGTCCACCGCGAGCCGCTCCTCGATCCCCCGGGCGACCTCGGCGAAGTACACGTTGGACAGGTCCAGCATGACGCAGCCGACGACCATGCTCGGCGCGCCCGTGAGCTGGCGGGCCGCGGCGTTGCGCACGAACCCGGTCTCCCGCATGATCTGCTCCACCCGGGTCCGGGTGTCCTCGGCGACCAGATGCGGGTTGTTGAGGACGTTGCTGACGGTCCCCACGGACACCCCGGCGAGGCGGGCGACCTCGGCGATGCCGCCCGGCCTCCTGGGTCGCGCCGCTCGCGTCACGTCACCCTCCCGCCGGGGCCCGAGGCCTGCGTCATGTCACCCCTGCCGGGGTCCGACGACCGGAGCAAGCGTAGTGCCGGGGGAGCCCCGGGCACCGGGGTGCGCAAGGGGTGAGGGGTGCACGGTGAGCACAACCTGCAGGGGGCAGGGGCGCTCGGGGGCAGCGGAAGCGGCAGGGGACGGGGTCAGGGCGCTCGGGGGAGTGGAACGCGCAGGGGCCGGGGCACGCAGAGCGGCGCGGAGTCCAGGGGACCGGGGCGCGCAGGGGGTGAGGTGTGCCGAAGGACGCGTGGAACGCGCGGCGGTCCGGACGGGTCAGCGTGCGTTCGGGGCGGCGAGGTTCCCGGTGACCGGCACCCCGGCGGCCCGCACCCAGGACTCCAGGAGCCGGTCCTGGCCGGGGCGCAGGCATCGCCGCGGCAGGACGACCACACCGCCGGACTTCAACCGGAAGCCGATCACCAGGGAGCGGGCGCTGACCCGGGCGCACTCCTGCCAGGTCAGAGAGGTCTCGCCGTCGGACACGGTGATCCGCAGCCCGTTCGCGGTGGCGGTCCAGGTGGAGGCCCGGTGTGCCCGCAACACCTTGCGCGGGATCCGGACGGCCATCATCCACAGTCCGGCCAGCGCCCCGCCGAGCAGGGCCAGGCCCAGGGCCGGGTTGGCGTCCTGCCCGAAGAGCATCATTCCCAGAAGGAACATGGCGCCGAAGGCGAAGAGCATGCGCCGCGGCACGACCAGGGTCAGCACGGCCCGTCGCGCCTCGGGCAGGGTCATCGCCACCTGCGGGATCACCAGCGGCCCGGCCGCCCCGCGCGACGTCGACACGGACACCGAGGGGGTCGACCGGTTCTGGGTGCGGGTCACTGCGGCCTCCGAGGCACTGGGGGGACCTCCTGTGCGGACTGTATCCCGTCCCGGCGCGACGGCGGGCACGGCTACCGGCAGGAGAGTGGACGCGGTCGTGGGGCGGCGCCGTTCAGGCGCCGAGGAAGTCCTGGGTGCCGTAGACCCGTCCCGAGGAGGTGCGGGCGATCCCCACGCCGATGCGCGTGTAGGAGGCGTTGAGGATGTTGGCCCGGTGGCCCTCGGAGTTCATCCACATGTTCATCATCTTGTCGGCGGACACGTTGCCGTAGGCGATGTTCTCCCCTGCGGAACGACCGCCGCAGTTGTTCAGGATCGGCCCGAGACCCTGGTGCTCGAAGGTGCCGGTCTGCGCCATGTGCGTGGACCAGCGCTTGGCGTACCCGGCCGCGCAGGTGGAGACGGTCAGCGGACGCAGGCCGCGCTTGGTGCGCTCGGCATTGACCAGGACGACGATCCGCGCGACATAGGCGTCGTCGGCGGAACCGGTGGTCCGGGTGACGGTGGTCCGGGAGGTCGTCCGCGCGGCGGCGCTGGTCCTGGGTGGGGCAGCGGGGGCCGACGCCGTGGGGTCCGGCGTGACGGTGGCCGGGGCGCTGGGGGACGGCGTCCCCGTGGCGGACGCCGTGCCGGGGGCGGACGCGGTCAGGGTGAGGGTCGCCGGCGTGACGCCGGGGGTGCCGGGGCCCGTGGCCGGAGTGGGGTCGGCCGCGCCCGTCGAGCCGGACGGGACGGCCAGCGCACCGGAGACCCCGCCCGCGGTGGTGCCGGCTCCCGGCGCGTCGCCGTGCTGGGAGCGGATCCCGGCAACGGTGCCCACTGCGGCCACCGTCGCCAGGATCGTCACCAGGATGCGGGTGCGCCGCGCTCGGCGCGCCCGGGCTACCGCGGCCGCGGGCGCTGGAGCCCAGTAGTCGGCGTCCGACCACCGGTCCGGCTCGACCGGAACATCCGATACGGCGGGGTTCTCCGGTTCCTTGCTCGGGTCCACACCTGCTCCTCGCGTCGTCCTACCCCCAGGATGGCCACCACAGCCGGGCGTCGTAGGCGCCCTTCGTGATCGGGACGTCGGCGTAGATCGGGTAGAAGTAGCCGAAGGCCATGACGGCGAGGATGACGATGGTGCCGGCGACCACGGCTCCGGTCATGCGCCGGTCGGGGGAGGCGTTGCTGGGTCCCAGGATCAGGCCGAGGGCGTAGACCAGGGCGAGGACGACCCAGGGGGTGAAGGCGATGGCGTAGAAGGTGAAGATCGTGCGGCTCTGCCAGTTGAACCAGGGCAGGTAGCCGCCGACGAAGCCGGCCAGGATCGCCCCGGCGCGCCAGTCGCGGCGCAGGAGCCAGGCGAACAGGAGCACGCCCACCGCGAGGGTCGCGCCCCACCAGATGACCGGGTTGCCCAGGTTGTCCACGGCCGCGACGCACTGGTTGTTGCCCTTGCCGCAGCCCGTGGCGTTGAAGTTGAGCCAGAACATCGTGGGCCGGCCCTCGACGAGCCAGGACCAGGGGTTGGACATCCACGGGTGCGAGTCGTGCACGTTGTTGTGGAAGCGGAAGGCCTCGACGTGGTAATGCCACAGACCGCGGATCGGTCCGGGCATCCAGCCCCAGCCGGAGGCGGCGTCGTGGGTGTCGGCCCAGTTGCGGTCCCAGGCGTTGTTGGACAGGAACCAGCCGGTCCAGGTGACCAGGTAGGTGGCCACGGCCAGCGGGAAGGTGGTCAGGAAGCTGTAGGCGCCGTCCGTGACCAGCGATCCCCACCACAGGCGGTCACCAGCGGCGCGGCGGGCGCCCAGGTCCCACAGGAGGCTCAGGAGCAGGAACGCGACGAAGAACCACAGGCCGGACCACTTGACGCCCGCGCACAGGCCCAGGCAGACGGCTCCGGCCAGGCGCCAGGGGCGCAGCCAGGTCCAGGGCAGCCACCAGGGCAGGGGTCTGTCCTGCTCGAGGCGCCGGGCCAGGCGGCGTCGGGAGTGGTCGCGGTCCAGGAGCAAGCAGCCGAAGCCGGCCAGGGCCCAGAACATGACGAACAGGTCCAGCAGGCCGGTGCGGCTCTGGGTGAAGTGCTGGCCGTCCACGGCCAGGAGCAGGGCCGCGGTGGTGCCCAGCAGACTCGAGGAGAACAGCCGGCGGGCGATGCGCCCGAGCATGAGGATCGACAGCGTGCCGCAGAACGCGACCGAGAACCGCCACCCATACCGGTTGTTCTGGCCGAGCAGGAGTTCCCCGACCGCGATCATCCACTTGCCCAGCGGGGGGTGGACCACGAAGTCGGCGTCATGGGTCCAGATCGCGGTGTTCCCCGCGTTCCACATCGTGACGGCTTTGTCAGAACTGGCGTCGATCCAGCGCATCTCGAAGCCGTACTTGATCATCGAGCCGGCCTGGCGCACGTAGTAGGCCTCGTCGAAGTTCAGCCGCGGGGGATTCCCCAGGCGCCAGAAGCGCAGGAAGCCCCCGATCAGCGTGACCAGCAGTGGGCCCATCCAGCCCCAGAACCGGTCGCTCGCGGTGCGCCCGATCAGCCGGATCAACAGTTCGCCGGTGCGGGACGGGGCCTGCTCGGGGGATCCGGAGGGGTCCGGCTGCTCCGCCTCGGCGAGGTCGTCCTCGTCGACGGCGGGCTCGGTCGTGGTCACGGTCACCGCGACATGGTAGAGACGCGGCCGCCCCGTGCGTAGCCCGCACCGGGGAGTGTCGATGCACAGCTTGGTCACGGTGGGTGTCGCGGTTCCGGTCGCCTCGGGCCGGGACGGCCTCCGTCCCGGCCCGAGGCGACTACCGGATCACCCCCAGGACGGCCACCACATGCGGGCGTCCAGGGCGCCGTGGGTGATCGGGACGTCGGCGTAGATCGGGTAGAAGTAGCCGAAGGCCATGACGGCGAGGATGACGATGGTGCCGGCGACCACGGCTCCGGTCATGCGCCGGTCGGGGGAGGCGTTGCTGGGTCCCAGGATCAGGCCGAGGGCGTAGACCAGGGCGAGGACGACCCAGGGGGTGAAGGCGATGGCGTAGAAGGTGAAGATCGTGCGGCTCTGCCAGTTGAACCAGGGCAGGTAGCCGCCGACGAAGCCGGCCAGGATCGCCCCGGCGCGCCAGTCGCGGCGCAGGAGCCAGGCGAACAGGAGCACGCCCACCGCGAGGGTCGCGCCCCACCAGATGACCGGGTTGCCCAGGTTGTCCACGGCCGCGACGCACTGGTTGTTGCCCTTGCCGCAGCCCGTGGCGTTGAAGTTGAGCCAGAACATCGTGGGCCGGCCCTCGACGAGCCAGGACCAGGGGTTGGACATCCACGGGTGCGAGTCGTGCACGTTGTTGTGGAAGCGGAAGGCCTCGACGTGGTAATGCCACAGACCGCGGATCGGTCCGGGCATCCAGCCCCAGCCGGAGGCGGCGTCGTGGGTGTCGGCCCAGTTGCGGTCCCAGGCGTTGTTGGACAGGAACCAGCCGGTCCAGGTGACCAGGTAGGTGGCCACGGCCAGCGGGAAGGTGGTCAGGAAGCTGTAGGCGCCGTCCGTGACCAGCGATCCCCACCACAGGCGGTCACCAGCGGCGCGGCGGGCGCCCAGGTCCCACAGGAGGCTCAGGAGCAGGAACGCGACGAAGAACCACAGGCCGGACCACTTGACGCCCGCGCACAGGCCCAGGCAGACGGCTCCGGCCAGGCGCCAGGGGCGCAGCCAGGTCCAGGGCAGCCACCAGGGCAGGGGTCTGTCCTGCTCGAGGCGCCGGGCCAGGCGGCGTCGGGAGTGGTCGCGGTCCAGGAGCAAGCAGCCGAAGCCGGCCAGGGCCCAGAACATGACGAACAGGTCCAGCAGGCCGGTGCGGCTCTGGGTGAAGTGCTGGCCGTCCACGGCCAGGAGCAGGGCCGCGGTGGTGCCCAGCAGACTCGAGGAGAACAGCCGGCGGGCGATGCGCCCGAGCATGAGGATCGACAGCGTGCCGCAGAACGCGACCGAGAACCGCCACCCATACCGGTTGTTCTGGCCGAGCAGGAGTTCCCCGACCGCGATCATCCACTTGCCCAGCGGGGGGTGGACCACGAAGTCGGCGTCATGGGTCCAGATCGCGGTGTTCCCCGCGTTCCACATCGTGACGGCTTTGTCAGAACTGGCGTCGATCCAGCGCATCTCGAAGCCGTACTTGATCATCGAGCCGGCCTGGCGCACGTAGTAGGCCTCGTCGAAGTTCAGTGCGGGTGGCCGGTCGAGGTGCCAGAAGCGCAGGAAACCCCCGATCAGCGTGACCAGCATCGGGCCCATCCAGCCCCAGAACCGGTCAGTTGCGGTGCGCCCGACCAGCCGGATCACCCACTCACGGCTGCGGGACGGCGTCGGTGTCGGTTCGGGGGCCGGGGCCTGTTCGGCGGACGCCGAGGGGTCCGATTGTTCTGCCCCGGCGGGGCCGTCGTCGTCGACGGCAGGCTCGGTGGTGATCACGGTCACCGCGACATGGTAGAGATGCGGCGGCCCTCCGCGTAGCCGGCTCCCGAGAGTGAGACCCGCACGGCCCGTTCCGGCGACGCAGGGACGTGATCGAACCGACCTCGACCACGCCGATCCGCCATCTCGGACGCCGCGCCGGGTTTGACCGGGCCGCGCGGGGACACGGATGATCGGCCGGTGAGCGAACCCCTGGACAGGACGAACGGCCGCCCGGACGGCCCGCAGCCCGGGATCCGACACCGAGATCGGAA